>JAGRMO010000298.1:0-388 GCA_020441205.1 Maritimibacter sp.
CATCCGCTTCCTCGGCTCGGGCCCCCGCTCCGGCCTCGGCGAGCTCATCCTGCCGGAAAACGAGCCCGGCTCCTCGATCATGCCTGGCAAGGTCAACCCGACCCAGGCCGAGGCGATGACCCAGGTCGCGGCCCATGTCATGGGCAACGATGCGGCGATCAAGTTCGCCGGCTCCCAGGGCCATTTCGAGCTCAACGTCTACAACCCGATGATGGCCTACAACCTCCTGCAGTCGATCCAGCTCCTGGGCGACGTGGCCGACAGTTTCACCGAGCGGATGCTGAACGGCATCCAGGCCAACGAGGCCCGGATCGAAAAACTGATGAAGGAAAGCCTGATGCTGGTCACGGCGCTCGCGCCCACCATCGGCTACGACAACGCCACCAAG
>JAGRMO010000298.1:466-2719 GCA_020441205.1 Maritimibacter sp.
GAAACCTTCGACCGGATCGTGCGCCCCGAAGACATGATCGGCCCGAAGGGCTGATCGCGGCTCGGAGTGGACGAGAACGAACCGCCGGGCCCGCGCCCGGCGGTTCTTCTTTGTTCCTGAGGACAAGTCAGCGCTTCAGGGGCCGGTCGCGACCGGACCGGAGAGCCGGGGACGAAGCCGCCGGGCATCGCGCCGTATGGACCGACCCCCGGCAGGTGCATTAGGCTGCGCCCATGAGCAACGTCACCAACCTCAACCGTTTCCGCAAAAACAAGGCCCGCGCCGAAAAGCGCGCCGAGGCCGACGCGAATGCGGTCAAGTTCGGCCGGACTGGCGCGCAGAAAAACATCGAACGCGCCCGGGCCGAGAAGGAACGGCGCGACCTCGACGGCCATGAGCGCGCGGGCGAGCCCGAGGAATGAACGCCCGGCCGGTCAAGCATTCGGTCACGCTCAAGGGACACCGCACCAGCGTCTCGCTCGAAGCCCCGTTCTGGGAAGCCTTCCGCGAGATCGCCGCGTCCGAGGGTAAGGGCATCAACGAACTGGCCGCCGAGATCGACGCGGCGCGCGGCGTCTCGAGCGGGCTGGCTTCGGCGATCCGGCTCTTCGTGCTCGACCATTTCCGGCGACGCGCCGAGACCGGTTGACGACGGGCTGGTCAATTCGCCCGCGCGCGGCTATGTTCACCGTATGGTTACGAAACTCCGCCCTGCCCTGACCTCCAGGCCCCGGTCGCGCGCCGCGCGCATCGCCCGGCGTGCCGGGATGGTTCCGATCGTCTCGATCGCCAATTGGCACGGCACCGTCGCCATCACCCCGGATTAGCTGAACGCCGCCTAGGGCGCGCCTGCAACGCCAAGGTCGCCGATGCGCCACCCGGCGCCGGGACCCCTCGCGTTTCGCTCTCGCATATCCAGGGCCGGGCCCCGCCACACTGGCGCCCGCGCCGACCGCACTCATTTTCCGGAAAGACCCAATGCCCTATCTCGTCCTGTTTCTCGCCGTCGCCGCCGAGACCGTCGGCACCACCGCTCTGCAGGCCAGCCAGCAGTTCACCCGCGTCGGACCCTCGGCCCTCGTGGTCGTCGCCTACGCGATCAGCTTCTTCCTGCTCGGCTGGGTGCTGAAGTTCATGCCTGTCGGCATCGCCTATGCGATCTGGTCCGGCCTCGGCATCCTGCTCATCGCCCTCATCGGCCGGCTGGTCTTCGCGCAACGGCTCGACGCCCCGGCCCTGCTCGGCATGGCGATGATCCTGAGCGGAATTCTCGTTATCCACCTTTTCTCCCAGACCGCGCCGCATTAGGAGCCAGACGGGCGGGCCCCGACCGACCCGCCCGCCGCCGCACAGCCCACGGAACGCCCATGCTCCTTCTCTCCGCCCCGCCCGACCGGCACACCCATGCCGAGGACGCGCTCGCCCTGGTGGTGGGCACCATGCTGGTCGCGCTGTCGGTGCAGTTTCTCCAGTCCGCGGGCCTCATCACCGGCCAGATCGCCGGTCTCTCTCTGGTGCTGTCCTATTGGAACCCTTGGCCTTTCGGCCTTGTCTTCTTCGTCCTGAACCTGCCGTTCTACGCCTTTGCCCTGGTCCGCATGGGCTGGCGCTTCACCATCAAGACCTTCCTCGCGGTCGCGCTGTTGTCGGTGTTCACCGAGGCGATGGGCCGGTTCCTTTCGCTCGATCTCTCCCACCCGGCGCTCGCCGCCCTCCTCGCGGGCACCACCGCGGGCACCGGCCTGCTCGTGCTGTTCCGCCATGGCGCGACACTCGGCGGCATCGGCATCCTCGCGCTCTACCTGCAGGACCGCGCCGGCATCCGCGCGGGCCTCGTCCAGCTCGGCTTCGACGCGCTCGTCTTTCTTGCGGCCGGCCTGCTGCTCTCGGCCCCGACCGTGCTTTGGTCGCTCGCCGGCGCCGTCCTCCTCAACCTCATTATCGCGATGAACCACCGGCGCGACCGTTACCTCGCAAAATAACGCAGGCGAAATGGGCTGGCCTTTCCGCGCGCCCCGGGCTATGGCCCCGCGGTACCATTTCTGGAGGCCTCATGGACCTGCGCAACATCGCCATCATCGCCCANNNNGTCGACCATGGCAAGACCACCCTCGTCGATGAGCTTCTGAAGCAGTCGGGCGCGTTTCGTGTCGGCCAGGCGGTGGCCGAGCGGGCGATGGATTCGAACGATCTCGAGCGCGAGCGCGGCATCACCATTCTCGCAAAGGCCACCTCGGTCGAGTGGAAGGGCAC
>JAGRMO010000061.1 GCA_020441205.1 Maritimibacter sp.
GGGCCAGCCCCCCGGACCCCCCGGGATATTTGACGACCAAAGAAGGGGCCGGGCGAGGTTTGGGCGAACTCGGACACAGGCCTAAGATATTGTTATTATGAATGGTAGCGGTAACACTATCTCGCCCGGGCGAGGCGCGAAGCCTAGCATTCCGCCCATCGTAGGCCCCGGCGCGCGACTGGCGCCGCACGGGGCGGCACGCTTTCTTTGAGGCACCGTGACGCCGAGACGCCGAGACGACCGGCGGGCCGGCCCGGACCGCAAGCGGTGGGACGGCGAGCGGGGGAATGTGCGAGGCGACGGAATGGAGAATTTTGGGGCTGGAGAACGCGATCTGGGACGACGGCGAATGGGTGTCCTGGGACGAGATCGACCGTCAGATCCGGTGCCAGGAATGGCGCGCGAAGTTTCCGAAGGCCGATCTGTCGCTGGCCCAAACGTTCGAAAGCCTCCTGTCGCTCGCCGAATCCCATTACGTCCAGACCGGGCGCCACCTTCAGGTCTATGGCGAGATCGGCGAACTGTTTGCCGCGATCACCCTCGGGCTCACCCTCAATCGCCTTCATGCGCAGGGATCGGACGGGCGGCTGGGCAACGACCTTGTCGAGGTGAAGACGATCTCGCCCGCGAAGGCGACACGTTCTGTCCGTGTCCGGATCGACCGGAACTGCTCGAAACTCTTCGTCGTCCGCATCAATCCCGACTTCGAGATCGCCGGCCGGCTGGTCGACCGTTCGGCGCTGCCGAAGCCGCGGGGCAAGTGGATCGACGTCGGCTGGGACGCGCTGCCCGAGCCCGAACGGGTCGCCGCCCTGCCAAGGCTGACGGCGGACGGCCCCGACCAGCCGGGCCCTGTTCTGACCGCCCCCGCCCCGCACGCCCGCCTCAGAACATCCGCCCGCCGTCGGGCACGTCCTTGTCGGGCGCGAGCAGCACCACCTCGCCGTCGGCGTCGGGCAGGCCCAGCACCAGCGCCTCGGACATGAACTTGCCGATCTNNGCGGGGCGGGAAATTGACCACCGCGAGCACCGCCTTGCCGATCAGATCCGCGGGCGCATAGTGGCGGGTGATCTGGGCCGAGCTTTTCTTCACCCCGATGTCCGGCCCGTAATCGACCCAGAGCTTGATCGCGGGCTTGCGGGCCTCGGGAAACGGCTGGGCGTCGATCACGGTGCCCTTGCGGATATCCACCTTGAGGAAATCGTCGAACCCGATCTCCGTGGTCTTGTCGCCGCTCATTTCGCCAGCTCCCGGCTCCGGTCTGCGGCCGCCTTCACCGCGCGCGACAGGAGCGCGGGAAACCCGGCGTCGGGGTCCATCAGCACGCCGAGGGCGGCCTGGGTGGTGCCGCCGGGCGAGGTGACATTGACCCGGAGCTGGGCCGGGCTCTCGTCCGCCGCCTCGGCCAGCGCGCCGGCGCCCGCCACGGTGGCGCGGGCGAGTTGAAGGGCGAGCGCCGGCGACAGCCCCTCGGCCGCGCCGGCGGCGGCGAGCGTCTCGATCAGGTGGAACACATAGGCCGGACCCGAGCCCGAAACCGCGGTGACCGCGTCCATCTGCCCCTCGTCCTCGAGCCGCACCACCTGGCCCACCGCGCCAAGCAACGCCTCGGCGAGCACGAGCTGGTCGGGCGTGACGCGCGCGTTGCCGACGATGGCGGTGATGCCGCGCCCGATCGCGGCCGGCGTGTTGGGCATCGCGCGCACAATCGGCGTCGCCGCCCCGAGCGCGGCCTCGAAGGCCGAGATCGGCGTGCCCGCGGCGATCGAGAGAAACAGCGTCTCGCCACCGCCCAAGGCGGCGAGCGTGGGAAGCGCCGCGCCCATCATCTGCGGTTTGACCGCCACCAGCACCACCGCCGGGCATGGCGGCAGATCGGCGTTTACATGCACGCCGGTCGACAGCACCCAGTCGGACGGCTGCGGGTCGATCACCCAGACCGCGCCGGGCGTGAGCCCGCCGCCGTGGCCGTCGTCGAGCCAGCCCGCGAGCATCGCCGAGCCCATCTTGCCGCAGCCGAGCAGCACCAGCCCGTCTGCTTCGATCTTGTCGAGTTTCATCGAAATCCCCTTTGTCGCGTCACCCTAATCCCCCCGCCCGCCCCACCGCAACCGCCGGGGTGGGGCGGGGTCAGCCCTCGATCGCCGCGATCCCGTCCAGGGCCTCGGCCGGCAGCGCGACCAGCATCTCGGTGATACTCAGCCCGAGCACCGGGTGGCGCCAGTCGGGCGCCACCTCCGCCGCCGGCATGAGGACGAAGCCGCGATCCTGCAGCCGCGGATGCGGCAGCACGAGCCCCTCGGGCGCCTGCGCCTTCTGCGCCTCGGGGGCGAGTTCCTGCCAGCGGCGAAATGCGCGCTGGTCGGGGAGGACCAGATCGTCCATGCTCAAGAGATCGAGATCGAGGGTCCTCGCGCCCCAGCGCGTCTCTCGCCGCCTGTCGAACTCCGCCTCGATCCCGTGCAGGTGCTGAAGCAGCGCCACGGGGGTCAGCCGGGTTTCGATCAGGGCGACGGCGTTGACGACATCGGGGCCCGTGCCGGCCGGTATGAACGGCGTGAGGTAGAGCCGGCTCTGCGCGATGAGCCGGGTCGGGCCGTCGTTCATCGCCCGGAGCGCCGCCTTGACGGTCTCGACCGGAGTGCCGAAGTATGACGTTACGTTACTTCCCAGTGCAACCAGCGACTTTGCGCTGTTTACCCGACGTCCACCCGCTTGAACCACGATGCCAGTTCCCTTTAGTTCGCTCAAACTCGACGGCTGAACGTTGCATATGCTAACAATCTAGTCCCGGCCATGCGACCAGGAATAGGCCAGGATTCGGAAGGAACGACCATGTTTTACAGAGACGAACGCCTCGCGCTGTTCATTGACGGCTCGAATCTCTGCGCCGCGGCGAAAGCGCTCGGGTTCGATATCGATTACAAGTTGTTGCGTCAGGAATTCATGCGCCGGGGCAAATTGCTCCGCGCCTTCTATTACACCGCGCTTCTGGAGAATGACGATTATTCTCCGATCCGGCCGCTGGTGGACTGGCTGCATTACAACGGCTTCACCATGGTGACCAAGCCCGCCAAGGAATTCACCGACTCGATGGGCCGTCGCAAGGTGAAGGGCAACATGGATATCGAGCTGACCGTGGATGCGATGGAGATCGCGCCCCATGTCGACCATATCGTGCTGTTCTCGGGCGACGGCGATTTCCGCCCGCTGGTGGAAGCGCTGCAAAGGAAGGGCGTGCGCGTCTCGGTGGTGTCGACCATCCGTAGCCAGCCGCCGATGATTGCCGACGAGCTGCGCCGCCAGGCCGACAATTTCATCGAGCTCGAAGAGCTGAAGGATGTGATCGGCCGCCCGCCGCGCGACGACCGCGGCGACCACCGCCGTGACGTCGACACCGAGAACGGCGCCGATATCGACGCCTGATCCGCGCGCCTGAGAGGTCGAAACCCCCGGGGGTGCGCGGGCACCTCGCGGGGGTTTCCCGTTTTCAGGGGCGGGCCCGAAGCCGGGCGAGCCCCCAGCCGGTGAGCAGCAGCACGGCCCCCGAGACCAGGGTGCGCAGCTGGTTGAACCCCTGCCAGCGGCTCGAATAGTCTGTCCAGATCGCCCGCGCGGCCTCGATGTCCGCGGGCGCCTCGATGGCGAGCAGGGCGCGGTTCATCGGCACATTGACGACGAGCGTCACCGCGAAGGCGCCGGCGAGGTAGAGCCCCGCCGCCGCGCCGAAGAGCAGGGCCAGATCGCGCCGCCCGGTCGCGAGCGCCACCAGCGCCGTCGCCCCGAGTGCCACCGGCGTGCCAAAGAACGCGGGCGCGAACACCCCGTTGCGCACGCTCGCGTTCATCCCGTTCATCGCCGTGATCGCCGCGCGCGGGTCGATCGAGTCGAGCCCCCACATCGTCGAACAGACCCAGGCGTAGAAGAACCCG
>JAGRMO010000299.1 GCA_020441205.1 Maritimibacter sp.
ATCTCATGGCTCATGTTGGCCAGGAACGCGCTCTTGGCGCGGTTCGCGGCCTCGGCGCGTTCGCGCGCCTTCACCAGCACCGCCTGGTGGCGCATCGAATGGGTGATGTTCTGCCCGACCGAGACGGTATCGCCGCCCGGCGCGCGGCTGTCGACGAGGCGGATCCAGCTGCCGTTCCACAGCCGGATCACCCGCGGCTCGGGATTGATCGAGGCCCAGCGCGCCATCATCTGCTCGCGCCAGGCGGCGGGATGCGCGCCGTCGAGGTCGATCACGCCCTCGGCCAGCGCCGCCTCGACGATCTCCGAGTAATGCGCCCCCGGCCGGATGCATTCGAGCCCGTCGAACGGCAACAGGTAGGCGTCGTTCGCGATCACCAGCCGGCTGTCGGCGTCGAACACCGCAAATCCGTCGTCCATCGCCTGCAGCGAATTCCACAGCCGCCGCTTGGCGATGTCCACCTCGACGTGGGCGCGGTCGAGATCGGCGCGCACCTTCACGTTCTCGCCGCGCACCTCCTCGACCTCCTCGCGGGTCTCGATCAGGTTCTCCGACAGCGAGATCGCGTGACGCGACAGCATCCGGTTGGCCGCGCTCAGCTCCGCCTCCTTCTGCTCCAGCAGCCGCTCCGCCGCCATCCGCGCGCGGCGTTCCTCGGTCAGCATGTCCTTCGCGTTCATCCCGGTCTCCAGTGCCTCAGGTGGCGGGCCCCCGGGCGCGATCATCGCCGAAACGAGGTAAACGGCGCCTTAACGCCCGTGCTTTCCTGCGCGCCGCCGTTGCGCGGATTCCCGGATGGTGACAGCATGGCCCCAGTCGCGAGGGAGATTCCGATGCGGAAAGTTCTGGTTTTCATTGCAATTTTCGTACAATTCGCCGGGATCGCCCTGGCCGAGAGCCCACTCGATCCGCGCCGCGCCATCCTCTACCGCGATACCGATTTTCCCGGGCAGGATATCCAGTCGATCTTCGACACCACCCTCGAGGCCTGCGAATCCGCCTGTTTCACCCGCGCCGAATGCGGCGCCTACACCTACAATTCCCGCTCCGCCGCCTGTTTCCTGAAGTCGGGGTTCGAAGCCGGCGCGAGCTACGGCGGCGCCTTTTCCGCCGAGGTGATCGACCGGCCGGCCGCCCTTCTGACCCGTGCCGAAACCCTCGCCGCCAAGCTCGATTTCCTCTCCGAGGCCGATCTCGGCGCTGCCCGGACCCTCGCCCTCGATCTGCCGCACGATTACCCGGTCGGCGGCTGGACGGCCGAAGAGCTCGCCGGCTGGGCCAGCGACGCCGAGCGCGAGGCCAACCTGGTCTCGGCGATGCGCTACATCGCCGGCGCCACCGTGGTCTCCGACGCCGCCGAGCACTGGATCGATTTCGCCCGCCTGTCCACCGCCGCCGGCCTCGCCACCGAGAACGACGCCGACAAGCGCACCTATTTCGATCAGGCGCTCGACGCCGCCATCGCCGGCTACCTGCGCGCGGGCTCCCCGGCGCAGGAGGTGGGCGCGCTCACCGAGATCGCCACCGCGCTCGACAACCGCGACCGGGGCCGCACCGCGATCCCGGCGCTGCGCCTCGCCCAGGCCACTTCCCCGCGCGACGATACCGAGGCAGCGCTCGATGCCGCCATCGCCAAATACGGCTTCCGGGTCACCGACACCTCGGTCGACAGCGACGCCGCCAGCCCGCGCATCTGCGCCACCTTCTCCGAACCGCTGGTCGACGCCGGCGTCGACTACGCCCCCTTCGTCGCCTCCGAAACCTCGGGCCTCGCGGTCTCCGCGAAGGATCACCAGCTCTGCGTCGAGGGCCTCACCCACGGCGCCCGCTACGCGCTGACGCTCCGCGCGGGCCTGCCGGCGGCCTCCGGCGAGACCCTGGTCAAACCCGTCCAGCTCAACCTCTACGTCCGCGACCGCGCCCCCTCGGTGCATTTCCCCGGCCGCGCCTATGTGCTCGCCCCCACCGCCGATGCCGGCCTGCCGGTGGTCGCGGTCAATGCGGGTACCCTCGATCTCGCCCTCTCGCGGCTCCCCGACCGCAACCTCGTGCGCGCCTACGAGGAAGACTGGTTCGGCCGCACGCTCTATTCCTGGGACGAAGACTGGTTCGCCGACACCCTGGCCGAGCCGGTGTGGAAGGGCACGGCCGATGTCGCCACCGAGCTCAACCGCGACGTCACCACACGCCTGCCGATCGGCGAGGCGATCGACGACATGGCCCCCGGCGTCTACGTGCTGCAGGCGACGATCCCCGGGGCGGATACCGATACCAGCCCGCCCGCGACCCAGTGGTTCGTGATCTCCGATGTCGGCCTCACCACAATGATGGGCACCGATGGGCTCCACGTCTTCGCCCGGGCGCTGACCACCGCCGAGCCGCTCGCCGGCGCCACCGTCGAGCTCGTCTCGCGTGCGAACGGCGTGCTCGGCACCGCCACCACCGATGCGAACGGCTACGCTCTGCTCCCCTCCGGCACCACCACGGGCACCGGAGGCGCCGCGCCGGCGCTGGTCTCGGTCGCGATGGGCGACGATTACGCCTTCCTCTCGCTCACCGGCCCCGCCTTCGATCTCTCCGACCGCGGCGTCGAGGGCCGTCCCGCCGCGCCGCCCATCGACGTCTTCCTCACCACCGACCGGGGCGCCTACCGCGCCGGCGAGACGATCCACGCCACAGCACTCGCCCGCGACGCCGAGGCCGACGCCATCGACGGCCTGCCGGTCACCGCGATCCTCTATCGCCCCGATGGCGTCGAATATTCCCGCGCGCTGTCCGACGGTGCCGGCGCCGGCGGCCATGTCTGGGCCCTGCCGGTCGCGGGCTCCGCGCCGCGCGGCACCTGGCGGCTCGATCTCCACGCCGATCCGGACGCCCCCGCGCTCGCCTCGACCACCCTGCTGGTCGAGGATTTCCTGCCCGAGCGGATCGACTTCACCCTCGCCCTCTCCGACGAGACCCCGCGGCTCGAGACCCGCCCGACGCTCACGGTCGAGGCCGATTACCTGTTCGGCGCGCCCGGCGCGGGCCTCGGCGTCGAGGGCGATCTGCGCCTGCGCCCCGTCTCCACCGTCGCCGGCTGGCCCGGCTACAGCTTCGGCCCGCATGATGCGGGCACCGAGACCGCCTGGGCCACCTTCGACGCCGCCACCACCGATGCCGACGGAAGCGCCAGCCTGCCCGTCGCCTTCCCCGAGACCGAGGCCAAGGGCCGCCCGCTGGAGGCGCTGTTCACCATTCGCGTCACCGAAGGCTCCGGCCGCCCCGTCGAGCGCAATCTCACCGTGCCCGTCGCCCCTTCGGAGCCGATGATCGGCATCAAGCCCGCCTTCGACGGCGGCCTGCCCGAAGGCGCCGAGGCCCAGTTCCAGCTCATCGCGCTCTCGCCCGAACTCGCGCCGATGCCGATGGAGGTGAGCTGGGAGGTCAACCGCGTCACCACCCGCTACCAATGGTATTCGACCGGCGGCAGCTGGTATTGGGAGCCCACCACCACCCGCGAGCGCGTCACCTCCGGCACCGCGACGCTGGGCGACAGCCCGGTCGCCGTCGCCGCGCCCACCGAGTGGGGCGAATACGAGCTTGTGGTCACCGGCCAGGGGGACGGCTTCGTCACCTCGTCGGTCGGCTTCTCCGCCGGCTGGTACGCGCCCGCCGACGCCACCACCACGCCCGATATGCTCGACGTCTCGCTCGACGCCACCGACTACGCCCCCGGCGATACCGCGACGCTCCGCTTCGTGCCCCGCACCGCCGGCAAGGCACTCGTCACCGTGGTCTCCAACCGGCTGATCGACATGGTCGCGGTCGACGCCGTGGCGGGCGAAAACACCGTCACTCTCCCGGTCACCGACGAATGGGGCGCCGGCGCCTATGTGACCGCGACGCTGATCCAGCCGCTGGACGCGGCCACCGGTCACGACCCGACCCGCGCCCTCGGCCTCGCGCATGCCAGCGTCGATCCCGGCGCGCACGCGCTTGCCGTCAGCCTCGAGGCGCCCGCCGAGGCCAAGCCCCGCGGCCCGCTCGACGTGACCGTCGCGGTCGACGGTATCGCCGAGGGCGAGACCGCCTATGTCACCCTAGCCGCTGTCGATGTCGGCATCCTCAACCTCACCTCCTTCGCCGCCCCCGATCCGTCCGATCACTATTTCGGCCAGCGCCGCCTCGGCATGTCGCTGCGCGATCTCTACGGCCAACTGATCGACGGGCGCGACGGCGCGATGGGCGCGATCCGATCCGGCGGCGACGCGATGGCCGCGATGCGGATGCAGGCCCCGCCGCCGACCGAACAGCTCATGGCCCAGTTCGCAGGGCCCATCGAAGTGGTGAACGGCAAAGCCACCGCCAGCTTCGACATCCCCGAGTTCAACGGCACCGTGCGGCTCATGGCCGTGGCCTGGTCTTCCACCGGCGTCGGCAATGCCGCCTCCGACGTGCTGGTGCGCGATCCGGTCGTCGTCACCGCCTCGCTGCCCCGCTTCCTCGCGCCGGGAGACGAGGGCCGGCTGCTGCTCGAGGTGACCCACGCCACCGGCCCCGCGGGCGATCTGCGCCTCTCCGCGGGCTCCGCCGACGGCACCGTCGCCGTCGCCGGCTCCAGCTTCGCCGAGAGCTTTGCGCTGGGCGAGGGCGAGACCCGCAGCTTCGCCCTGCCGGTCACCGCCAGCGAACCGGGTCTCCACATGGTCGACGTCGCCCTCGATCTGCCCGATGGCACCACGCTCACCAAGCGGCTCAATCTGCCGGTCGAACGGCTCGATCCCGAGGTCGCCACCACCTCGCGTTTCAGCCTCGCCGCCGGCGAGAGCTTCACCCTCTCGCCCGATATCTTCGCAGGCCTCGCCTCGGGGCGTGCCACGGTCACCGGCGGCCCGCTCGCCCGCCTCGACGCCGCCGGCCTGATCGCCCGGCTCGACGCCTATCCCTACGGCTGCACCGAACAGCAGACCTCGCGCGCCCTGCCGCTGCTCTATCTCTCCGGCCTCGCCGAGGCGATGGGCCTCGCCGACCGCGACGACCTGCCCGACCGGATCGGCAAGGCGATCACCGCGGTACTCGCCAACCAGTCGTCCTCGGGCAGCTTCGGCCTCTGGCAGCCCGGCTCCGGCGACATGTGGCTCGATGCCTACGCGACCGATTTCCTCGCCCGCGCCCGGGCGCAAGGCTACCCTGTGCCCGACACCGCCTTCCGCGCCGCGATGGACAGCTTGCGCAACCAGGTGAACTATTATTCCGACTTCGACGAAGGCGGCGGCGATCTCGCCTATGCGCTCTACGTGCTCGCCCGCGAGGGCGGCGCGGCGATGGGCGATCTGCGTTACTACGCCGATGTGAAAGCCGAGAGCTTCACCGCACCGCTCGCCTCCGCCCAGCTCGGCGCGGCGCTTGCCGCCTACGGCGACCCGACCCGCGCCGACCGGTTGTTCGCCCAGGCCGCAAGCCAGATCGTCGCCGCCGGCGACGAGCGGCAATCCTGGCGCGCCGATTACGGCACGCGGCTCCGCGACAGCGCCGCCGTGCTCACCCTCGCGGTCGAGGCCGGCAGCGATGCGGTCGACCGCGAGGCGCTGCTTGGCCGTCTCGCGAGCGCCCCCGACCGGCTGTCGACCCAGGAGGCCACCTGGATGCTGCTCGCCGCCAACGCGGTGCTGGGCGAGGCCCCCGGCGCTGGTCTCAGCCTCGATGGCACCGCGCTCACCGGCCCGCTGGTCGAGGTGCTCTCCGAGGTCGAGCTGACCACCCCCAGGGTGATCGCCAACACCGGCAGCGCCGCCACCGATCTCACCATCACCACCTTCGGCGTGCCCGACGTGCCGCCCCCCGCCGCCGGCAACGGTTACGCGATCGAACGGCGCTACTTCACCCTCGAAGGCGAACCGGCCGATCCCGCCGAGGTGGCGCATGGCGAGCGGCTGGTGACGCTGCTCACGATCACCCCCTGGGAGGCGGGCGAGGGCCGGCTGATGGTCACCGATCCGCTGCCCGCGGGTTTCGAGATCGACAACCCCAACCTTATCCGCGCCGGCGACATCCGCGCGCTCGACTGGTTGCAGGTCACCGAAGAGACCCAGAACGTCGAGTTCCGCCAGGACCGGTTCCTCGCCGCCGTCGACTGGACGACCGACAAGCCGTTCCGCCTGGCCTATGTGGTCCGCGCGGTGACGCCCGGGCATTTCGCCCATCCCGCGCCCTCGGTCGAAGATATGTACCGGCCGGAATATCGCGCCGTGGGCGAGGCCGGCGAGGTGGTGGTGACGAATGAGTGATCGGGCCGGGTGGGGGGCGCTGCCCCCCGGACCTGGACGAATGGGCAACCGCCCGTTCGGAAACCTGGCAAGCGATTTCGCCTGTCGAAATCGCCGAGAAGGCCCCGGGGTACTTTCGGACCGAAGAAGGAGGTAGCGGGTTGCGCGCGCGTGGGCTTCTTGCCGTCGCCACGGTGCTGTTCGCCGCCGCCTTCGCGCGCGACTGGATCGACGCCTGGATCGACGCGACACCGCTGCCACCCCTCGCGGTCGAAACCTCGGTCGAGGTGATCGACCGTCACGGCGAGCTCCTGCGCGCCTATACGGTGGCGGATGGTCGCTGGCGCCTCGCCGCCGATCCCGCCGCCGTCGACCCGCTGTTCGCGAAGATGCTGGTGGCCTACGAAGACAAGCGCTTCCATCGCCACCATGGCGTCGATCTTCTGGCGATGACCCGCGCCGCCGCCCAGGCGCTGATGGCGGGCGAGGTGGT
>JAGRMO010000300.1 GCA_020441205.1 Maritimibacter sp.
GTCGAGATTGACCGGCGGGAAGCCCCCGTCGCGGGTCACGTCCGACACGATCCGGCGCACGAACGGGAACATCATCCGCGGGCATTCGATCAGCAGAAACTGTGCGAGATGCTCGTCCGGCACATGTTCGATCAGGAAGACGCCGGCATAATCGAGCTCGAGCAGGAACAGCTGTTCTCCGCCGCCCTGATTGGCCGAATTCACCTTGAACTTGGTGATGACCTCATACTGGTTCTCGGCCGTGCGCTTCTTGGCGTCGAGCGCAACCTCGACCTTGAGCTCGGGCTTGACCTCGCCGGTGGCGCCCTTCTGCGACAGGATGTTCTCGAACGACAGGTCGCGGACGAACTGGCCGAGAATCTGCATCTTGATCTGCGGTTGGGCAGCGGGCTGTTGCGGTGCGGCGGCGTCGGCCATGAAACTCTCCCTGGACTGGCATGTTCGCGACGTCCTTAGCAGGTGTTTGTCGCGGCCTCAAATTATTCAGTGCTTTGTCCAGCCCGACGGCCCGCTGTCGGGCCGGTGTGTCGGCCGCTTGGTGCCGGTCACCTCGGTGAACTCGCCCTCGATGACCTGGCCATCCACTCCGCGCGGCCCGGTCCCCGCCGCCCGCGTCCCGCCGCCGCCCATGGTGAACGAGCTCACCACCACGCGTTGGCGCAGTTTCTCGTAGACCCAGTGCCGCACTGGCGGGATCAGCAGAAGAAACCCGAGCGCATCGGTGAAGAACCCGGGCGTGAGCAGGAGCGCGCCGGAAAACAGGATCATCGCCCCATGCGCGAGCGGTTCGGTCGGATCGTTGAGCGCATGGAAGCTCTGCTGCAACTGCCGGAGCGCCAGCGCCCCTTGCTGGCGCACCATCCACGACCCCAGAATCGCGGTGGCGAGCACGATCGCGAGCGTCCACCACAGCCCGATCACCCCGCCCACCTGGATGAACAGCGCAATCTCGATCAGCGGAATGGCGATGAACAACAGAAGCAGCGGCATGTGTTTCCCTTCATGGGGCGGACCCCGTGTAGACTTGATCGTCAGGCTTGCCTACATATGTGCCGTCAGCGACGGTTTTCAAACCGCGCCGGAAAATGAGGTTTGCATGTCGTCGTCCCCCGTGATTCAGCTTTTGATCCTCGCAGCGATCGCGATCTTTCTCATCCTGCGTCTGCGCGACGTGCTGGGAACCCGCGAGGGCTTCGAGAAGCCGGTGGTCACGCGCAATGGCGAAGACGGTGGCAAGCGGCGCGACCGCTTCGAGGTGATCGACGGCGGCCCCGACCCCGACATCGCCGACCATGTCGATGGCGACAGCGCGGCCGGCCGCGCACTCGCCCAGATGAAGAAGGCCGAGCCCAGCTTCTCGGTCGGCGAGTTCCTAAACGGCGCCCGGGGCGCCTACGAGATGATCCTGATGGCCTTCGAGAAGGGCGATCTCGCCTCGATCCGCCCGTTCCTGTCGGACGACGTCTACGAAAGCTTCTCCGCCGTGGTCGAGGCCCGCGAACAGAAGGGTCTTCGGATCGACTCGCAATTCGTCGGCGTGCGCGAACTGAAGCTCGTCGGCGCCGATTTCGACGCCGCCAACCGCGAGGGCGAAGTCACCGTGCGCTATGTCGGTGAGCTGACCTCCGTCGTCCGCGACAAATCCGGCGAGATCGTCGAGGGCAACCCGAAGGAAGTGAAGCGCCAGAAGGATGTCTGGACCTTCGCCCGCATCATGGGCTCGGATAACCCGAACTGGCAGCTCGTCGCCACCGGCGAATAGGAACGTCGGGCCCGGGGCGCAGATTCCGGGCCGCGCGAGGCGGGGCGACCGCGCCCGGAGGCAGATCATGGCGCCGCGCAAACCCCGACATCCCCGCAAGGACGAGATCGAGCTGTGGCGCGAAGTCGTCCGCCACGCCCAGCCGATGCACCCGGATCGACCGCAGCCGAACCGCGTGGTCGCGGGACCCGATGCGCCTGTCTTCCAGCCGAAACCCGCACCCGCGCCGATCCCGCGCTTTCGTCCCGGCGAAGCCGTGCAATCGCGCCCGCCCGCCCATCAGCTCGTGCCGCCACTGCGCGACCAGCTCGTCCAGGCCCCCGTCGAGATGGACCGCAAGCGCTACGGCAAGATGAAGAAGGGCAGGCTCGCCCCCGACGCGCGGATCGACCTGCACGGGCTCACGCTCGCCCAGGCCCATCCCGCGTTGAACCGCTTCGTCCTCGAAGCCGTCACCACCGGCGCCCGCCTCGTCCTCGTCATCACCGGCAAGGGCAAGGCGAAGCCGGAGCCCGGGCCGATCCCCGAGCGCCACGGCGTGCTGCGTCACCAGGTGCCGCATTGGCTGAATTCGCCGCCCTTGAAACCGCATGTGCTGCAGATCGCCGAGGCGCATATCAAGCACGGCGGCGCCGGCGCCTATTACGTCTACCTGCGCCGCGCCCGGTGAGGATCAGAAGAACGCGCCGACATCCATGTGGTCGGCATCGTCGACCGAGATGAACGAGCTTGGCAGATCGTCGCCCAGCGCCTTCACGCCGCCGCCGAAGCTCTGCGAAAACGCCCCCATGTTGGACGCGATCTTGAGGAAGGCGGGCGAGGTGATCGCCGTCTTGTGGTTGAGCAGCCCCTTCGAATACTCGGTCACGTCGACGACGTTGACATCGAGATCCGACAGCTCGCCGCCGAGCTGCAGCGCGCCCACGCGGGTGTTGCCGTAGATCTCCTTCGCGGCGAACTTCAGCACCCGGTCGCGCTTCGACGAGAAGATCACGAAGGGCTTGGGCAACGTTCCGATCCGCCGCACCTGCGAGCGGAACACGTCGATGTCGATGTCGGGCGAGACCAGCACCACACCGCCGATCCGCCCCTCCGTCGCGCCGTCGCCGGCGATGGCGATCTCGCGCAGGGTCTCCATGATCAGCATCGTGCCCATCGAATGGCCGACGATCACCACCTTCTCGGCGCCCGCCGACAACACGCTGCGGATCGTCGTTTCGAACCCGTCGCGGGCGAACAGCATCGAATCGCGGTCGTAGCCATAGCGCAGCAGCTTTTCGGCGCTGGGCCAGGAATAGTGCACCGGCACGTCGTCGAGCCCGAGATCGCTGTAGAACTGGGCGAAGCGGAACAGCCCGTCTTCATAGCCGGTGTTGTAGCCGTGGACGAAGACCACCGCGTTGCGCCGCCCGGCCGACCGGCTGAGCAACTGCGCCTTGAGCTGGCTCTGGAACGTCGCCTCCGACGCGAACAGCTCGTTGTTGACGGCGACGAAATCCTTGCGCGGATTGGCCCAGAACTTCGCGGTCTTCACATCGCCGGCCCGCCGCTTCGGCGGCACCGAAACGTCGTAGCGCCCGAACGCGAGCCCGTCGCCGCGCTGGGAGCCGAGCGAGCCGTCCGCCTTCACGTTGCGCGACGAGACCACCAGGATCGGGACGATGCTGCCGCCGGCGCGGTTGACCGCGTCAAGCGAAACGGTCTGGGCCCCACCGGCACAGGCGGAAAGCGCGAAGGTCGAAGACAGGGTGAGAAAAACGCGACGGTCCATGTGTGCTGCCCTTGTTTTTTGTCAGTTGGCTATGCCCGAACGGGCGGTCGCGCCAGTAGATTCTGTGCCGCATCCCCGGCCCCAGCATCAATTCGCCGAGATCGCGCCCGCAGTCCGGCGACAATCGCGGCCCCGCGCGGGCACTGGCGCACTCCCCGGGCTCAGCGCTCCTGCCACCGCCGATAGCGCGCGACCAGCTCGGTCTCGCAGATCTTGTAGAGCAGGAACAACCCCAGCGCGACCGCCCCGGTGAACGCGATCTCGGCAAGCTGGACAAGCCCGCCGGTCCTCACCGCCGTCCAGCCGTATTCGCGCAGGAAATCGAAATTCGCCATGCTCATCGCGAACAGGTTGACCGTGACATAGGCCACCGCAGTGAGCGACAGGCCCGCGAGAATGAAGACCACCACACCGGGATAGCGGGAGATGCTCAGGAGCCGTTTCATCGTCGCCGCGGGCCTTTCGCTGCTGCCTCAGAGCATGTACCGGCTCACATCGGTGCCGCGCATCAATTCGCCGAGATTGGTCTCGACATAGGCCGCGTCGACGACGATCTTCTCGCCGGATTTGTCGGGGGCGACGAAGCTCAGCTCCTCGAACACCCGTTCCATCACCGTGTAGAGCCGCCGCGCGCCGATGTTCTCGACGCTGCGGTTCACTTCCGCCGCGATCCGCGCAAGTGCCGCGATCCCGTCTTCGGTGAACGACACCGCCACCTCCTCGGTCTGCATCAGCGCTGTGTATTGCAGCGTGAGCGCGTTG
>JAGRMO010000062.1 GCA_020441205.1 Maritimibacter sp.
GGCTGGGCGATCATCGCGCTCACCGTGGTCATCAAGATCATCCTGTTCCCGCTCGCCTACCGCTCCTACGTCTCGATGGCGCGGATGCGCGAGCTGCAGCCGGAGATGGAGAAGATCCGCGAGCGCGCCGGCGACGACCGCCAGAAGCAGCAGATGGAGATCATGGAGCTCTACAAGCGCGAGAAGGTGAACCCCGCCTCGGGCTGCCTGCCGATCTTCCTGCAGATCCCGATCTGGTTCTCGCTCTACAAGGTGATCTTCGTCACCCTCGAACTGCGCCACGCCCCCTGGTTCGGCTGGATCCGCGACCTCTCCGCCCCCGATCCCTCCTCGGTGCTCAACCTCTTCGGCCTTCTGCCCTTCGAGGCCCCGGGGCCGACCAACTGGTTCTACTTCTTCTCGCTCGGCGTGCTACCGATCCTGCTCGGCATCTCGATGTGGCTGCAGCAGAAGCTGAACCCGCCGGCCACCGACAAGACCCAGCAGCAGATCATGGCCTGGATGCCCTGGGTGTTCATGTTCATGCTCGGCAGCTTCGCCTCCGGCCTCGTGCTCTACTGGATCGCCAACAACACGCTGACCTTCATCCAGCAATACACGATCATGTGGCGCCACGGGCACCGGCCCGACCTGTTCGGCAACATCTTCGCCCGGTTCCGCAAATCCGCCGAACCCGAGGCCAAGACCGCCACCAAGCCGGGTCCCAAATCCGGCGCCAAGCCCGCGGCCAAGGACAAGACGGACAAGACATGAGCGCCTATCTCGCGGAAATCTGGCGTCACCCGATCAAGTCCTGCGGCCGCGAGACCCTGACCCGGGTACTGCTCACCGAGAACCGCACCCTGCCCTGGGACCGGCGCTGGGCCATCGCCCACGAGGCGAGCCACTTCGATCCCGCCAACCCCGAATGGGTGCCCTGCGCCAATTTCGCCCGCGCCGCCAAGGCGCCGGCGATGCAGGCGATCACCGCGCGCTGCAATCTCGCCTACGGCACCGTCACCCTGTCGCACCCGGATCTGCAGGATCTCACCATCGACCCCGACAATCCCGACGACGGCGCGACGCTGATCCAGTGGATCATGCCGATCAGCCCCGGCAACCGGGCGTTGCCCGCCCATGTGGTGCGCAACGGGCTGCGCGGCATGACCGATACCGATTTCCCCTCGATCTCGATCGTCAATCTCGAGTCGCACCGCCAGGTGGAAGACCGGATCGGCCGGATCATCTCGCCGCAGCGCTGGCGCGCCAACCTGATCGTCGACGGGCTCGCCCCCTGGGCCGAGCGCGACTGGGTCGGCAAGCGCATCCGCATCGGCCTCGCCGAGCTTGAGGTGCGCGAGAACATCACCCGGTGCCTCGCCACCTCCACCTCGGTCTCGACCGGCAAGCGCGACACCGACACGCTGGGCGCGCTCGAGGCCGGCTGGGGCCACCAGCAGTTCGGCGTCTATGCGGTGGTGACCAAGACCGGCGACATCAACCAGGCCGACAGGGTCGAGGTCGTCGGGTGACCGCGCCCCTGCCCTTCCCGCTTTCCGAACCGCCCACCGACGCGGATCGCGAGGCCGGGCGCAAGCTGTTCGCCGGCCCCACCGAATTCCTCAAGGGCGTCGTCGCGATGGACGGCCTGCCGCCCGCCGACCGGATCGAGGTCTGCTTCGCCGGCCGCTCGAACGTCGGCAAATCCAGCCTCATCAACGCGCTTACCGGCCGCAAGGGCCTGGCGCGTGCCTCCAATACCCCGGGCCGCACGCAGGAGATCAACTTCTTCACCACCGACGGCGGCCCTTTCCTCGTCGATCTCCCCGGCTACGGCTTCGCCAACGCCCCGGTCAAGGTGGTCGAGAAATGGCAGCGCCTGCTGAAAAGCTATCTCGCGGGCCGCGTCACCCTGCGCCGCGCCTTCGTGCTGATCGACAGTCGCCACGGCGTGAAGCCGGTGGACGACGAGATCATGGCGCTCCTCGACAAGGCCGCCGTCACCTTCCAGGCGGTGCTGACCAAGGCCGACAAGGTCAAGGCCGCCGACCGCGACAAGGTGCTGGACCAGACCCGCACCGCCCTGGCCAAACACCCCGCCGCCTATCCCGAGCTTCTGGTGACCTCGTCGGAAAAGGGCGACGGCATCGACACGCTGCGCGCGATCATCGCCACCCTGGCCTGACCGGCCCGCCGCCCTTGCCCCCGCGCGCCCGCCGGCGTTACATCGGGGAAGGCCCCCCGGGAGAGACCGAATGAGAAAGCAGACCATGAACCGAGACTGGATCGCCACCGCCCGCACCCTCAACGAAGCCCTGCCCTACCTCCAGCGCTACGAAGGCGCCACCGTGGTGGTCAAGTTCGGCGGCAACGCGATGGGCGACCACAAGGAGATGGCGAGTTTCGCCCGCGATATCGTGCTGATGCGCCAGGTCGGGGTGAACCCGGTGGTGGTCCACGGCGGCGGGCCGATGATCAACGAGATGCTGAAACGCGTCGGCGTCGAAAGCCATTTCGTGAACGGCAAGCGCGTCACCGACGAGGCGACGATGGAAGTGGTCGAGATGGTGCTGGTCGGCCGGGTCAACACCCGCATCGTCCAGGCGATCTCCGATGCCGGCGGCCGCGCCGTGGGCCTCACCGGCAAGGATGCGCGGCTCATGATCTGCACCCCCACCGATCCCGCCCTCGGCCTCGTCGGCACGCCCGCGCAGATGGACCCGACGGTGCTGAAGAAGCTGTTCGAAGCCGAGATCATCCCCGTCGTCGCCCCCATCGGCATGGGCGTGAACGGCGAGACCTACAACGTCAACGGCGATACCGCCGCCGGCGCGGTGGCCGAATCGCTGCTCGCCGACCGGCTCCTGCTGCTCACCGACGTCACCGGCGTGAAGAACGAGGCCGGCGAGGTGGTGACCGAGCTCAAGGCCCACCAGGTCCGCGAGATGACCGAGGCCGGCATCATCGCCGGCGGCATGATCCCCAAGACCGAAACCGCCGTGCACGCCGTCGAGCACGGGGTGCGCGCGGTGGTCATCCTCGATGGCCGGGTGCCCAACGCCTGCCTGCTCGAGCTGTTCACCGCCCATGGCGCGGGCTCGCTGATCCGCGCCGGCTGAGCCCCGGTGAGCCTGATACCCGAAGGCCTGCATCTGTCGGCCCTTGGCGTGGTCCGCGAGGGGGCCGAAAGCCTTGTTCTCCTCGGCCCCGGCCCCGGCTTCTGGCCCGCTTTCGCCGCATCGCCGGAATATGCCGACGGCGCCCCCGATCCGCTCGACCGCTGGTCGAAACGCCAGATCGGCGTGCTTGCCTCCGCCTGGGGCGGCGAGGCCGTCTTCCCCTCCGACGGCCCGCCCTACCCGCCGTTCATCGCCTGGGCGCTGGCCTCCGGTCATGCCTGGGCCTCGCCGGTCACGCTGCTGTGTCACGAGACCCAGGGGCTCTGGCTGTCCTATCGCGGCGCGGTCCGCCTCGCCCGCTCCCTTCCCCGCACCCAGGGCACCAACCCCTGCGATACCTGCCAGGGCCAGCCCTGCCGCACCGCCTGCCCGGTGTCCGCGCTCACCGCGGAAGGCTACGACGTCGCGGCCTGCCACGCCTGGCTCGATACGCCCGACGGGGCCGATTGCCTCACCCGGGGCTGCCGGGTTCGCCGCGCTTGCCCCGTGAGTGCGCGGTACGGTAGAGAGGATGACCAGTCGAAATTTCACATGCGAGCCTTTCACCCCGGATGACCCTGCGCCTGATCCTCACCCGCCACGCCAAATCCGCCTGGGGCGATCCGTCGATGGACGATCACGACCGCCCGCTCAACCAACGGGGCGAGAAATCGGCGGAGGCGATCGGAGGCTGGCTCGCCTCGAACCGCTACATCCCGTCGTTCGCGCTGGTCTCCTCGGCGAAACGCACCCGCCAGACCTGGGCGCTGATCGCCAAGGCCTTCGACCCGCTCCCCGAAGTGGTGCACAGCGAAGAGCTGTATCACGCCGAACCCGGCATCCTGATGGAACGGCTGCGCAAGACCCAGGCCGCGAGCGTGATGATGGTGGCGCATAACCCGGGCATCGCCTATTTCGCGCAAGGGCTGGTGAAGGATCTCCCCGGCGACGCCCGCTTCGAGCGTTACCCCACCGGCGCCACCGCCGTGATCGATTTCGACGCGCCCGACTGGGCCCAGGTCGCCTGGAACTCGGGCCGCGTCGTCGATCTCGCCTTCCCGCGCGATCTGGTCTGAGCCGGGCCCCGGCTCAGACGCGCTTGGTCCGCAGCGCCCTGCTCAGAGGATCTGGCTCAGGAACAGCTTGGTCCGCTCCGATTGCGGATTGTTGAAGAACTCGGTCGGCTCGTTCTGTTCCACGATCTGGCCCGCATCCATGAAGATCACCCGGTTCGCCACCTGCTGGGCGAAGCCCATCTCATGGGTCACCACCAGCATCGTCATCCCCTCCTCGGCGAGCGAGATCATCGTGTCGAGCACTTCCTT
>JAGRMO010000063.1 GCA_020441205.1 Maritimibacter sp.
TCGACACGCCGGGCCACGCCGCCTTCACCTCGATGCGCGCCCGCGGCGCCCAGGTGACCGATATCGTCGTCTTGGTGGTCGCCGCCGACGACGCGGTGATGCCCCAGACCGTCGAGGCGCTCAACCACGCCAAGGCGGCCCAGGTGCCGATGATCGTCGCGATCAACAAGATCGACCTCCCGGCCGCGAACCCGAACAAGGTGCGCACCGACCTGCTTCAGCACGAGGTTGTGGTCGAGCAGATGGGCGGCGACGTGCAGGACGTCGAGGTTTCGGCCAAGACCGGCAAGGGTCTCGACACTCTGCTCGAAGCCATCGCGCTGCAGGCCGAGATTCTCGAACTCAAGGCCAACCCCAACCGCGCCGCCCAGGGCGCGGTGATCGAGGCCCAGCTCGACGTCGGCCGCGGCCCCGTCGCCACCGTGCTCGTGCAGAACGGCACGCTCCGCCAGGGCGATATCTTCGTCGTCGGCGAGCAGTGGGGCAAGGTCCGCGCGATGGAGAACAGCCGCGGCGAGCGGGTGTCTGAAGCCGGTCCCTCGGTGCCGGTCGAGGTGCTCGGCCTCAACGGCACGCCCGAAGCCGGCGACGTGCTCAACGTGGTCGAGACCGAGGCCCAGGCCCGCGAGATCGCCGAATACCGCGAGCAGGCCGCGAAGGACAAGCGCGCCGCCGCCGGCTCCGGCACCACGCTCGAACAGCTTCTCGCCCAGGCCAAGGCCGACGAGAACGTCAAGGAGCTGCCGATCCTCGTCAAGGCCGACGTGCAGGGCTCGGCCGAGGCCATCGTTCAGGCGATGGAGAAGATCGGCAACGAAGAGGTGCGCGTGCGCGTGCTGCACTACGGTGTCGGCGCCATCACCGAGACCGACATCGGCCTCGCCGAAGCCTCCGGCGCGCCGGTTATCGGCTTCAACGTTCGCGCCAACGCTTCGGCCCGCTCGTCCGCCAACCAGAAGGGCGTCGAGATCCGCTACTACAGCGTGATCTACGACCTCGTCGACGACGTGAAGAAGGCCGCCTCCGGCCTGCTGTCGGCCGAGGTGCGCGAGAACTTCATCGGCTATGCCGAGATCAAGGAAGTCTTCAAGGTCTCCGGCGTCGGCAAGGTCGCGGGCTGTCTCGTCACCGAGGGCGTCGCCCGCCGCTCCGCCGGCGTGCGCCTGCTGCGCGACAACGTGGTGATCCACGAAGGCACGCTGAAGACGCTCAAGCGCTTCAAGGACGAAGTGAAGGAAGTCCATTCCGGCCAGGAATGCGGCATGGCCTTCGAAGCCTATGACGACATTCGCGACGGCGACGTGATCGAGATCTTCGAGCGCGAAGAGGTCGAACGCACGCTCGCCTGATCGCGGTCGGAACCCGGACAAACGAAGGGGCGCTCCCGAAGAGCGCCCCTTTCGTTTTCGCGGATGACCTCCGGCGTCAGGCCGTACGCACCGCCTTCGCCACCGGGTGCCCGACGAATTCTTCCTGGCCCACCCGCACGACCATGCGCCCGTCGGCCAGATTGCGCACCCACAATCCCTGCACCGAAATGTAATTCCCGACCGTCACGGTCCTGACCATGATCTTCCCCCATCCCATTCGCGCCAAGATGCCCGCGAATCGGGCAACTTGTAAACAATATCCTTGGGATGGGTGGGATTGGTTCAGAGCCAGTCGCGCAGGATCGGAATGAGCGGCACATCGGCCGGCGGCATCTCGTATTTCGCGAGGTCGAGCGCCCGCACCCAGGCGAGGGTCTGGCCCTCCCGGGGCGTCACGCTGCCTTTCCACCGCCGGCAGGCAAAGAGCGGCATCAGCAGGTGGAAATCGTCGTAGGTGTGGCTCGCGAAGGCGAGCGGCGCGAGACAGGAGGCGCTGGTGTCGATCCCCAGCTCTTCGTGCAGCTCGCGGATCAGCGCGGCCTCCGGCGTCTCGCCGTCCTCGACCTTGCCGCCGGGAAATTCCCACAGCCCCGCGAGGCTCTTGCCCGCGGGGCGCTGGGCGAGCAGCACCCGCCCGTCGACGTCGATCAGCGCGACGGCAGAGACCAGAACGATCTTCATTATTGGCGCGATCCCGGACGGAAAACCGGGTCCCACTTTTCCTGTGATTGCTTTGCGCTCACGACCGGTAATCGGCGTTGATCTCGATGTAGCGATAGGTGAGATCGCAGGTCCAGATCGTCGCTTTCCCCTGGCCGAGCCCGAGTTCCACGGCGATCACCAGCTCGGATTGCTTCATGTAGGCGGCCCCCTGTTCCTCGCGGTAGTCGGGCGAAACCCAGCCGCCCTCGGCCACGAGGATATCGCCGAACCGGATCGACAGCTTGTCGCGGTCGGCCGCGGCGCCCGACTTGCCGATCGCCATGACGATCCGGCCCCAGTTCGGGTCTTCCCCGGCGATCGCGGTCTTGACCAGCGGCGAATTGGCGATGGCGAGCGCATGGGTCCGGGCATCGGCATCGGACGCCGCCCCGGTCACCCGCACCTCGACGAATTTGGTCGCCCCCTCGCCGTCGCGCACCACCTGATGGGCGAGGTCGAGCATCACCCCGTGGAGCGCGTCGCGGAACGCGCCCTGGCGCTCGGTCACCACCGCGCCCGACGCCCCGGTCGCCGCGAGCAGCAGCGTATCGGAGGTCGAGGTATCGCTGTCGACGGTGATCGCGTTGAAGGTCTCGTCGGTGATGTCCGACAGAATCCCCTGCAACAGAGACTGTTCCACCGCCGCGTCGGTGAAGATGTAGACCAGCATCGTCGCCATGTCG
>JAGRMO010000301.1 GCA_020441205.1 Maritimibacter sp.
CGCCGTCCAGATCTTCCGCGACCGCGGCGTCGAAGTCGATTTCCTGCCGCAACTCGGCAAGGACAAAGCCAAGCTGATCGAGCTGATCGGCCAGTATGACGGCCTCGCGATCCGCTCGGCCACCAAGGTGACCGCCGACGTGCTCGAGGCCGCGACCAACCTCAAGGTGATCGGCCGCGCCGGCATCGGGGTCGACAACGTCGACATCCCGGCCGCCTCGAAGAAGGGCGTGATCGTGATGAACACGCCGTTCGGCAACTCGATCACCACCGCGGAGCACGCGATCGCGATGATGATGGCGGTGGCGCGCCAGATCCCCGAAGCCGACGCCTCGACCCAGGCCGGCAAGTGGGAGAAATCGAAGTTCATGGGCGTCGAGGTGACCGGCAAGACGCTGGGCGTGATCGGCGCCGGCAATATCGGCGGCATCGTCTGCGACCGTGCGCGCGGGCTCCGGATGAAGGTAATCGCCTACGATCCGTTCCTGTCGGAAGACCGCGCCGACAAGCTGGGGGTCGAGAAGGTCGAACTCGACGCGCTGCTGAAGCGGGCCGATTTCATCACCCTGCACGTGCCGCTCACCGACAAGACCAAGGGCATCCTGTCGAAAGCGGCGCTGGCCAAGACCAAGAAGGGCGTGCGCATCATCAACTGCGCCCGCGGCGGGCTGGTCGACGAGGCAGCGCTGGCCGAGGCCCTCATGTCGGGCCATGTGGCGGGCGCCGCGTTCGACGTGTTCGAGGTGGAGCCGGCCAAGGACAGCCCGCTGTTCGGCCTTCCCAACGTCGTCTGCACGCCGCATCTCGGCGCCTCGACCACGGAGGCGCAGGAGAACGTGGCGCTGCAGGTGGCCGAGCAGATCGCCGATTACCTGCTGACCGGCGCGGTGCAGAACGCGCTCAACATGCCATCGGTCACCGCCGAAGAAGCGCGGGTGATGGGGCCGTGGATCAAGCTCGCGGGCCATCTCGGCGCCTTCGTCGGCCAGCTCACCGACGAGCCGATCGACGAGGTCAACATCCTGCTCGACGGCGTGGCCAGCGAGATGAACGTCAAAGCGCTCGATTGCGCGGTGCTGTCGGGGCTGATGAAGCCGGCGGTGTCGGAGGTCAACATGGTCTCGGCCCCGATCATCGCCGCCGACCGGGGGATCCGCACCTCGACGACGACGCAGGACAAGTCGGGCGTGTTCGACGGCTATATCAAGCTCACGGTGAAGACGCCGAAGCGGCAGCGGTCGATTGCCGGCACGGTGTTTTCCGACGGCAAGCCCCGGTTCATCCAGATCAAGGGCATCACCATCGACGCCGAGATCGGCCAGCACATGGTCTACACGACCAACGATGACGTGCCGGGGATCATCGGTACGCTGGGGATGACGATGGGCGGTCATGGCGTCAACATCGCCAACTTCACGCTGGGGCGGACGCATTCGGGCGGCGACGCCATCGCGCTGCTCTACGTCGACGCGCCGGTGCCCGACGCGGTTCTGAACGAGCTGCGCAAGACCGAGCTGTTCAAGACCGTCTCGCCGCTCGAATTCGACGTCTGACGGACATCACATGCGAAACGGCCCCGGAATACTCCGGGGCCGTTGTCGTTTGGGCTTCGCGGATTGCGCTCAGGCCGCGTCGGGCTCAAGGAGGCCCGACTTGAACAGGAGCCCGGCGAGCACCGCGCCGAGGATCGGCGCGACGATGAACAGCCAGAGCTGGCCGATGGCATGGCCGCCGGCAAACAGCGCCGGTCCGATCGAGCGGGCGGGGTTGACCGAGACACCGGTGACGTTGATGCCGACGAGGTGGATCACCACGAGCGTGAGGCCGATGGCGAGCCCGGCCATCGCGGCGGGCGCGCCCTTCGCGGTGGCGCCAAGGATCACGGTGACGAACAGGAAGGTGGCGACCAGTTCGAAGACGAAGGCCGAAGCGAGCGCGTATTCGCCGAGGTAGCCCGCGCCCCAGCCGTTCTGCCCCAGCCCCGACGCGGCGACGCCGTAGCCGCCGCCCTTGCCGGTGACGATGATGTAGAGGATCAGCGCGCCGACGATGGCGCCGGCGATCTGGGCGATGATGTAGACCAGCGCTTTCGAGGCCTCGGTACGCCCGGCGACGACGGCGCCGATGGTCACGGCGGGGTTGATATGGCATCCCGAGATGCCGCCGATGCCGTAAGCCATGCCGACCAGCGCGAGGCCGAAAGCGAAGCTTATGCCGGCCAGCCCGATGTCGGCGCCGGCGAGCACCGCCGCGCCGCAGCCGAACAGCACGAGCGTGAGCGTGCCGATGAATTCCGCCACTGCAATTTTCATTCCCGTTTTCCTTCCTTCGAGGACTCCACCGTCTTCGTTCATACCGGCACGGGTCATTTTGTCGCGGGGAAACCCGGGCGGATTTGCCCCGCAGCCTGTCGGGCTAGGCCGGCCGTTCTATGCGACCAGGGGCGGTTGACCCGGCGCGGCGAAACGTCGAGGTTCGGCGCAACGAAGTGGTCTCATGCGGTGGAAAGGCGGGGGAATGCGGGTCTATGCCATCGGCGATGTGCACGGCTACCGGGCCGAGCTCGAACGCGCGCATGCGCTGATCGCGGCCGACCGCGCGCGGGTGGGCGATGCGGGCGCGCCGGTGGTGCATATCGGCGATCTGTGCGACCGCGGACCCGACACCCGGGGCGTGATCGACTTCTTGCTCGCCGGTCTCGCGGTGGGGGAGACCTGGATCACGCTCATGGGCAACCACGACCGGATGTTCGCCTGGTTCCTCGAACAGCCGCCACGGCACGATCCGCATCTGATCGTCGGCTGGAGCTGGCTGCACGAGAATCTCGGCGGGCTTCAGACGCTCGCTTCCTACGGGGTCGAGGTGGGGCCGCGCGAGCGGCTGAAGGCGGTGCATGCCCGCGCGAGCGTCGCGGTGCCCGAGGAGCACAAGCGCTTCGTGCAATCCCTGCCCTATGCCTGGGAGACCGACGCGCATGTCTTCGTCCATGCCGGGATTCGCCCCGGGGTTCCGTTGGCCGAACAGGACGAGGAGGATCTGGTCTGGATCCGCCAAGAGTTCCACGACGACATACGCGATCACGGCAAGCTGGTGATCCACGGGCACACGCCGGTGGAAGCGGTGACGCACTACGGAAACCGGGTCAACATCGACGTGGGCGCGGGCTACGGACGGCCGCTCGTGCCGGTGGTGATCGAGGGGCGGGACGTCTGGGCGCTCACCGAGGCGGGGAGAGTGGCGGTGGAACCGGTCTGAGGCTCATCGCGCAGACGCTCTGCTGTCGGCATCGCAGACGACGGGAAGGACCGGAAGCGACCGCACGAAAAAGCCCCGGCGTTTCCACCGGGGCCCGTTCATTTCGGATCGACGCGATCACTCGTCGTCGTCGTCGCCTTTTTTCTTCTTGGGTTCCGGCGGCAGCTCGGCGCCGGTTTCCTGGTCGACCATCTTCATGGCGAGGCGCACCTTGCCCCGGT
This sequence comes from Maritimibacter sp., assembly GCA_020441205.1. Taxonomy (GTDB): domain Bacteria; phylum Pseudomonadota; class Alphaproteobacteria; order Rhodobacterales; family Rhodobacteraceae; genus Sinisalibacter. Next base: position 3,476 of record JAGRMO010000301.1, read on the forward strand.
CGTCGAAGCCGAGGAGCTTGACGTAGACCTCCTGGCCTTCCTTCAGCACATCCGACGGATGGTTCAGCCGGCGGTTCTCGATCTGGGAGACATGCACCAGGCCGTCGCGCTTGCCGAAGAAGTTCACGAAGGCGCCGAAATCGACGATCTTCACCACCTTGCC
>JAGRMO010000302.1 GCA_020441205.1 Maritimibacter sp.
CGCAGAGGCGCCCCCGCGCTGCCCGAGGGCGAGCCGCCGATCATGCAGCTGGCCGCCAACCTTACCCATCTCGGGCTCTATGCCCTCCTCATCCTGATGACGGTTTCCGGCGGCATGGCCTGGTTCGGCGGCCAGCGTTGGGCGGCCGAGGGCCACGAGATCCTGAAGGCGCTGGTCCTGCTGCTCGTCGCCCTCCACGTACTCGGCGCGCTCTATCACCAGTTCGTGCTGAAATCCGACGTGATGAAGCGGATGGGGCGGCCCGAGGCATGAGCCGCAGCGCCCCCGGCCTCGCCGCCGCCCTGCTGGCGGCGAGCCCAGCCGCCGGGGCGCGGGCCGATGGGCTCGTCACCCGACCGATCGCCGGCAAGCTGTCGGACGGGCGCGACGCGCTTGGCCAGATCGTCATCGACCTCGCCGCCGACCGGGGGCAGTTCATCATGGTCAGCAAGGACGGGCATCTCTTCTGCATCGGCGATTACCGGGTCTCGCAGAGCCAGCCGGTGTTCGCGACCGACTTCGGCTGCGGCGGCGGGATCACCGGCTCGGTCATCGCGCAGAGCGACGAGACCGGCCTCGCGGGCCAGGCCGTCGCCGTTTTCTCGAACGGGCTTTCCGGCCAGTTCGCCTTCGGCGACGACGCGGTGAGGTAGCGCCATGACCCGCCTCGTCCTGTTCCTGGGCTCGATGATCGGCTCGACGCTGGCCTTCGTCTTCGTCGTGGTGGCGCTGGTCGCGGGCGTCACCGGCCTCTGGCCGCTGCTCGGCGCGGCGGCGGCGGGCTACTTCGTGGCCTGGCCGGTGGCGCTGATCGTGGCCCGGCGGATGCGCTGAAACGCCCCCGCCGCGGCCCATGATCTGGATCAAGGACAAAGACGCATCTGCCCTGCAACTTTCGCCCCGGGATCGCGCGTGAGATACCTAAGGAGCATGAGGTATGGGTCTTTTTCTGCTAGTCTACATCTTCCTCAGCGCGACGCTCGCCGGCTCGTTCATGGTCGCCGCGCTGACCGCCGGGATGACCACGATGCAACCGGTCGTCTGGTCCTCGCTCGCGGGCTTCGTCGTCGCCATCCCGATCGCCTGGTTCGTCGCCAAGAAGATCCGCGAGAACGTCTGAGCCGCCCGGGCCCCGAAGGGCTTGCACGGGGCCGGCGCACAGGGCTATCTGCTGAGGCGCGGCCCCTTAGCTCAACTGGATAGAGCAGCGGACTTCTAATCCGCAGGTTGAGGGTTCGAGTCCTTCAGGGGTCGCCAGCCACCGCGGGTTCCGCGCGGGCCTCGGGGGGACGACGAGATGAGACTGACCGACCGTGCGGACGGCACCCATGTGACCAAGGCGCCGACCGTTCGGCTGTTCATGCCCTACCTCCTGCCCCGGCGCGGCGACGCGGTGGTCTACTTCGAACAGAAGATCGACACCGGCCCGGCGCAGGCCTACCTCGCCCGCTGGAACGCCGGCGCCCGGCCGCCGCTGAGGTTCTTCCACCTCTACGTCGCCGCCGCCGTGCGCGTGCTCGACGAACGCCCGCGGCTCAACCGCTTCGTCGCCGGGCGCAGGCTCTACCAGCGCAATGACATCGCCATCTCGATCTCGGTCATCAAGGCCCGCAACGACGACGCCAAGCTCAGCGTCGTCAAGCAGGTCTTCACCGGCCGCGAGAGCCTCGCCGAGATCCGCGACCGCACTGAGACGATCATCACCAACGGCCGCACCCCGCAGAAGACCGCCTCGGAACGCGAGGTCTCGCAGGTCTACCGCCTGCCGCGCTGGGTGATCCCGCTGCTGCCGAAGCTGCAAAAACTGGGCGACTGGCTCAACCTCACCCCGGCCTCGCTCGCCAGGAACGATCCGCTCTACGCTTCGCTGATGATCTCGAACCTCGGCTCCATCGGCCTCGACGCCGCCTATCACCACCTCTACGAACACGGCACGCTGCCGATCTTCGCGGTGATGGGCAAGGAGCGCGACGAACCGGTGGTGACGCCGGAGCGCGAGATCGTCATCCGCCCGATCGTCACCGTGCGCTACAGCTTCGACGAACGCATCGCCGATGGCTATTACGCGGCCCGCTCGCTCGACCGGCTGCAGGAGCTGCTCGAGAACCCCTGGCTGATGGAACGGCCCGAAGACACCGGCCCCGGCGCGCCGTGAGCGCAGATCGCCCGAGGCGCTGGCGGCAAAACCGACCGCGGCCAGTGGCAGACCGGGCAGTATGGTGCCCCGTTTCACTGTGAAACCGCTCTCTCCGGACACCGGGTCGCGAACCCGGCCGAACGCCGGCCGACCCTCAGACCGCCCGCGCGATCTCGTCCAGCAGGGCCGCGAGCCGCACCGGCGCGGCGAAGAACGGCGAATGGCCGGTGTCCAGCTCGTGCACCGCGGCGCCGGGCAGTTCCGCCGCCATCGCCCGCTGCTGTTCGGGCGGGATCACCGCATCGCGGGCGCAGACGACGTAATGCGATGGTACCCCCTCCGGCAACGCCACCGCCTGCGATTGCGCGCCGATGGCCTGCCAGCCGAGCCGCGGCCGGGCATAGTGCACAACCTCGGCCGGGCAATCGCCGTAGAGATTGCCCAAGAGCGCCGCCTCGCGGAACCGGTAAGCCCGGTGCACCCGGTCGACCTCCAACGCGCCGTCGAGCGGCCGGCCCGGCGCCTCGCGGGCAAGGTCGTTCAGCGTCGCCCCCGGACGGGGCACATAGGCGCAGAGATAGACGAGGCCCGTCACCGCATCCGGCACCCGCTCCGCGGCACCGGCGATGACGAAACCGGCCGCGGAATGGCCGACCAGAACGGCGGGTCCGTCGAGCGCGTCCACCACGGCGGCGACATCGTCCTCGAGCGTGGCGCCGGCGAGGCTGGCGGGTTCGTTCGACACCGAGGGCAGATCGACCGTCGCCACCGCGTGCCCGAGCGCGCCCAGCGCCGGCGCCAGGTCGCGCCAGCACCAGCCGCCGTGGTTGGAGCCATGGACGAGCAGGATCCGCGCCATCAGATCTGGCCGACCGCCGCAAGGAAGCCTTCGAGCGCTGCGGCATAGTCTGCGGGCTTCTCGACACAGGCAAGGTGGCCCGCCCGGCGGATCAGGTGGAACGACGAACCGGGAATGCTCTCGACCGTCTCGCGCACCAGATCGGCCGGCGTCGAGCCGTCTTCGCTCGCCGCGATCCCGAGCGCGGGCAGCCTCAGCCGCGCGGTGCTCTCGACCAGATCGGTTTCGGCAATCGCCTCCATGCAGCCGAGATAGCCGCCCGCCGGCTGGCGGGTGAGCATGGCGCGAATGCCGGCCACCAGCTCGGGCCGTTCGGCCCTGGTATCCTTCGCGAACCAGCGCTCGAGCGTGCCCTCGGCCAACGCCTCGATCCCGCCATGCTCGACCGTATGGATCCTGTCGTGCCACTGATCATGGGTGCCGATCTTGGCTGCCGTGTTCGACAGCACCACCGCGCGCAGCAGATCGAGCCGTTCGGCCGCCAGCCCCTGCGCCACGACCCCGCCGATCGAAAGCCCGACGAAGACCGCGTCCTTCATCCCCACATGATCCATCAGCCTTGCGGCATCGTTCACCAGATCGCCCATGTAATAGGGTGGCTCCGGCGCGGTGGTGAGCCCGTGGCCGCGCATATCGTAGCGCAGCACCCGAAGCCCCGGGGGCATATGCGCAAGCACCCCGTCCCAGATCCGGAAATCCGTGCCCAGCGCATTGGCGAAGACCAGCGCCGGCCCGTCGTCGGGCCCGTCGATCCGGTAATGCACCAGGATATCGCCCAGATCCGCAAACTGCATCGCGCCCTCCCGATATCTGCGCCCCGCCCGCGCCTAGAGCGACTGGCTCTTCGCCCGCGCCTCGATATCGGCGGCGAACTCGGCGACCCGCTTGCGGAAGCGTTTCAGCATCGTCTGGCGCGCGAGCTTCAGCGACTGGATCATCAGCCGCGCCGGAATGCTCTTGGGCCGGGCATCGAGCGCGAAATTCATCCGCGTGCGGGTCTTCGACATCTCGACGAGGTCGATCAGCACGTCCATCTCGACCCCGGAGGTCTTGACCGCGGCGCGCAACCGGTCCGGGTGCGCATGTTCGGCGAGATCGATCCGCGCCTCGCGCCGCCGGCCGCGAAAGCCGAAACTGGTCGTCCAGGCCATGCCCGGACCGGGGGCCTTCAGATCGTCGATCCGCTGCACCTCGGCACCGCGGCGCATGATCGCCCGCTCGAATCCTTCGAAATCGGAAAGCTGCTCGAACACCGCCTCGATCGGGGCGTCGATATCTTCGCGCGTCGCCAGTTTCATCCTGTCTTCTCGTTATGCCCCGGCCCCTCGGAGACTGTCGCCTCAATCGACCCTGTCCGCAAGCCACAAGTACATCAGATGCGAGGCGATGGCGCCCCGCCGCGGGGTGCGGATCGTCGGATGCGCGCCGGCGAAAATCGTGAGCAGATCCTCTCGGCTGACCCAGAGTGCATCGTCGAGCTCGGCCGGGTCGAGCCTGATCTCGGCGCTGGTGGCCTCGGCGATGCAGCCGATCATCAGCGACGACACGAACGGCCATGGCTGGCTCGCGACGTAGCGGACCTCGCCGACCCGCACGCCGGATTCCTCGAAGACCTCCCGGCGCACCGCGTCCTCGATCGTCTCGCCGGGCTCGATGAAGCCGGCGAGCGCCGAATAGGTGTCGGGCAGGAAGCGCGCCTGCCGCCCGAGCAGGCACCGGTCGCCGTCGACCGCCAGCATGATCGCCACCGGGTCGGTGCGCGGGAAGTGCTGCGCGCCGCAGGCCGGGCAGTCGCGGCGATAGCCGCCTTCGCGCATCGCGCTCTCCTGGCCGCAGCGCGAGCAGAAGCGGTGCGATTCGTGCCAGTGGACGAGCGAGCGCGCCTGCGCCGCCGCCCCGGTCTGGCTATCGCCGAGCAGCCCCTGCATGGCGATGGAGCGCAGGTCGATGGCCTTGACGGTGTCGGGAAGCGCCGGCTCGTCGAGCGCGGGGACGGCGAAGACGGCGTGGCCGTTCTCGCTGCCGAGGAAGACCGGCTCGCCGCCGGCCATCCACGGCGCCGCCGTCGGCCGGTCGAACTGCGTGTCGCAGGGCTGCCGCGAGACGTCGACCAGGATGCGGTCGCCGGCGACCAGCACGAAGCGGGCGTCGGCGCTTTCCGCCATGGCGGCAAGCCGCGCGGCGTCCGGCCTGAACTGTGCCTGCCGGTCGAGCCCGTTGCGCGAGAAGCCGGTGCGGCGGGAGGCTTCGTTCCTCATGCCGCAGCCTCCTTTAGCGCCTTGGCGATGCGCTGCGCCGCCGCGCCGTCGCGATAGGCGGCGCACTCGCCGACGCCCCAGACGGGCTTCGGCCACGCGGCATCGCCCGCATGCCTCGCGATGACGTGGACATGAAGCTGGGAGACGACGTTGCCCAGCGCCGCGACATTGAGCTTGCAGCCGGGATGGAGCGCCCGCAGCGCCCGGCTCGCCAGCGCGATCTCGTCGAGCAGCGCGGCGACCGACTCGGGGTCTCGGGCGGCAGCGCGCAGCACGTCGAGGCAGATCACGTTGCCCGACCCCTCCCAGAT
>JAGRMO010000303.1:0-2355 GCA_020441205.1 Maritimibacter sp.
CTCGACTACCAGAAGGCCGAGACCCTGCTCGAAGCGCACGGCATCGCCCACAGCATCGTCGTCTTCGGCGGCACGCGGATCGCCGAGCCGGCGGCGGCGCAGGCCCGGGTCGCGACGCTGGAGGCCCGCGCCGCCGCGGCGCCGGACGACGCAGACACCGCCCGCGACCTGCGCGTCGCGAAACGGCTCCTCGACAAGAGCCGGTACTACGACATCGCCCGCGACTTCGGCCGGCTCGTCGCCGCGGCGGAAGGCGACGAAGGAAACCGCGTGGTCGTCGTCACCGGCGGCGGACCGGGGATGATGGAGGCCGCGAACCGCGGCGCGCAGGAAGCGGGCGCCCGCACCGTGGGGCTCAACATCACGCTGCCGCATGAGCAATACCCAAACCCCTATGTCACCCCCGGCCTGTGCTTCCGGTTTCGCTATTTTGCACTGAGGAAACTGCATTTCCTGCTGCGCGCCCGCGCCCTCGTCGTGTTTCCGGGCGGCTTCGGCACCCTCGACGAGCTGTTCGAGACCCTGACGCTGATCCAGACCCGCAAGATCCGCCCGGTCCCGGTCATCCTCGTCGGGCGCGCCTACTGGAGCCGGGCCTTCGACCCCGACTTCCTCGTCGACGAGGGCGTCATCGACCCCGAGGACCGCGACCTCTTCTGGTACGCCGAGACCGCGCAGGAAATCTGGGAAGACATCATCCGCTGGTATGACCGCGCCGGCCGGCCGCTCGCCGGTCGCGCGGCGGAAAGGAGCACAACATGAAACTGTCGTTCCACGGTGCCGCACATGAAGTCACCGGCTCGTGCCACCTCGTCACCTGCTGCGGACGCAGGATCCTGATCGATTGCGGCATGTTCCAGGGCGCGCGCGAACTCACCGAGGACAACGCCGCCGGCTTCGGCTTCGAGGCGAAGGACATCGACGCGGTCCTGCTCACCCATGCCCATCTCGACCATTGCGGCCGGTTGCCGCTGCTGACGAAGCGCGGGTTCCGGGGCGAGATCATCGCCACCCCAGCCACCCGCGACCTCGCCAAGCTGGTGATGCTCGACTCGGCGCATCTGCACGAGGAGGAGGCGCGGCGCCACCATCGCCACGGCCAGCGCGGCGGCACCCATGAGGCGCTCTACGACACGATGGACGCGCTCGATGCCGTCGCCCGGTTCGGCCGCGAGGCCACCTACCTCAAGCCGATCGAGCTCTATCCCGGCATCACCGCCACCTTCTTCAACGCCGGCCATATCCTCGGCTCGGCCTCGATCCGGCTCGAACTCACCGAAGGCGGCCGCACCCGCAAGCTGCTGTTCTCGGGCGATCTCGGCCCCGACGACCGGCCGCTCTTGTCGGGTCCGCAGGTGCCCGACGATATCGACGTGGTCGTGATGGAGACCACCTACGGCGACCGCGACCACCGCGATCTCGACGCCTCCATCGCCGAGTTTCTCGACGCGGTGACCGCGGCGCACGCCCGCGGCGGCAACGTGGTGATCCCGACCTTCGCGCTGGAGCGGGCGCAGGAACTGATCTGGTTCCTGCGCGAGGGGATCGAGGCCGGCCAGCTCGACGCCGGGCTGCAGGTGTTTCTCGACAGCCCGATGGCGATCAGCGCCACGCGGATCTTTGCCCGCCATGCCGAGGCGATGCGGCCGGAGATCACTAAGATGATCCGGGACGGGCGCGATCCCTTCCGCCTGCCCGAGCTGCACTTCACCCGCGAGGCCCATGAGTCGATGGCGCTGAACCGGATCCGCTCCGGCGCCGTCCTCATGGCGGGGTCCGGCATGTGCACCGGCGGGCGGGTGCGCCACCACCTGCGCCACAACCTGCCGCACGGCGATTGCAGCGTGATCTTCGTGGGCTATGCCGCCGAGGGCACGCTGGCACGGATCATCATCGACGGCGCGCGGTGGGTGAAGCTGTTCGGCGACGAGGTGCCGGTGAACGCGCGTATCCACACGATCAACGGCTTCTCGGCCCATGCCGGCGCCGGCGACCTCAAGCGCTGGCACGCCCGCACCGGGCACCCCGAGCTGACCTTCCTCGTCCATGGCGAGGAACAGGGGATGCGGGCCTTCGCGAAGGCCATCGCGCCCGCGGCGGTGGAAATGCCGAAGCTGCACCAGAGTTTCGAGCTGTAGCGGGCGGGAAGAACCTTTTGGGCGGCGGGGCATTCTCGTCGCCCGGAGGAGGCCGAAACCGCTCCCGGGCGCGCTCCCGGGCCAGCTCCCGGGAACGTGACCAATCTAAAAATCCTGTAATCCGCGTTTCAGTCGGGCGTCAGACCGCCGGGGCAGATTGGCGTCACCCTCAACACAGGAGCCCGCCATGAAAAACCTTCCGAAACTCACCGCCCTG
>JAGRMO010000303.1:2511-3421 GCA_020441205.1 Maritimibacter sp.
AACGACATCGAGGCCGCCAAGACCAAGGTCGCCGCCGCCGACCAGGCCTTTCTCGACGCCGAGAAGACCCTCAACGACATGACCATCGGCGACACCGAGGACCCGTCCAACGCCCAGCGCTACCTGCCCTTCGACATGTCGATGACGCTCAGCGAGGACTTCACCGTCACCGACGAGAGCAAGGAGGCGCTCGACAAGGCCAACGGGCTGATCCAGCAGGGTTCGACCGATGACGCGATCGAGGTGCTGCGGCTGGCGTCGGTCGACGTCAACGTCACCAGCGCGCTGTTGCCGGTGGTCGCGACCACCGACCAGCTCGAACAAGCCAGGACCCTGATCGACGAGGGCAAGTATTTCGAGGCCAACCTCGCGCTGAAGGCGATCGAGGATTCGGTCATCGTGCGGTCGTTCTCGATCGACGCAATCCCGCAGCAGGGCGCGGTCAACTAGCTCCAAGAGCCCTGCCTCCCCCCGCCCCCGGCGCGTCATACCGCCGGGGGCAATTCTCCCGAATCCCTCCTCCCCGCATCCATGAGGCCGACATGAACGTCCAGACCCAGGAAATCAAAGCCCAACCCGAGCTGATCGGACGGCTGCGCGACCATCTCGCCGCCCGCGTCGTCGGCCAGGCGGCCTTCGTCGACAAGCTGATCATCGCGCTGCTGGCGGACGGTCACATCCTGGTCGAAGGCGCGCCCGGCCTCGCCAAGACCCGCGCCATCGTCGCGCTGTCGAAGATCGTCGATTGCGACGAGCGGCGCATCCAGTTCACCCCCGACCTGCTGCCGGGCGACCTTACCGGCACCGAGATCTACCGCCCCGAGGAGAGCGCCTTCGTGTTCCAGAAGGGGCCGCTGTTTCACAACCTGATCCTCGCCGACGAGATCAACCGCGCGCCGGCCAAGGTGCA
>JAGRMO010000304.1 GCA_020441205.1 Maritimibacter sp.
GGTGACGCTGCGGCTCTACGGACGGCTCGGCGCGCTCGAGGTGGTCGAAAGCTTCACCGACGCGCCGCCGCCCGCCGAGCCCGAACCCACCCGCGCCTTCACCATCGACGGCGACGGGCTCATCGCCATCGGCGACGACCGTTGGGAGATCGCCGCGATCCCCGACCAGGCGCCGAGGATCCAGCCGGCGGGCGAGCTCACGCGGATGCTCGACGGCGAGATGCGCCTGCCCTTCGCCGCGCATGACGATTACGGCGTCGCCGCTGGCTCGGCCGAGATCGCGCTCGACCTCGGACGGGTCACCCGCCGGTTCGGCCTCATGGCCGAGCCCGAGGCGCGGGCGGCGATCGTCGTCGATCTGCCGATGCCCTATCGCGGCGACCGGGCCGAGATCGAGGAGCTGCTGGTCGAGAATTTCGCCGAACACGCCTGGGCCGATCTGCCGGTCTCTCTCACCTTCACCGCGGTCGACGCGGCGGGGCAGCAGGGACAGAGCGCGCCGGTCGAGATCGTGCTGCCGGGGCGGCGTTTCCTGCATCCGCTGGCGCGTGCCATCGTCGAGCAGCGGCGCGACATCCTGTGGTCGGCCGAGAACGCCCCGCGCGCGGCGCGGCTCCTGCGCGCGGTGTCGAACCGGCCCGACGAGGTGTTCCCCAAGGCCGGGCAGTTCGAGCGCCTGCGCGCAGCGGTCACGGCGCTGGAGGCGCCCGTGTTGGCCTCGGCCCGGCGCGACGAGGTGGCCGGCGCGCTCTGGGAGCTCGCCATCGAGATCGAGGACGGCGCACTCGCCGATGCGCTCGAAGCCCTGCGCCGCGCGCGCGAGCGCCTGGCCGAGGCGATGCGCCAGGGGGCGAGCCCCGAAGAACTTCAACAGCTCATGGACGAATATCGCGAGGCGATGCGCGACTACATGGACGAGCTGTCGAAGCGCGAGCCCGAGAACCGCACCGACGAGCCCGACCAGGGCCAGCAGATGGAGATGACCCAGGAGGATCTCCAGGCGATGATGGACCGGATCGAGGAGCTGATGCAGCAGGGCCGGATGGATGAGGCCCAGGCGCTGCTCGACCAGCTTCAGCAGATGATGGAAAACATGCAGATGACCGAGGGCGCGAGCGGCCAGCAGGGCCAGCAATCGCCCGGTCAGCAGGCGCTCGACGGGCTGGCCGACACGCTGCGCGAGCAGCAGGGGCTGTCGGACGAGGCGTTCCGCGATCTGCAGCGCCAGCGCGGCGGCGAGCAGCCGGGCCAGCAGGGGCAGGAACCCGGTCAGGACGGCCAGCAGGGCCAACAGGGCCAGCAGGGGCAGGACGGCCAGCAGGGCGAGACCGGTCAAGGCGGCGAACAGGGCCCCGGGGAACAGAGCGACGGGGACCAAGGGGATGGGGCCGGGCTCGAAGAGAGCCTCGCCCAGCGCCAGCGCGCGCTCGAGAACGAGCTCGAGCGCCAGAGCCAGAACCTGCCCGGCGCCGGTACGCCCGAGGGCGACGCCGCGCGCGACGCGCTCGACCGTGCCGGCCGGGCGATGGAGGACGCGGCCGACGCACTCGAAGAGGGCGACACGTCGCGCGCGCTCGACCGTCAGGCCGAGGCGATGGAGGCGCTGCGCGAGGGGATGCGCAACCTCGAGGACGGGATGCGGCGCGAGGCGCAGAACAACCAGCAGGGCCAGCAGGGGCCGCTCGGCGGCCAGCCGGACAACCGCCGGCGCGCCGATCCGCTCGGCCGCACCCCGGGCGATACCGGGCGGCTTGCCGACGACGGCCCACTGGCCGAACGCGACGACGTTTACCGGCGCGCCGAGGAGCTGATGGAAGAGCTGCGCCGCCGCTCGGGCGAGACCGAGCGGCCGGAGCTCGAACGCGATTATCTCAAGCGGCTGCTCGACCTGTTCTGAGGCCGACGCGCGACGCGGATCGGGGCTTCGGCGTCAGGAGCCGCCGTGCCCGATCCCGTAGATCAGCCCGCGCACCGCATCGATCGCGCCGCGATAGGCCGAGAGCGCCGGTTCCAGCGCCGGCACGTTCTGCGACAGTTTGGGCGCGAGGATGTAGAGCGCCAGCAGGAGCGCGACCACCGCGATGACGATCGCGAAGCCGCGGCCAAAGCTGCCGGTCGCCTCGTCGCCGCCGTCGAGCTCGTCGGGCTCTTCGAAGCCGCCGTGGCTGTCGAGCGTCGAGTTGATCTCATCGATATCGGGGAACAGCTCGCGGCGCGCCCGCTTGTCCTCGCCGGTCGGCGCGGCGGTGGCGATCGCGGCCGCGCCGGCGGTCTGAAGGCCCGCGACCTCTGTGCTGTCGTCGTCGTCGTCGTCCCAGTCCACGCCGCCCGCGGTGGGCGTCGCGTGTTCGGCCTCGTCCTCGTCCTCGAAGGCGCTGGCGCCGCGACGTTCGGCACGGGCGCGGGCCGGATCCTCGCCCGGGGCTTCGTCGAGGCCGAGCTCCTGCTGGAACTCCATCACCTCGGCGTCGTGGCTGCGCTCGGTCGCGCGGGCTTCCATCTCGCGCTCGGCTTCCTCCTGGAGGATGCTGCGCAGATCGTCGTCGAGCGGGCGGCGCGGCGCGGCGGGCGCGACCGGCGGCGGCGGCGGCGCGCCGGCCTCCTCGTCTTCCTCGCCATCGTCGTCGTCGTCGTCGAAATCCTCGTCGCCGTCCGGTTCGGGCGCCGGCGCGGGTTCGACCGGCGCGTCTTCGGCCTCGTCGTCCAGCGCCTGGTCGATCTCGTCGTCGAGGGTGGAGCTGTCGTCGGCCTCGGCGCCACGATGGGCCGCTTCGGCATGGGCGGGCATCTGGTACCAGCCATGGCCGCAGGACGAGCACTGCACATCGCGGCCATTGTCCGGGATCACGCGATCATCGACTTCGTATTGCGCACCACAATTGGGACAAACCAGACGCATCCAGCCGCTAGCTCCTTTGGCATCATGCCTTTCGGCGCGGTTTTCGGTCCGCGCGGAATAGTATGTGCAGGAAAACACTGGAATTCCAACATTTGCAATCCTCCGATTGCAACAATTCGTTCGCTGGGGCAAAACAGTCGCGACCCGACGGGGCAGGGGCGCACTCACGACAAAGGGAAATCGGCGCGTGATCGAGTTCGACGAAGTCAGCTACGGTTACGGCGGAACCGCGTTGTTGTCCGACGTCTCGCTGAAGCTCACGCCCGGCTCGTTCCACTTTCTCACCGGCCCTTCGGGCACCGGCAAGACCACGCTGATGAAGCTGTGCTACGGCGCGCTCAAGGCCGAGCGCGGACGGGTCTCGGTGTTCGGCCAGGACGTGCGGGCGATGAGCCGCGACGATATCGCGCACACGCGGCAGCGGATCGGCGTGGTGCACCAGGACCAGCAGTTTCTCGACCACCTGTCGCTGGCCGAGAACGTGGCGTTGCCGCTCACCGTCGCCGGTCGGCCGGTGGACGGGCGCGACGTCGACGATCTCCTGAGCTGGGTCGGGCTCACCCACCAGGCGGCGGCGCGCCCGCCCGAGCTGTCGGGCGGCGAGCGGCAGCGGGCGGCGCTGGCACGGGCGATCATCATGAGCCCAGAGGTGATCCTCGCCGACGAACCCACCGGCAACGTCGACTGGGAGATGTCGTTGCGGCTGTTGCAGCTCATGGTCGAGCTCAACCGGATGGGCAAGACGATCATGATCGCCACCCATGACCTCACGCTCATTCGCTCGGCCAAGGCGCAGGTGCAGGCGCGGGTGCTCAGGATCTCGAACCACCGGGTGCAGCTCGCGGGGGCCGATCTGTGAGCCGGCTGGCCAGCCTCCTCGCGCTCGTCGCCGGCGACAAGCAGGCCGACAGGGTGGTGCCGCCCACCGGTTTCACCGCCCGTCTGACGGTGTTCGCCGCCGCGGCGATGGCGTTTCTCGCGGTGTTCGCGCTGGCGCTTTCGCTGGCCACGGGGCGCGTGGCCGAGCGCTGGACCTCGGGCCTCGCGCGTTCGGCGACGGTGCGGGTCTCGGCGCCCGAGGGCCAGGTCGAGGCGCAGCTCGCCGCCGTGCTGGGCGTGCTCGAGACCACGCCGGGGATCGCCTCGGCCCGGGTGTTGTCCGACGACGAACAGCGCGCGCTGCTCGAGCCGTGG
>JAGRMO010000305.1 GCA_020441205.1 Maritimibacter sp.
CATGTTGACCCGGAACCCCACCGGCCCCAACGCGATGCCGCCGACATAGGCGCGCGTCGCGTTGGTCTCGATCACCTCCATATGGGTGAGCCGGGGCACCGCCAGCACCGAGGGCCAGCGAATCTCGTCCGAGAGCGCCGCGAGCAGCGGCGAGGCGACCTCGACCAGCGCCTGTTCGCGCGTCATCCGCCCGGCAAGATCGGCGAGCGAGAACGAGGGTACATAAGCGTCGTCCGCCATCCGCTGCCAGACCAGCCCCCGTTCCATCAGCGTCCGGAGAATCCGCAGAAGCGAGGCTTTGGGAAGGCCGCTGGCCCCGTGGAGCTCGTGCAGCGTCAGCGCGCCCGAGGTCTGCAACAATTGCAGAACCTCGAGCCCGCGCGCCAGCGCCCGGATGGATTTGACCTGCGGCTGCTTCATCGTTCCCGCCTTCGGCCCAGAGGCTAGGGCGCGGCCGGGGCCGGGGCAATCGCCTTCGCTGCGCCCCCCGCGCCGCGGCACATGGGCACCGATCGCCGATCCGGCAACAAAAACGCCGGCCACGCCAAAAAATCGCCCGTATTGGCCGCAATGCTCGCACCCGAGAAGACGACACATGTTGAGGCAACCGGCAGGACAGAGCGCGGCAACAGGACGGCGCGGCGGCGGCGCGAAAGCGCAACGCCCTCGCATTGCGTCGGCCCCGAAGCGCCACCCGGCCGTATCGAGAGCGATTTCTTTTTGCGGGTCTTGAGTACCATCCTGGTTCTGGGTCTCGCCCTCATGGGGGCGACGGCGCTGCATCCGTCGCCGGCCACGGCGCAGGCAGTGTCGCCCGAGCCGTTGCAGATCGGCCCCTCCGGCGAGGCCTATCTCAAGGCGCTGCGCTACCGGCGGATCGACACCGACGTCGCCTATTACGACCCGACCCGGCCGGCACCCGAGATGGAGCTGCGCGCCAAGGTGCGCGACCCCGAGGCCGACACCGCGACCGACCGCAACCCGCAGCTCGAAATCGGCCTGCCGGCGGCGCTCATCCTGCTCGCCATCGTCGCGCTGTTCCTGCGCTACGGCGGCGGGCTCTCGGTTTCGTTCCGCAGGCCGGGCGAACCGGCCGCGCGCGCCCGGGACCGGGGCGCCTCACCCGGCGCCGGTCCCCACACTCCCATCGGGCTCGGCGCGATCCTCGCCATCGCCGACCGGCGCGCAGCCCTCGTCGCGCTGGCCGAAGCGGCCCTTACCCGCGCCGTCGCGGCGCATGGGCTCCTGTTCCAGAAAAGCTGGACCGGGCGCGATGTGCTGCGCCATTTGCCGGAGGCGGCCGCCCATCGCGACGCGCTCCGCGCGCTGGTGCTGGCGAGCGAGCGCGCCCATTTCGGCGGTCGCGCGGTGAGCGAGGACGAGTTCCATTTCCACCTCGCGCGCATTCGCCCGCTGATCGAGGAGGACGGGGCATGAGCGCGACCGAGGCGACCGCAACCGGCCGCGGCCCGCGCGGCGAGATTGTGCTGCTCGGGCTAATCGCCGCCGCAGGGCTCGCGGTGCTGCTCTACGTCTCGTCCGGCCGCCAGCAGGCGCTCCGTGCGTCCGCCGTGGGCTTCGACGGGCTGCAGGTCTGGCTCACTTCCGAAGGCCAGAGCGCGCGCAGCTTCACCGGCGGCTGGGTGATCGACCCCGACGGCATCGGCCTTCTCGTCCAGCCGCTCTACGACACCGCCTTGTCCTACACCCGGACGCGCCCGAAGACCGAGGAAGAGCTGCTGCTGCAGGAGGACGAATACGACCTGCGCCGTGACCCGATCACGGACAAGATCGACCAGCTGCCGAGCCTGATCGTCCTGCCGAAATGGCGCAGCGGCATGCGGCTCACCGGCCAGGCCCATCCGATCCTGCTCGACGACCCGAAAGGGGCGACCGCGACGCTCTGGCTGTTCTTCCACGGCACCGGTTCGCGCGTGCGCCACATCCCCGAGCCCTTCGTCGACTTCACCTATCGGGCCGGGCCTGAGGAACTGACCGCGCGGCTCTACGTGCCCCAGGTGTTCACCTCGCCCAATTGCGAGCCGATCATCGGCACCGGCGAAGCCATCGTGCTGGGCCGTTGCCGCAACCTCGTCGGACGCGACACGAACGAATTCTACCTCCTGTCCGACCCCGACCTGTTCAACAACCATGGCCTCCGGCTCGCCGACAACGCCGCCATCGCCAGCCATTTCTTCAAGGAGGCGGCCGGCGGCGAGGAAGTGCTGATCGACTATTCGACCAGCGACTGGTTCCTCGAAGCGTCCGACGGGCCCGTGCCCTACGAACGGACCTGGGCCGATTTCAAACGCTTCTTCGGCCCGCCCTTCCTCGCCCTCTGGCTCGCGGGTGCCGCGACCTTCGCGCTGGTGCTCTGGCGCGCCGGCCGGCGCTACGGCCCGCTCGCAGCGGTCGCCGAAGGCCCCGGCTCGTCGAAACTCGTCGCCATCCGGGCCCGCGCCCGGCTGATGCGGCTCACCGATCAGGACGGCGCGCTGGTCGCCGACTACGCCCGCACCCGGCTGGCGGCATTGGCCGCCCGGCTGTTCGGCCCCGCCCATGCCGGCGACGAGCGCACCCGCGCGCGGCTCTTCGCCCGCGCCTTCCCCGACCATTACGCCGCGCTTGACCGCGCCGAGGCAGACGCCCTCGCCCTGCCGGCCAAGACCTCAGCCGCCGACGCCATCGCCTGCGTCGACGCCCTCGAACAGATCCTGGAGAAAATCGACCATGAACCTCGATGACCTGGCGCTCCGCGCCGACGCATTGCGCGGTGAAATCTCGAAGCGCGTGCTCGGCCAGCACGACCTCGTCGATCTGGTGCTGACCGCGCTGTTCTCGCGCGGCCACGTGCTGCTCGAAGGCCCGCCGGGCACCGCGAAGACGCTGCTGGCGAAGAGCTTCGCCGCCGCGCTCGACCTCGATTTCGGCCGCATCCAGTTCACCCCCGACCTGATGCCGGGTGACGTGCTCGGCACGTCGATCTTCAACTTCCAGACCTCGAGTTTCGTCCTGACCAAGGGGCCGGTGTTCAGCCAGGTGCTGCTCGCGGACGAGATCAACCGCGCCCCGCCGAAGACCCAGGCCGCGCTGTTGCAGGCGATGAACGAACGGGTCGTCTCGATCGACGGCACCGACCACGATCTCGGCGCCGAGTTCATCGTCATCGCGACGCAGAACCCGATCGAGCAGCAGGGCACCTATCCGCTGCCCGAGGCACAGCTCGACCGCTTCCTGTTCAAGCTGATGGTCGATTTCCCGCCCGAAGACGTCGAGATGGCGATCCTGATGCAGCACGCCGCCGAGCCGCTCGACTCGCGGGTCGAGACCGACGGGATCGAACCGGTGCTGAGCGCGGCCGAGCTTGCCGAGGCGCGCGCGCTGATCGACGCGATCCGGCTCGACGACGACATCCTCTACTACATCCTGCGCCTCGTGCGCGCGACCCGCGAGAGCGTCGAGATCGCCTATGGCGCCTCGACCCGCGCCGCCGACGCCATCGCGTCGGCCACCCGCGCGGCGGCCGCGCTGAGGGGCCGCGACTACGCCATTCCCGACGACGTGAAGGCGCTCTACGTGCCGGCGCTGCACCACCGCATCCTGCTCGGACCCACCGCCGAGATCGAAGGCCGCACCACCGCCCAGGTGCTCGACAACCTTCTCAACCAGATCGAGGCCCCGCGCTGATCCGTCCGTCGAACATCTTCGTCGCGCTCGCCGCCGCGGCGCTTGCGCTGACCGCGGCGCTCGTCGGCATCGCGGCCCAGCCGGGCCTCGCCGCCGCCGCGCTCTGGGGCCTTCTGGGCCTCGCCGCCCTCGGCGACGCGGCGCTGTCGCTCGGCCGGGCGAAGAGCGTGGACATCGCGGTGCGCGATGAGGTGTTCGTGGGCGAAGACACCAGCCTGCACCTCACCGTGACGCCGGCGCCGGAAGGGCTCGGCGCCCGGATCGACTGGCCCGAGGGGCTGGCGGGGCCCGAGGACATCGCCTTCGACATTGCCGGCGGCGAGGGGCGCGCGGACGTGCCCGTCAGCGCGAAGCGGCGCGGCCACTGGAAGCTCGCCCGGCTCTGGCTCCGCTGGCCCTCGCGGCTCGGCCTGTTTGAATTCGTCCCCGAAGTGGCGGTCGAGGCGAGCATCAGGGTGGTGCCCAACATCCGTCTTGTGCAATCGGGCGCGATCACCGCGCAGGTGAGCTCGACCCTCTACGGCACCAAGGAAAACCGCGCTATCGGCGAAGGCACCGAGTTTCACCAGCTGCGCGACTTCGTGTCCGGCATGGACGTGAAGACCATCGACTGGAAGCGCTCGGCCCACCGCCACGCGCTGGTCGCGAAGGAGCTGCACGCCGAACGCAACCACCGCGTCGTCGTCGCCCTCGACAACGGCTATTTGATGCGCGAGGAGATCGCGGGCCTCGCCCGGATCGACCACGCGATCAACGCCGCCCTCGCCACCGCCTGGGCCGCGGCCATCGGCGGCGATCTCGTCGGCTTCTTCTCCTACGACGTGCGCCCGCGGCTCTACGCCGCCCCCGAACCCGGCCGCGTCGCCTTCGCCCGGCTGCGCGCCCGCACCGCCGACATGGCCTATGTCAGCCGCTCGACCAACCACACGCTGGCGCTGACCGAGCTCGGCGCGCGCTCGCCCAAACGCAGCCTCATCATCGTCTTCACCGAGTTCGTCGATACCGTCTCGGCCGAGCTGATGCTGGAGAACATCGCCGTCCTCGCCAAGCGCCACCTCATCATCTTCGTCACGCTCCGCGACCCCGACATGGAGGCCCGCGTCGCCCGCGCGCCCGACGACATGGACGCGGTCGCCGAACTGGTCGCCGCCGGCCAGTCCATCGCCGAGCGCAACCTCGTGCTCGCCCGCCTCGCCCGGATGGGGGTGACCGTGGTCGACGCCGAGCCCGGCAAGGTCACCGCCAAGCTCGTTTCGACCTATCTCGACATCAAGGCGCGGGAGCTGATCTGATGATGACCGACGACGCGACCCTGATCCGCTCGGCCCGGTTCCGCAAGGAGCGCGAAGCGAGCCTGTCGCGGCTCGAGAGCCTCGTCGCCCGCGCCGAGACGCAAGGGCTGCACCGGATGAGCTTCGCCGAGGCGCGCGACCTCGCCGAGCTCTACCGCCAGGCCACCTCGTCGCTGGCCATCGCCCGGGAAATCTCGCTCGACAAGGCGCTGCTCGACTATCTCGAAGCGCTGACCGCGCGCGCCTATCTCTCGGTCTACGCCCCGCAGGAACGCCTGGGCGGCCTCGTCCGCCGCTTCCTCACGGAAGGCGCCCCACAGGCGATGCGCGCCGCGTGGCTCTTCGTGGCGCTCGGTTTCCTCTCCCTCGGCCTCGGCGCGCTGGCGGGCTATCTGCTCTATTTCGACAGCCCCGACTGGTACCACGTCTTCCTGCCGCCCGAGATGGCGGGGGGCAGGGGCCCCGAGGCCTCGACCGCCTATCTGCGCTCGGTGATCTTCTCCGACGGCGAAGACCAGGACGGGCTCGGCGCCTTTGCCGTCTTCCTGTTCTCGAACAACACCCGCATCGCCTTTCTCGCCTTCGGTCTCGGCGTCTTCCTCGGCCTGCCGGCGATCCTGCTCACCTTCTACAACGGTCTCTCGCTCGGCGCCTTCCTCGCGCTCCATGTCGACCGCGGCCTCGGCTGGGAGCTGGGCGGCTGGCTGTCGATCCACGGCGTGACCGAGCTCTCCGCCGTCGCAATCGCCTGTGGCGGCGGGCTCAAACTTGGCGCGGCGCTCTTGTTCCCCGGCCGCCGCACAAGGCGCGCGGCGCTGGCGGAAGCCGGCCGCGACGCGGTGAAACTCGCCATCGTCGCCGCGATCATGCTGATCGCCGCCGCAGCGCTCGAAGGCTTCGGCCGGCAATTGGTGCAGGACACGACCACCCGCTACACCATCGGCTGGGCCGTGGGCGCGCTCTGGCTCGCCTGGTTTACACTGGCGGGGCGGAAACCCGCATGAGACGCGCCCGCAAAGCCCGGGCTCCGCGCCCCAACCCGCATGAGCTCATGCCGCCCGAAGGCGTGCCGATCTCCCTCGAAGTCGCCGCCATCGGCACAAGGATCGCCGCCCAGCTCACCGATCTCGTCGTCACCTTCATCGGGTCCGTGGCGCTGGTGATCCTGCTCGTCGTGCTGAAGGTGACCGATCCCGACACGATCTTCGCTCTCGCGGCCTTCCTCTTCTTCGCAATCCGGGTGCCCTATTACATCGTGAGCGAGCTCTTGTGGAACGGCCGCACGCTCGGCAAGCGGCTGATGGCGATCAAGGTGGTCGCCGAGGACGGCGGCACCCTCACCGCCCATGCCCTCGTCGCCCGCAACCTGATGAAGGAGGCCGAGATCTTCCTGCCGGCAACGCTGGTCTTCACCCTCGACAGCGCCAGCCCGCTTGCCTCGATCCTCACCACCTTGTGGATTCTCGCCACCCTGGTCGTGCCGCTCGCGAACCCGCGCCGCCGCCGGCTGGGCGACATGATCGCCGGCACCTATGTGGTGCGCCTGCCGGTGCCGATCCTGCTCTCGGACGTGAGCCGGGGCCCGGTGCCGGTCCGCCAGGCGGCCGGGCAGGGCTTCAGCTTCTATCCGCATCAACTCGACCATTACGGCGTCTACGAGCTCCAGACGCTCGAAGCCCTGCTCCGGGCGGGCGAGCGCCCCAAAGGCGGCGCCGCAGCGGCGAAGAACCACGCCGAGAGCCTCGCTGCGGTGATCGAGAAGATCCGGCTCAAGATCGGCTATCCCGACCCGGTGCCCGAGGCCGAACGGCAGGCCTTTCTCAAGGCCTTCTACAATGCCCAGCGCGCCCATCTCGAACAGCGCCAGTTGCTTGGCGAACGGCGCGAGAACAAGTTCCACGCCAGCGCCGAGCCGGCGGCCGCCCCGGACGCCACGCCCGCGCCGGCCACGGAAAAGACCTGAAATCACCATCAGGTTGTACCGGCAGGATGTTTGCCTGCCGCCGGGTGCGCTCGCCGGTTCCGCCGGCCCGTGCCCCCAGTTCAATGACTACGAGGCAAGATTGATATGACGGATTCGACCTATGTGGCGGCGATGACTGGCGCGGACCGGGGGCAGGGCAAATTGCCGCTCGGTGTCGGCAGCATCATCGGCGACAGTTTTTCCATCCTGTTCCGCAAGTTCCTGACGGTTATGGGCCTGAGCGCCGGGCCGATGGTGCTCTCGTTCCTCGCGAGCGGCCTGCTGATCGGCTGGGACATGACCCTGCAGGGCGAGCCGACCGAGTTCACCGACATCTCGGGCGCATTCTGGACGAAATACGCTCTGGTCGTCGTCGTGCAGATGGCGATCTACGGCATCACCACGGCGCTGCTGGTGCAGCTCGCCTATGACGCCAAGCTCGGGAGCCGCCGCACCTTCGGCCAGTACCTGAGCCCGGCGCTTTCCGCCGCCCTGCCGATCGTCGTGCTGATGATCGCCACCATGCTGCTGGTCAGCCTCGGCTCGCTCGCGCTGATCGTCCCGGGGCTCTGGCTCTATGCGGTGTTCTCGGTGACCACGCCGGCCATCGTCATCGAACGCGCGGGCTTTCGCGGCATGGGCCGCAGCGCCACGCTGACCAAGGACTACCGCTGGCCGATCCTCGGCACGCTGTTCCTCGTCCTCTTGCTGACCTTCGTGCTGACCTTCGTGATGCAGTTCATCGTCGGCATGGTGATCGGCGCCGTCGGCACCGCCGGCGCGGGCATCGTCATCGGCATCGTCATCATGGCGCTCCTGCAATCCATCGCGCTCGGCCTGTCGTCGATCGCGGCCGCGCTGATCTTCGCCCGGCTGAAGGAGATCAAGGAAGGCGTGAGCGTCGACCAGCTCGCCGCCGTCTTCGACTGACCGGCACACGACGAAGCGACATGCGCGGGCGGCCCTGACCCCGGGGCCGCCCGTTTTCTTGGGCACCCGGCGATTCCCGCCCGGTACAACCGGGGATCGGCCCCGCCCGGGCTGCGCCTCGCCCGTCTCGCGACCGACTGCGTCCGCCGCGCCACGCCCCGTAGAAACTTTTTCCCCCAAATGGCCATCAGAGCCTTGTTTTCGAGCTTTTTGTTGACCTCCTGGAAACTCCATGTTTCGGTCGCCGCGGGGTATTGGTGGGGTTCGAAATGAGGTGGTTGAGGCCACTTTTCATTGCTGTTTTGCCGTGGACTGTCGCGACGGGCGCCGTCGCGCAGGGCTACCCTCTGCTGTGCGATGACGACACCATCCGCGGCCAATGCGCCGGCACCTGCGTGGTCGCCTGCGACGATCCGGGTTTTCTGAGCGAGAACGCGATCTACTGTATCAACGCCGGCGCCCTCAGCGATACCCGCACGACCTTCGACGATCCGCCGAACTGCCCGGTGCTGGTCGGGCTCGACACGCGCGCCGCTCCCGCGATCAGCCTGGCGCCGGCGCTCGAGGAAACCGCCGGGGCCACGATCCGGATCGAGGATTGCGACCAGCTCCAGTCGGCCGCCGACCGCGACCGCTGCGTCGAGCTGGCCGCCGGTCCCGCCTGCTCCGACAGCGTCGCCGCGCTGATCGACCGGAGCGCGATCCTCGGCCTGACCATCGAGGGACGGATGGCCGTCTACGGCGACGTGCTCGCGGCCGGGCAGGCGAGCGCCGGTACGGCCAACCCGCTCTGCGCCGTCACCCCCGCGGCCTTCACCGGCGCCTACGAGGCCGCCGCCGGCAAGCCCGAGCTGCTGCGTTCGATCCGCCGGGCCGCGGGCGAGATCGCCGCCTGCGCCGCGGATTGGGAAGATTTCGTCAACCGCCGCGCCGATGCCGCCGGCGCCGAGGCCGAGCTGGCCGCGCTGCGCGGCGAGCTGGGCGAGCTCCAGGCGGCGGTCGATGCGCTGGAGAATGCGGGCGCGGCCGTGCTCACCGCCGCCACCGCCTACATGGCCGAATGCGATTTCGGCGACGCACCCACCGACGTGACCTCGACCTCGGCGACCACCGGCGCGCAATAGGCCCGGGGCCTGTCTCCGACCATGTGCCTAATACCTTGGGGGTACGCACAAATGTGTGCGGACCCGCCCGCGCAGTCTTGCCGAGCCGGTCCGGACAGGCGATGCTGGGCGCGATGACTGCCATGGCCCGTATTGCGGGGCCGGGGGGCGGCAGTCGGTGGGGAAGGGACGGCCGATGCAGATCAGGGCCAGCGACGCGGCGCCCGGCGCCGGGCGCGTCGCGCGGGGGGACCGCGCGGCCCGGTGCCGCCGTGCATCGGCACGAACCGCCGCCCCTGCCCGAGCCGGGGCGGCCGCATGCCGTTTTCGCTGCGCAACGTCTC
>JAGRMO010000306.1 GCA_020441205.1 Maritimibacter sp.
GCAGGTCGACACGACCAACATCCTCTTCGTCTGCGGCGGCGCCTTCGCCGGGCTCGACAAGATCATCTCCGCCCGCGGCAAGGGCACGGCGATCGGCTTCGGCGCCGACGTGAAGGACGAGGACAAGCGCGGCGTCGGCGAGACCTTCCTCGCGCTCGAGCCGGAAGACCTGCTCAAATACGGTCTGATCCCCGAATTCGTCGGCCGTCTGCCGGTGATCGCCACGCTCACCGACCTCGACGAGGCGGCGCTGGTGACCATCCTCACCGAGCCCAAGAACGCGCTGGTCAAGCAATACGCCCGCCTGTTCGATATCGAGGGCACCCAGCTCACCTTCACCGACGACGCCCTGAAGGCCATCGCCAAACGCGCCATCGCGCGCAAGACCGGCGCCCGCGGCCTGCGCTCGATCATGGAAGACATCCTGCTCGACACGATGTTCGATCTGCCCTCGATGCGCAATGTCGACGAGGTGGTGGTCAACGAAGAGGCCGTCACCTCGGTCGCCAAACCGCTCATCATCTACGCCGAGGGCGCGGATGCGAAGGAAGGCAAGTCGGCCGGCTGACCGGCTCCGGCATCGCCACGGATTTCCGGCCCGTCGCGCGCTGCGGCGGGCCGTTTCATGTCAGCCGGGCAGGGCGTCGAGCCAGGGTCTCAGCACCGCCAGCGCATCGTCGGGCGCGTCGTCCCACAGGAAATGCCCGCAGCGCGGGATCTTCCGCGTCTCCGCCTGCGGCATCAGCGCCTGCCAGCGGGTCAGCTCCGGCGCCTTGAACGCCACGTCGTTCTCCGGCCAGATCAGCAGCACCGGCCCGTCGTAGCCGCTGGCGAAATCCTCGAGCGTGCTGAGCCAGTCGCCCGACTGGACGATCTCGCGCGGGAACACATGCATCCCGGTCCGCGGCTGCCCGCCCGCCTTGAACGGCGCGCGGTAGGCCTCCATCTCGGCCCGGCTGAGTTTGCGTCGTCGGAACGAGGTCCGCAGCACCACATTGACAAAGGGGATGAGGCTCGGCGTGAGCGCGCGCACCAGCCCGCCGCCCATGAGCTTCGAGAACCGCTCGAAATGCTTGTCGCCGCGAATGTCCCAGGCCCAGGTGTTGCCGATGACGAGGCCGCGCACCCGCTCGGGCGCCGCCATCGCCGCGCCGAGCATCGTCGGCCCGCCCCAGTCGTGGCCGACGAGGACCACCTCGGCGAGCCCGAGCGCGTCGAGAAAGCCCGCGAGCCGCGCAGCATGGCTTTCCGGGCGGAAGTCGAACCCCGCCGGCACTTCCGACAGGCCGAAGCCCGCATGATCCGGCGCGATGCAGCGGTAGCGGTCCTTCAGCCCGGCGATCATGTGGCGGTAGAGCAGCGACCAGGCCGGATTGCCATGGACGAAAACGATCACCGGCCCCGTGCCTTCGTCGAGGTAATGCACCGGCGCGCCCGCGACCTCGACGTAATGGCTCTTGAACGGAATCAACCCGCCGCTGAGACGCGTGGCGGCGGTATCGGACGCGGGCAACTCGGCAATCATCATGGGCTCCGGCAACAGGCGGACCCAGTAAGCCACGCAGGCCCCACCGCTGCAAGCCCGCCATCGGGACCCGCGATGCCGGCGGCGGCCGACCGCGCAGCGCCAGGGCCGCGCAAAACCCCTTGCGAAGCGGTTTCGAAACCGCTTCTGTCGCGCCGGACAACCAGCGAAAGGCCCAGACCATGACCCGCCAGCTCATTTCCTCCGGCTCCCCCTTCGAGGCCCAGATCGGCTATTCCCGCGCCGTCGCCGTCGACGGCTGGGTCTTCGTCTCCGGCACCACCGGCTACGATTACGCCACCATGCAGATGCCCGACAGCGTCGTCGACCAGTGCCGCAACGCGCTCGCCACCATCGCCAAGGCGCTGGGCGAGGCCGGCGCCTCGCTCGACGACGTGGTGCGGGTGCATTACATCCTGCCGAACGGGGCGGATTTCGAGGCCTGCTGGCCGGTGCTGTCCGAGGCCTTCGCCACCGCCCGCCCGGCGGCGACGATGATCGCGGCCGCGCTGATGACCCCCGAGATGAAGATCGAGATCGAGGT
>JAGRMO010000307.1:0-501 GCA_020441205.1 Maritimibacter sp.
ATCCGAGAAATGCACCCTGTGCTACCCGCGCATCGAGTCCGGCAACCCCACGGTGTGCTCGGAAACCTGCGTCGGCCGTATCCGCTACCTCGGCGTGATGCTCTACGACGCCGACAAGATCGCGGAAGCGGCGAATGCGGCCGACAAGACCGACCTCTACGACGCCCAGCTCGGCCTGTTCCTCGACCCCAACGACCCGGGCGTGATCGAAGCCGCCCGCGCCGACGGCATCCCCGAGGACTGGCTCAAGGCCGCGCAGGAAAGCCCGATCTGGAAGATGGCGATGGAGTGGAAGGTCGCCTTCCCGCTGCACCCCGAATACCGGACCCTGCCGATGGTGTGGTACATCCCGCCGCTCTCGCCGATCCAGAATGCCGCCGAAGCCGGTGCGATCGGCATGGACGGCGCGATGCCCGACGTGAAGAACCTGCGGATCCCGCTGAAATACCTCGCCAACATGCTCACCGCGGGCGACGAGGCGCCGGTGGCGCAAGCGCTCGA
>JAGRMO010000307.1:703-13510 GCA_020441205.1 Maritimibacter sp.
TGCAGCTTCACCGACGGCAACACCTGCTCGACCGGCATATCCAAGGGCTCGCTGTTCGGCGGCTCGAAGAAACCCCTGAGAATGCCCGAGGAGGTGCGCTGAGATGGACCGCACGTTGAAAGCCCTGTCGCTGGTGCTCAGCTACCCGACCCGCGAGCTGCAGGACGCGATGCCCGAGATCGGCGCGGTGCTGCTCTCCGAGCGGCGCCTCACCACCGCCGCCCGGCGGGCGTTGAGCCCGCTCATCGATCTGCTGTCGGAGGGTGACATCTACGCGCTCGAAGAGACCTACGTGGGCCTCTTCGACCGCTCGCGCACGCTCAGCCTCAACCTGTTCGAGCACGTCCACGGCGAAAGCCGCGACCGCGGCGGCGCGATGGTCTCGTTGGTCGAGACCTATCGCGCGGGCGGCTTCGAGCCCGCCACCACCGAACTGCCCGACCACCTGCCGGTGCTGCTGGAATTCCTGTCGACGCGTCCCTTCGCAGAAGCACAGGAAACCTTGGCGGACGCGGCGCATATCTTCGTGGCATTGCAGGAACGCCTGCAGCGCCGCGAATCCGGGTATGCTGCCGCGTTCGCCGCTCTTTTGCAGCTCACCGGCGTCGCGGCCGACCAAGGCGCTGTGACCGTGTTGCTCGACCGGCCCGAGGACGATCCGAACGATCTCGCAGCACTCGACGCGATCTGGGAGGAAAGTGAGGTCCGTTTCGGTCCCGACCCCAACGCCGGCTGCCCGGTCAGCCGCGACATGCTCGCACGCATGGATCAACCCATCAGTCGCGCTCCCGCGGCGGCCGCGGAGTGAAGGAGACCTGAAATGAACACCGTCCTGTTCGGTATCTACCCCTACATCGCCCTGAGCGTGCTGACGCTCGGCTCGATCGCCCGCTACGAGCGCGACCCGTTCACCTGGAAAACCTCGTCGTCGCAGCTCCTGCGCCGCAAGCAGTTGGTGATCGGCTCGATCCTGTTCCACGTCGGCGTGCTGGTGATTTTCGCCGGCCACGTCGTCGGCCTGCTCACCCCGATCTGGGTGTTCGACGCTCTCGGCGTGAGCCATGAGGCCAAGCAGATTCTCGCCGTCGTTGCCGGCGGTATCGCCGGAGTGATGGCGCTGGTGGGCGGCGGGATGCTGTTCCAGCGCCGCTGGACCGATCCGCGCATCCGCCAGACCTCCAGCGTCTGGGACATCACCATCCTCGTGATGCTGCTCGGCCAACTGGTGCTTGGCGTGGGCACGATCTTCGTTTCGGTCCAGCACATCGAGGGCGGCGAGATGGTGAAGTTCATGGCCTGGGCGCAGGGCATTTTCACCTTCGACCCGGATGCGGCCAGCTACGTTGCCGACGCCCCGCTGATCTTCAAGCTCCACCTGGTGCTCGGGTTGACCATCCTGCTGGTCACGCCGTTCACCCGGCTCGTCCACGTCATCTCGGGGGTGTTCGTGCCGCTTCGCTACCTGTTCCTGCGTCCCGGCTACCAGATCGTGCGCTCGCGCCGCACCGAACCACTGCCCGCCGCCCGCAAGGCGCCCGGCACGAACCCCGCGGAGTGATGGCCATGACGGTACAGCTCTTTGCCGATCTCACCGTCAACGGGGAAACGGTGCCGCATGCGGCCATTGCCACCGAAGCGCAGAACCACGAGGCGCCGAAGGGCAAGCCCGGCATCGCCTGGCGCAAGGCTGCGCAGGCTGTGGCGGTGCGGACCCTGCTCTTGCAGGAGGCACGGCGGCGAGGGCTGTCGGCGGCCCCGGCCGAAGTCGGGCCGGGCCGCTTCGAGACCGACGAGGAGGCCCTGATCCGGGGCCTTCTCGACGCCGTGGTCGAGGTTCCGGCGCCGGACGAAGAGGCGATCCGCGCCGAATGGGCCCGCGACCCGTCGCGGTTCCGCGCGCCGCCGCTGTGGGAGGTCTCGCATATCCTCGTCGCCTGCGATCCGCGCGACGAGGCAGAGACAGCCGCCGCCCGCGCCCGCGCGGCCGGGCTCGCCCGGAAGGCCCGCGCGCAGTCCGACGCCCGCGATTTCGCCCGGCTGGCATCGGAGCACAGCGACTGCGGGTCGAAGGCGTCCGGCGGCGCGCTCGGCCAGCTCGGCCCCGGCGATACCGTGCCGGAATTCGAGGCGGTGCTGAGAGGCATGGCGGCGGGCGAGATCACGCCCGAGCCGGTGCTCACCCGGCACGGATGGCACATCGTCCGGATGGACGCGGCCGCCGAAGGTGCAGTCCTGCCGTTCAAGGCGGTGCGCGACAGGATCGCCACCGCGATGGAGAAAACGGCCTGGGCGCGCGCAGCCAGAACCTTCGTCGGCGACCTGGTGGCGAAGGCCGAGATTTCCGGCACCGACATGTCACGCCAGTAGCCGTGAGGAAGGGCCATGACCGCTCCGCCGAACCAAGATGATCGGAACCTCGGCCTCACACCGACCGACGTCGGATTGCTGGCCACGCCGCTCGACTTCATCGCCGAGGATCACGACCGTATCCGCAACATGTGCGCCCTGATCGAGTACATCGCCGATCGGCCCGAAACGCATCCGGAGATCGTGGCACAGGTATCGAGTTTCGTGCGGTCCGAACTGCCGGCACTGATCGCCGACGAGAGCAGCGACCTGCTGCCCCTCATGCAGCGCCGGTGTCAGCCGGAAGACGAGATTGCCCGGTTGCGGACACGTCTGGATGCCGAGCACGACACCGCAATGTACCTTCTGCCCGACGCGCTCGAAACCCTCGACGCGCTTGAGGCCGGCCGCGACGACGTGCCCGAGGCCAGCCTGCATCTGCTGCGCAATTTTGCCGCGCATCTGCACCGACACCTCATCTTCGAGAACGCGATCCTGATCCCGCTGGCCCGTGCAAGACTGACACCGGACGACCTGAACACGTTGCGGGCGCGGATGACCGAGCGACGTGGGCTCACTCAATCGAAGGATCGCGACGATGCCCCGTGACGCTTGGCGGGATACTGCGGCCGACCGCGCTGCGGCCTGCGTGACCGCACCTGATTTCCAGACCGACGACAGGAGACCCGCATGAACATCGCCTATGTCGTGGCCATCGGAAAAGTCGACATAGACCGTCTGCTGTCTCGGATGGCGTGGCATCTGGAAAGCAGCGGCATTCGGGTTTGCGGCACTGTTCAGGCCAACACCCAGCGCGCGAAGGACTGCCGATGCGACGTGGATTTGCGAGTCCTTCCCGAAGGGCCAGTGATCCGGATCTCGCAGGACCTCGGGCCTTCGGCGCGGGGCTGTCGCCTGGACGCGGCGGCGCTGGAAGAAACCGTCGCCATCGTCGAAGAGCGGTTGGCCCACGGTGCGGACATCTTGATCGTCAACAGGTTCGGAAAACAGGAGGCAGAGGGGCGCGGGTTCCGCTCGGCGATCGCTTTGGCGTTGTCTCGCGACATCCCAGTGCTGGTCGGACTGAGCCAACTCAACCTTGAGGCCTTCTCGGCATTCACCGACGGACTAGCACAGGAACTTCCGGCCGAGATCGGCGCGCTCGAGGACTGGGCCGCCGCCCAATTCCACCAACACCTGCGTCGCGCCTGACGCGGCAATCATGTGACATCTCTGCGATCGGCGAGCGATCGCGGACACAGCCAGAGAGGATCAAGAACATGCGCACCCGACCTGACGTGATCTCCCACGTGACGCTTCCAACCGGACGCGTCGCGGTCGACGAAGCCGGCTACCTGGTCGACCCCGACAGCTGGAGCCGGGAATTCGCGGTGGCCGCGGGTGAACTGGAGGGCGTTGAGCTGACCGAATTGCACTGGCGTGTCATCGGCTTCATGCGCGACTACCTCGTCGAACACGGTATCGCCGCAGATGCGCGTTTCGTGCTGAAGTTTCTCGGCGAACAGCTTGGCCTCGACAAGGAGGGGGCCAAACACCAACTGTTCGAGTTGTTCCCCTATGGCTACGTCAAACAAGCCTGCAAGATCGCCGGTATGCGCCAGCCGCGCGCCTGGAGCACCGGATAACGGCATGCAGGTCGCGGGAATCGAGCGGGCGTTTTGGCGGCCGCCATCCATGTGTCGGGCCGGCGCAGATTTCCAGCCGCACACATATCGCTACGATCAATGAGGTCAGAATGGCCGATGTTTTGAAACGGGTATTGGGCGAGGGCTTTCGCGTCTTCTTCCTCGCCGCCGGCGTCTTCGCGGTCGTCGTGCTCGGGTGGTGGGAACTGTACCTTTCCGGTCTCTATGGAGGTGGCCCGGAGGTCAGCATCCCGTTCGCCATGTCCCCCCACGACTGGCACAGCCACGAGCTCGTATTCGGCTACGGCGGGGCGGCACTCGGCGGGTTCTTGCTGACGGCCGTGCCGAACTGGACCGGCGCGCCGGGCGCCCGCCGCGTGTTCATCGGCATCGCGGCCGGTGTCTGGCTCTTCGGCCGGATCGCAACATTCTGGTCCGGTGCCTTGCCGCTCTGGCTTGCCGCCATGGCAGACCTCGCCTTCCTGCCGATCCTCTGGAGCAAGATCGCTCACCTGCTCACTCGGCGGCCGAAGCCCCAGAACGTGCTGTTCCTGGCCTTTCTGAGCCTGCTATGGGTCGCCGATCTCGCGACGTGGCTGGGCTGGGGCGACCTGTGGCCCAACGGTGCGGCCACCGGCACAAGGGCCGGGCTACTAGCGCTGGCAGGCATGATTTTGGTGATCGCGGGACGCGTCGGTCCCGGATTCACCCGCAATGCGATGCACCGTGAGGGCGTGGCCACGGACCGGCTACCGCGCGATTGGCCCGGCTTCACCCCGCTCATGCTCGCCGCCGCCGTGCTGTTGCCGGTGACCGCGCTGGCCGTGCCCGGTTCGATCCTCGCCGCGCTCGTCGCCGTCGTCGCCGGGGGTGCCCAGCTTGCCCGCCAGTCGCGCTGGGGCTTCGTTTTTGCGGCGCGTCAGCCAATCCTCGCCACCCTTCACCTCTCGGCTGCGACAACCGGCCTGGGGCTGATGATGATGGGCTTCAGCCGGTTCACCCTACTCTCTGAAGTGGCGGCGCTGCACCTCTTGGCTATAGGCGGCATCGGCGGGATGACGTTGGCCATGATGTCACGCGCCACGCTTGGCCATTCCGGGCGCCCCCTGGTTGCACCCCGCGCCGTTGCCCTAGCCTACGCGCTTGTGCCGGTTGCCGCCGGTCTGCGCTGGGCCGCTTCGGAATGGATGGGGGCAGTCTACGTCCCTGCGATTCTCGTCGCCGGCGGGCTTTGGATTGCGGCCTTCAGCCTCTATGTCGGGGCCTTGCTGCCGGCATTGATCGGGCCCCGCCTCGACCGCTAGCGGCCTTCGCGTCTCCAGCGCCACCTGTGGCAGTCAGCGCGACGCGGGTGCTCGTGTGTTGCCGCGTGGAGTCGTGCTCCAACCGCGTCCCATTTGGCATCGCAAGCACTGCGACGAACTGACGCCAGCCGGGGACTCCCGCGCCAGTTTCAGGCGTGTTATATCGATATAACACTCCCTGATCCCAACAATCGGAGGCACGCTTGGCGCAGAAACACTCGATCCGCCACCGGGTTCGTCCCATCGCTGCGATTGGCGCCGGCCTGTTCGGCGTCATGACCATTTTCGCCGCCGGCGCCGTGCTGTTCGGCCCCGGGCGTGCGGTCGCCGGCGACGTCGTACCCTTCGTGCTCTGGGTCAACCTTTCGATGGGATTCGTCTATGTCGCGGCGGCCATCCTGCTCTGGCGCCGGAGCCCGCACGCGCGGCACCTCGCGCTCGTGATCGCAGCAATCACCGCACTCGCCGGAGTGGCTTTCGGCGCTGTGGCACTATCCGGCACACCGGTCGAGCCGCGCACTGCGGGCGCGCTCGTGTTCCGAGCCCTGTTCTGGCTGGCGATTGCCGCCATCGCACCCAGGCGCGCGCCATGAGCCGTCGCGACGAGATCCTCGACACCGCGCTGGCACTTGCCTTCGAGGGCGGGCCCGGCCGGGTAACCACGGTGGCCATCGCCGAACGGCTCGGGCTCACCCAACCCGCGATCTACCGCCATTTCCGCTCCAAGGCCGACCTCTGGGCCGCCATCACCGAACGCCTCGGCACCGAGGTCGGCGCCAATATTGCGGCCGCAGAGGACGCCGAAGGTCCGGCTCTCTACCGCCTGCGGAAACTGGTGCTGGGACATCTGGACCTGATCAGCCGCACCCCGGCGCTCCCCGAGATCATGGTCACCCGTGACCCGAACAGCGCCGACGTGGTGGTGCGCACCGCAATGCAAAAACGAATGGGCGAGTTTCAGCGCACCCTGACCGGGCTTTGCGTGGCGGCCGCGAAAGACGGCGCGCTGCGCCCCGGCATCGATCCGCGCGACCTCGCTCTGCTGGTGATGGGCGTGCTGCAGAGCCTCGCGCTACGGCTCTTGTTCAACCGCGATCCCGCCACGCTCGTCGCCGAGGGCACGCGGCTCCTCTCCCTGCAACTTTCCGCCTTCACCACGGCAAGCGAGGCCTGATGCGTAACGGTCTGAAACTTTTCCTCGTCACCCTTCCCGTCATCGCCCTCGGCGCCGGGTATCTGGTCTGGACGGTCAAGACTAAGGCGCCGCCGACGCAGATCGAGACGGCCGAACGCGCCACCCCGGTGCGGGTTGTCACGGCCGTGTCCGGCACCCTTGCCCCGCGTCTCAACGGCTACGGTCTGGTGGCCCCCGCCCAGACTTTCGAGGCCATCGCGCAGGTGGCGGGAACCGTGGCGTGGGTCAACCCGGACCTCAAGCGCGGGGCGCTTCTGCCCGCCGGCGCCGTGCTGCTGCGCATCGCCGACGAGGACTACGCGCTCGCCGTGGCGCAGGCCGAGGCCAACATCCGCGCGGCCGAAGCAAAGCTCGCCGAGCTCGACGTGTCGGAAGCAAACAGCCGGGCGGCGCTGGAGATCGAGCGCGCGGCGCTGGAGCTCAAGTCCGCCGACCTCGTCCGCGCCCAGAAGCTCAATGCAACCGGCACCTTGCCGGAAGCCGGGCTCGGAGCCGCGCAAGCCGCGGAGCTCGCGCAGCGCCAGAAGGTGCAGACGCTGGAGAGCGCTCTGGCCCTGATCCCGACCCAGCGCCGGGTGCAGGAGGAGCAGATCGCCGTTTCGCGTGCGGCGGCGGAAACCGCCCGGCTCAACCTTGCGCGCACCACCCTTACGCTGCCGTTCGACGCCCGCGTTGCCTCTGTCGCCGTCGAGGCGGGGCGGTTCCTGAAGTCGGGAGAGATCGCGGCCACCCTCGATGCCACCGCCGTGGCCGAGGTGGAGGCCCAGGTGCCGGTGGCGGAGCTGCGCGACCTCTTGCGCCTTGCCGCACCCGACGCCGCCGCCTACACGGCCGATCCCGCTGCGATGACCGAGGTGCTGCAGGGCCTCAGGCTCACGGCAGATCTTCGCCTCAACCTCGGCGATGAGGTGCTGACATGGCCGGGCCACGTGGCGCGGGTGTCGGACACGATCGACGCAAGGACCGGCACACTCGGGGTGATCGTCGAAGTTGCCGGCGCTTACGCCGGCGCGGTCCCGGGAGACCGGCCGCCCCTCACCAAGGGCATGTTCGTCGAAGTCGAGATCAGCGGCCGCCCGGTGGCGGGCATCGTGGTGCCGCGAGATGCGATGTCGGCCGGGCAGGTCTGGCTTGCCGGGGCGGACGACCGCCTGGTCGCCGCGCCGGTCGATACACTGTTCACCGAGGACGACCTTGTCCTCGTGGGCGCGGGCCTCGCCCCCGGCGACCGGGTGGTGGTCTCCGACATCGCCGTGCCGTTCGCGGGCCTCAAGCTCGCCCCGGTGGAAGATACCGCGCTCGCGGCCCGGTTGGAGGCGGTGCAATGATCCGTTTTTTTGCCGGGCACCCGACCATCGCCAACCTGCTGATGGTGGTGCTGCTCGCCTCGGGCCTCATCGCCGGGCCGACGCTTCTGCGCGAGACCTTCCCGCGTGCCGCGCCCTCGGAGGTCGAGGTGAACGTTCCCTATCCGGGGGCCCGGCCCGAGGATGTCGAGAGCGGCATCTGCGAGCGGATCGAGGCCGCGCTTGACGCCGTGACCGATCTCGACAGCACCTCCTGCGAGAGCCGCGAGGGGCTGGGGCGTGCCACCGCGCGAATGCGCGAGGGGGCCGACTTTCAGGGCTTCGTCGCCGAGGTCTCCGCCGAGGTGGACGCGATCACCGATTTCCCCGACCGCGCCGAGCCGGCCACCGTGCATGCGCTGGGGCTCACCGATTTCGTCGCCTCGGTGGCGATCACCGGCCCGGAGAACCGCCCCGATCTCGAGGCCTATGCCGAAGCGGTACGCCGCCGGATGCTTCAGGCGGGCTTGCCCAAGATCGACATCCGCGGTTTCGGCACGCTCGAGCTGCGCATCGAGTTGAACCCGCTTGCGTTGCGCCAATACGGCGTTTCGGTTTCCGACGTGGCCAACGCCGTGGGTGTGGCCAGCCTCGACATGCCGGCCGGGAGCCTTGAGAGCGCCGAGCGCACCCTGCTCATCCGCGTCGCCGAAGAGCGCCGCAGCCCCGAGGCGCTCGCCGACATCGTCGTGCGCGCCTTGTCGGGCGGCGGGCAGGTGCGCCTGGACGATATCGCCCGCGTCACCGAGGGCTACGCCAGCGCGGAGGATGCGATCTATTACAACGGCCGCCCGGCGGCGATACTCGACATCACCAAGACCCGGGCCGAGGACAGCCTCGTCACCATCGACGCGCTCAATGCCTTCCTCGACACCGAGCGCGCGGCCGCCCCGCCCGGCGTGTCGCTCGATATCACCTCCGACGGGGCCACCGTGATTCGTGAGCGCCTCTCGCTGGTGCTGGTGAACGGCCTGCAAGGCTTCGCCCTCGTCTTCGCCGTGCTCTGGCTGTTCTTCGGACTGCGCTTTGCCTTCTGGGTCGCGGCCGGCCTGCCGGTGGCCTTCCTGGGCGGCATCGCGATCATGGCCGCCACCGGCTATTCGCTGAACCTGATGACCACGATCGGCCTCTTGATCGTCATCGGCCTCTTGATGGACGACGCCATCGTGGTTTCGGAAAACATCGCCAGCCACCGCGCGAAGGGCGCAAGCCCGCTGGAGGCGGCGGTGGCGGGAACGAAGCAGGTGTTTCCCAACGTGCTCGCCTCATTCGCCACCACGGCGATGATCTTCGGCTCGCTCGCCTTCCTCAAGGGCGACCTGGGTGCGGTGCTGCGGGTGGTTCCGGCGGTGATGCTCTTCGTCCTCTCGGTCTCCCTCGTCGAGGCCTTCCTGATCCTGCCGCACCACCTCGTCCACAGCCTCGAACACCAACGCACAGGCCGCGTCGCGCGCTTCGCCGAGGCGGTGCTGGGCTGGCTCTCCGAGGCCACCGGGCGCGCGGCCGACGCGATGATCCGCGCGCGCTACCTCGTGGCCGGGGCCACGGTGGCGATCCTGCTCGTCGCGGTGGCGCAGCTCGCCGGTGGCACCCTCAAGTTCACCGCATTTCCCGAGCTCGACGGCGACGTGATCGAGGCCCGGGTGCTGCTGCCCCAGGGCACACCCCTGACGCGCACCGAAGCCGTGGTGGGCGACCTGCTCGCCGGGCTCGACCGGATGAGCGCGGCCAACCCGCAACCGGGCGGGCGCGACCTCGTGCAGGGCGTCACCGTGAGCTACGGCGTCAACCGCGATGCCTTCGAGGCCGGGCCGCATGTCGCGACCGTGTCGGTCGACCTCCTGCCCAGTTCCGAGCGAACGCTGCGGCCAGACCCGATCATGGCGGCGTGGCGCGGCGAGGTGGGCGAGCTCCCGGACCTCTTGGCCCTGAAATACACCGAGAGCACCATCGGCCCGGCGGGGATCGCGCTCGACTTCAGGCTGAAGGGCGACGACCTCGGCGCGCTCAAGGCCGCCTCGACCGAGCTGGTCGGCTGGCTCGCGAACTACGACGGCGTGACCTCGGTGATGGACGACCTGCGCCCCGGCAAGGAGGAGCTGCGGGTCACCCTCACCGACGCCGCCGGGCCGATGGGGGTGACCGCCGCGATGGTGGCCGACCAGCTCCGCTCGGCGTGGTATGGCACAACGATCAGCGAAATGCAGGTGGCGGGGCGTGCCGTGGAAGTGACCGCGCAGGTCAACGAGGCCGTGGCCGCGCGACGGGCGAGCTTCGACGATTTCGTGGTCACCCGGCCCGATGGCGTGGCGGTGCCGCTCTCAGTGGTCGCCGATGTTGAAATCGGGCGAGGCGTGGCGCGGATCAACCACGAGAACGCGGCGCGCGCGGTGACCGTGCAAGGCACCATCGACACCCGTATCGCCAACGCCAACGCCATCGTCTCTGACACGCTTTCCCGCTTCATGCCGGGGCTTCTGGAGCGTTACCCAGGCCTCAGCCTCGATGTGGAAGGCCAGCGCGCGGAGGCGACCAAGACGCAGGTGTCGATGATGAAGGGCTTCGTCGTCGGCCTTGCCGGGGTGTTCATCCTGCTCAGCTTCCAGTTCCGCAGCTATGTCGAACCACTGATCGTGATGATCACCATCCCGCTGGCGTTTTTGGGCGTCATCTGGGGCCATGTGCTGATGGGCTACAACATCTCGATGCCGTCACTGGTGGGGGCGGCTTCGCTTGCGGGGATCGTGGTGAACAACGCAATCCTNNCCAGTTCCGCAGCTATGTCGAACCCATCGTGGTGATGCTGGTGATCCCGATGGCGCTGGCCGGCGTCATATTCGGCCACCTCGGCATGGGCCTCGACTTCTCGATGCCCAGCCTTCTCGGCTATGTCGCACTCGCCGGGGTGGTGGTGAACAACTCGATCCTGCTGGTGGATTTCATCAAGCACGAGCATGGTGGCGGTGCCGGGACCGTGGCCCAAGCGGCCGGGCTGGCGGTTCGCGCGAGGTTTCGCGCCATGTTCCTCACCACCACCACCACCGTGGTCGGGCTGATCCCGATCCTGACCGAGACCAGCCTGCAGGCGCAGATCCTCATCCCGCTGGTGGCGAGCCTCGTCTTCGGCCTGATCGCCGCGAGCCTGGTGGTGATCCTCGTCCTGCCCGCCGTCTACGCCATCCTCGCCGATTTCGGGCTGGCGCGGATCGCGAAAGACGCAACAACCTGAAATCCAAACAAAGGAAAAACTGAATGAAATATGGGAAAATCAACATCGCGGCCGGCCTTCTGTTCCTCGCCGCGTTCATGGCCTATGGCTTTCTACTCATCTACCTGCGTGACTTCGCCGCCGATAAAGAGCAATGGATCGCCGGATACGCCACCGCGCCCCATTTCGAGGCGCGTCTCGCCCATGTTCACGGCAATCTGTTCGCGCTGCTGAACGTTCTGGTCGGGTACTTGTTGCTGAAACTGCCCGTGGCGCCCGGGGCCGCGAAGGGCGTATCCTGGCTCACGCTCGGAGGAATGCTGATGCCACTCGGCATCGTCGCCGAAATCGTCCTGGCCGCGCCGCCCGTCTTCGTTCTCGTGGGTGCCATTTCGATGGTGGCCGCAATGGCTTGGCTTGGAGTCTCCGTGCTCAGGATGCGGACAGAACAGGCATGACAAAGTAAATGGCGCGGCCCGTTTCCGGGCGGGCTGCGCCCGCGCCCACCAAGCTTCGTGCAAGAGAGAGCCGAATGAAAACCCAGCTTCCCGCCAATGTCCTCCCCTATCGCCGGACTCCGGAATTCACCGAATCCACCATTCCCGCCGCGCTGCAGCGGGGGCACACGACCAAAACGGGAGTGTGGGCGATGATCCATGTGGTCGAAGGAGCGCTCGAGTACCGCATCCTGGAGCCGGTCGAGGAACGTCACCGGCTCACGCCGGACCAACCCGGCCTGGTCGAACCGACGGTGCCGCACGAGGTCGCCCCGCTCGGGCGCGTGCGCTTCTACGTCGAGTTCCATGCAGCGACTCGCGACGCCGGCGATCCCCATCACTGAATGAAAAGCCCCCCATTCACGGGACTGGCGTTCGAAGTTCTGGACAGTGATGGAAGACCTGCCCTGGGTACGAGCGTTCACGGAAAATTCCCTTTGACGCTCTGTCGTCGTGGCATGGTCAGCGCAAGACAGGCGCCTCAATAGTCCGTCTCCACATACACCCCCGAGCAGTCGAAGGCGACGGCTGCTGCCGTCCCGCCGTTGTTCATGTAGTTGCGCGGGCTGAGGAGCTGGGTCGCAGCCGGAATGTCGGTGTCGATGGTGAACTCGACCACCGCGCCGCTCACCTCCTCTACGATCCGCACACCGACGTCGCTGCCGTTCGGCGCGGCGACGAGGGTCAGCGTCATCACGTTCGTCGTGCTGTTGACCGGGAAGCTTCCACCGAGACCGGTGAGGGTCGGCGCGCCGGAGCCGTCGTTCTGCACCAGTTGCCAGTTTGTGTGGGTGCCGCGCTGGAAGCCGATGCCGATGCAGTTGACGACGGCCGAGAGCGCAAGGGTCGTCGCGAGCGCTCCGGTGGCGCCATAGAGGCCGAAGAAGCCCATGCCGGTGGATTGAAGCGTCGCCAGCGAGAACCGGTTCACGTAGGTGAAGCCGCCGAGCCCTTCGGCATTGCCGCGCCAGCAGACCCAGCCGTTGGCGCGTTCGTCGGCCACTGAGTCCGCGGTGGCGGCGCTGGTGAGGCGCCAGCGCCGCATCGAGGTCGAGAGGTTGGTGGTCGCGAGCCCGGGCGTGGACACGGTCCCGACCGCGGCGCGCGGCATGCCGGTCGAGTTCACCGTGGTGCTCGACGACGGCGCCCAGGTGGCAATGCGGTTCACGCCGAAGTGCGGCTGGAGCGGGAAGAACCGGCCGGAAGGGCGTTGGACGTCGAGCCAGCCGGCCCCGGCCCGGGCGCGGGCATAGAGGGCGAGCTTG
>JAGRMO010000009.1:0-2932 GCA_020441205.1 Maritimibacter sp.
AGATAGGTCTTGCCGGTGCCGGCGGGGCCGATGCCGAAAGCGAGCTCGTGCTTGAACAGGCTCTGAACATAGGCCGATTGCGCG
Source organism: Maritimibacter sp. (assembly GCA_020441205.1). Lineage (GTDB taxonomy): Bacteria > Pseudomonadota > Alphaproteobacteria > Rhodobacterales > Rhodobacteraceae > Sinisalibacter. Next base: position 85 of record JAGRMO010000009.1, read on the forward strand.
TCGGTGCGCGGCTCGACCAGCTTCTTGCGGGTCTTGATCTCGATCCGGCCGGCCTTGAACAGCTCCATCTGGTCGGCGGCGGTGCCGTGATCGTCGGTGCCGCCGAGGCGGATTTCGCCGTCGATGTCGCCGGGCTCGACGCTGCGGCCGGCCTCGAGCCTCGCATAGAGCGCGTGGAGCACATGCGCGGCCTGGCCGCGCGCCACCGGGTCGCCGTGGATCGCGATGTGGTTGCCGCGGCGCAGGATCTGGACGTCGAGCTGGTGTTCGATCTGGGCGAGGTTGCGGTCGAACTGACCGCAGAGATCGATGAGCAGGCGATTGTTGGGGAACTCGAGGAGAGTCTCGTGGCTGTCTTCCATTCTCGGCGGGGTGCTCAGCGCATCAATGCCCATTGCGTCTCCGTGGGTGAACGACCATTGGGTCGATGGTGCACGGGGGGCCGGGGCCACGCAAGCGGAAGCGGTCAAATTTCACGCAATCGATACAAAATTGGCCGCGAACTGGGCGTCCGCGGCCAATTTCAGGGCGGTTGGCCAAGGGTTTCCCGCGCGCGGCAGGCGCCTAGAGCAGGAAGTCGGGCACATCCTTCGACACCCGGTGATCGCCGATGACCGAGCCGGGCGGGATCGCGGGATCGCAGACCGGCAGGCCGGTGCGCGGATCGGAGCGGGTCGAGGCATAGCCTTCGACGCCCTCGTCGAGGATCCAGGCCTGGCAACCGTCGGGCGTGACGGCCACGGCGGCGCGGCCGTTGACCGGGCCCGCGCCGTCGCCAAAGCTATGGTCGGAATTGGTCGCGATCAGCTTGGGGGCGCCGCCGTTGTATGCGGTCGACTGGCAGCCGGCGAGCGCGAGCGGCGCGAGTGCAGCGATGAGAACGAGTTTACGGGTCATTGCGGGTACCTGTAGCAGACGATTTCGACGCGGCGGTTTTTCTGCATGTTGGCCGCCGAATTGTTGGGCGCGACCGGCCGGCTCTCGCCAAAGCCGACAACGCGGTCGACCACGGCGCCGGAGGCGCGGGCGACCTGGGCCACGGCATCGGCGCGGGCCTGCGACAGGCGCTGATTGTAGCTGTCGGAGGCACGCGAATCGGTATGGCCGTAGACGGCATAGGCGAAGGCGCCGGCGGAGGCGAAGAACTGCGCGAGCCAGGCCCGGCCCGAAGGAGTCAGGCTGGCGCTGTCGGTGGCGAAGAGCACATCGGTGTTGGGCACGGCGCAGGTATTGCGCTCCAGGCACATGTGCTGGCCGGTCTTCGGGTCGCGGCGCGGGGTCATGTAGCCCTCGACGCCGCCGTCGGCCCACCAGTGCATGCAGCCGTCGGGATCAACCCAGAGGCCCCAGTTGATCTTTCCGGTCACCGTGACCTGCTCTTGCGCCGCGAGCGGCGCGGGCACGGCGCCCAGCGTTGCGATGGCCAGAACGAGCGCCGAAGCGGCCGTTCCAAGCCGGGAAAATGTCCGAAATTGCACGTGTCGTCCCCCACCTGGTCGGCCGCGGGTTCGAATTGGGCAGCCGACTAGTTCTGAATGCGGCGAGGGTAACGCCAAGCGGGAAGGGCTGTAAATGTATTGTCTGTGCAATCCGTTGCGCAGAAGACAACAAACCGCCTCCGGCGCCCGGATTGTCTGTGGATAGACTGTGGATAACTTCGCGGCGGTGCGACCGGTGGCGACCGGCGCGCGCTTCAGACGAGCGCGCCCGCGAGCGAGTTGGGTCCGGCCGCGGTGATTCTGACCCGCGCGAGATCGCCGGGGGCGATGCCGTCGGCTTCGACGTGGACCGCGTGCAGGTAATCCGACTTGCCGGTCATCTGCCCCGGCATCCGGCCGGGCTTCTCGAACAGCACGCCCAGTTCGCGGCCGACCATCCCTTGCATCACCTCGGCCGCCTGATGGTTGATGAGCGCCTGCAGGCGCTGGAGCCTTTCGGCGGCCTCGGCGGGATCGACCTGGGGCCGTTCGGCGGCGGGGGTGCCGGGGCGCGACGAATATTTGAACGAGAACGCCTGGCCGTAGCGCACGGCGCGAATGAGCTCCATCGTCGCCTCGAAATCGGCCGCGGTCTCTTCCGGGAAACCGGTGATGAAATCGCCCGAGATCAGGATATCGGGCCGGGCGTCGCGAATGCGCTCGATCAGGCGCAGGTAGTCGTCGGCGGTGTGGCCGCGGTTCATCCGCTTGAGGATGCGGTCGGAGCCCGATTGCACCGGCAGATGCAGATAGGGCATGAGCTTGTCGACCTCGCCATGGGCGGCGATGAGATCGTCGGACATGTCGTTGGGATGCGAGGTGGTGAAGCGCAGCCGTTCGAGCCCGTCGACCTTGGCGAGTTCGCGGATCAGCCGGGCGAGCGACCAGGTGCCATCGTCCGCGGCGCCGTGATAGGCGTTGACGTTCTGGCCCAGGAGGGTGATCTCGCGCACCCCTTTCTCGACCAGCTCGCGGGCCTCGGCGAGGATACGGTCGGCCGGGCGCGAGACCTCGGTGCCGCGGGTGTAGGGTACGACGCAGAAGGCGCAGAACTTGTCGCAGCCCTCCTGGACGGTGAGGAAGGCGGTCGGCGCGTGGTGGCGGCCCGGGCGGGCGTTCAGCACCGCGAACTTGTCTTCAGGCGGAAACTCGGTGTCGATCACCTTGGCCCCCTGCCCCGCCTTCGCGACCATCTCGGGCAGGCGGTGGTAGGTCTGGGGGCCGACGACCAGATCGACCATCGGCTGGCGGGCGATGATCTCGGCGCCCTCGGCCTGGGCGACGCAGCCGGCGACGCCGATCTTGAGCCCAGGTTTCGCGGCCTTCAGATCCTTGTAGCGGCCGAGCTCGGAATAGACCTTCTCGGCCGC
>JAGRMO010000009.1:2956-28774 GCA_020441205.1 Maritimibacter sp.
GTTGAGCAGGATCATGTCGGCGTCGTCGGGGGTGTCGGTGGGCACGTAGCCCTCGCCGCCCAGCGCTTCGGCCATGCGTTCGCTGTCGTAGACGTTCATCTGGCAACCGTAGGTGCGGATGAACAGCTTTTTCGGTGTGGCGTCGTGGTCTTGGGCCATGGGTCGCGCTCCCCCCTGGGTCAGGGCGCGGTGATAGCCGATGCGTCCCGGGCCCGCAACGGTTGCATTGGCGGGCGGGATCGGGGATTCTGCGCCGCGAGGCAGGAGAAGAGGCATGCGCTATTCGTCACTCGCCGACTTTCTCGCGCTGGGTCGGGCGGCGCTCGCGCGGGGGCCGGTCGGGCTTATCTTCGTCGAGGATCTCGCCGAGATCGAGAGCACGATCTCGTATCACCTCAAGGCCGGGTTCCGGGCGCTGGTGGTGTTCGCGCCGTCCGAGATTACGATCGCGCCGGAGGCCGAAGCGCGGGTGCACCGGGTCGATTACAGCCTGATCGCCGACCATGCGCTGGAACGCGCCGTCAACGCGGTGATCGAGGCGGCGCCCGGGCAGTGGCTCTACTACTGCTTCAATGCGGAATACCTGTTCTTCCCGTTCTGCGAGACCCGCAGCGTAGGCGAATTGCTCACGTTCCACGAGGGCGAGCGACGCGATGCGATGCTGACCTATGTGATCGACGTCTATGCCGGCGATCTCGGTCTGCGGAAGGACGCGGTGTCCCTCACCGACGCCTGGCTTGACAAATCGGGTTATTACGCGCTGGGGCGGCCGGACGCCGTGAGCGGGCATCCGAAGGAGCGGCAGCTCGATTTCTTCGGCGGGCTCCGGTGGCGGTTCGAGGAGCACGTGCCGGCGGACCGGCGCAAGATCGACCGGGTGGCGCTGTTCAAGGCGAAGCCGGGGCTCACGCTCAGGGCCGACCACACCTTCTCGGACGAGGAATACAACACCTACGCCTGCCCCTGGCACCACAACCTCACCGCCGCGATCGTGAGTTTCCGCACCGCGAAGGCGCTGAAGACCAATCCGGGCTCGACCTACGACATCCGCACCTTCCGCTGGCACAATTCGGTGCCGTTCGCTTGGAACTCGCAGCAATTGCTCGATCTGGGGCTGATCGAGCCCGGGCAATGGTTCTGAGGGGTCAACCCACGCGCCTTCGCGCGTAGGGCAGGACGAAGAGATAGAGCCCGGTGGCCAGCAGCAGGAACAAGGGCGCGAGCGGCAGGTAGGTGAGCCAGATCGGCGGCGTGGCCCCGGTTGCATAGACGCCGAAATTGGCGATCACCGTGAGGGTGAACAGGATCGAGGTCCAGCGGTGGGTCTGGCGGATCGTAGACGGGACGGACATGTCGGGCTCCTTGATCGGGGTCAGGCGAGGCTGTCGAGGCAGGCGTCGAGGCGGTCGAAATGGTTGGGCCAGTTTGCCCTTGCGCCGCCGTAGGCCCGGCCCTGGTCGCGGCGAAAGCCCGATTGCTCCATCCTGAGACGGGTGCCGGTGGCGGTTTCGGTCAGGGTCCAGGTGATCGTGGTGTCGATCCCGAGGCCCACCCAGGTGGTGACGAGGCGCCGTTGCGGCTCGATCTCGAGCACTTCGCAGGCGACTTCGCCCCAAGCGGCGGTGAAACGGGAGGTGGCCCCGAGTTCGGGGCGGAAATCGGTCTGCATCAACCATTCCGAGAGCAGGTGCGGCTGGGTGAGCGCGCGCCAGAGTTTTTCGGGCGGGTGGCGGAACTCGCGTTCGATCGCGACGGTCTTGGTGTCCGGGCGTGGGGTGGAGGCGTCGGTCATTGGTCCATCCGGTTCAGGAGGGTGTCGAGCGCCGTGAAGCGGCCGGCCCAGAAGGCGGCCATCTGCTCGGTCCAGTCGACGAGCGGGGCGAGTGCGGCGGGCTCGGCGCGGTAGCGGGTGGCCCGGCCCTCGGGGTGGGCGCTGACCAGCCCTGCACCCTTGAGCTTGGCGAGGTGTTTCGACACCACCGGCTGCGACACCCCTGCCCCGTCGGTGAGTTCGACCACGGTCGCCGTGCCGTCGCGGCAGAGCCGTTCGAACAGCGCGCGGCGGGTCGGGTCGGCGAGGGCGCGGAACAGCGCGTCGCCGGGATTGGGGCTGGGAGTGGGGGGCGGTTCTGGCATCGGGAGGGGCATTTTCATACCTGTCTGGCTATGATTCATTCATAGTCAAATGGGTATTGATTTGTCAATCCGTCGCAGGCAGGCCGGCTTCCCTTCCGCCCGCCCCATCCCTATCTCGGGACAAACCCCGCGAGCACCCCGGCCCTCCGGGCCTCGCCGAAGTCACCGACATTCCCGGAAAGCGAGACAGACATGACCCAGGTCAAGGACGGCGATACCGTCAAGATCACCTATACCGGCGCGCTCACCGACGGCACCGTGTTCGACAGTTCCGAAGGGCGCGAACCGCTGGAGTTCACCGTCGGCTCAGGCCAGATCATCAAGGGGCTCGACGAGGCGATCCCCGGCATGACCGTGGGCGAGGCCAAGCGGGTGGAGATCCCGATGATGAAAGCCTACGGGCCCCGGCATCTCGACAAGGTGCTCGATGTGCCGCTCGACGATCTGCCCGAGGACATTCCGCGCGAAGTTGGCATCACGCTGGCGATGCGCGGCGAGGACGGGCAGGAGATGCCGGTGCGGGTCACCAGGGTGACCGACACGCATATGACGCTCGACGCCAACCACAGGCTCGCCGGCGAAGCGCTGGTGTTCGACATCGAGCTGGTCGCGATCGCCTGAGGCGCTGCGTTACCGGGGGGGGCCAGCGCGGCGCGCGACCCCCGCCCCGACATGGCGCGCGCGGTGCGGCGCGGTCAGGTGCGGCGGAGGCGGATCACCACGTCGACCTTGGAAATCTCGGTGCCGGACGGCGCGGGCGGCAGGTTCGACACCGCGATCTGGTGTTCGGCGCCGTCGTTGCCGGCATCGGCCAGTTCGCCGGTGTCTTCCCAGTAGAAATGCGCGTGGTTCGAGGTGTCGGTGTCGAAATAGCTGCGGGTGCCGTTGACGGTGATCTCGCGCAGGAGGCCCGCGTCGGAGAACGCCTTCAACGTGTTGTAGACGGTGGCGACGGCGACCTTCTCGCCGCTGTCCTTGACCGCGTCAACGAGGCTTTCGGCGGTGACATGGCGGTGGCGGCCGTCGCCCACCAGCAAGGCCGCGAGCAGCATGCGCGGGCGGGTCGGGCGAACGCCGCCCGACTGGAGCCAGGCCTCGGCCCGGCGTCTGTCCTGCATCTGTGTCATCGCGGCTCTGGCCCGCTCCCGCTTGCTGCACTGGCTGGGAACGATAGCTGCGGGCCACGGGGTTTTCAATTGTTTTCCCTTGCGGCAGGCGGGTCCGGGGGCCGTGCGCCGGCCTTGCCCTCGCGCCGGGGCGGGTGCTAGACGGGATCGACAACGAAGATGAAAGGCGGCAGGCCAGATGGCGAATTATCCCTCGAGCTTCACCAAGGAAGACCTGCTGAAATGCGCGGCCGGCGAGCTGTTCGGCGCGGGCAATGCCCAGCTTCCGGCGCCGCCGATGCTGATGATGGACCGGATCACCGAGATTTCCGGCGACGGCGGCAAGCATGGCAAGGGCCATGTGGTGGCCGAGTTCGACATCACTCCCGATCTGTGGTTCTTCGAATGCCACTTCCCCGGCAACCCGATCATGCCGGGCTGCCTCGGGCTCGACGGGCTGTGGCAGCTCACCGGGTTCAACCTCGGCTGGCGCGGCTGGCCGGGGCGCGGCTATGCGCTCGGCGTCGGCGAGGTGAAGCTCAAGGGCATGGTGCGGCCCGACCGCAAGATGCTGACCTATTACGTGGATTTCACCAAGGCGATGCAGACCCGGCGGCTCACCATGGGCGTGGCCAACGGGATCGTCGAGGCCGACGGCGAGGTGATCTACGAGGTGACCGACATGAAGGTGGCGCTGAGCGAGAGCTGAGCGCGTTTCCGTCCAGGATACGACCGCACATGCCATGGATTCTCGACACGGTCGCCGGCCGGGTCGCGGCCGACATTTCGGGCTTCTGGTCTGAGTTCGGCGCGCGCGAAAGCAAGATCACCTCGCCCTGGGTCGCACCCGAGGACGGGCCCGGCCCTCTGAACGTCCGGCTCGACAGCGCGCCGCGGCAGCTGCCGGAATACACCGCGCTGGTGTCGCACCTCATCTTCGTCGGCGCGACGGCGCGCAGCCTGCTCGACGCGCAAGCGCCGGGGAGCTGCCGGTTCACCGAGACCCTCGTGACGATGCCCTCGGGAAGGCCCTACGAACGGCCGGTCTTCCTGTTGACGCTGCTGGAAGGCGCGCTGGTCGCGGACGGCATCGTGACCGACCGCTCGGACGTGCGGCGGGTCGAGGGCCAGTTCGTCCTGGCACCCGACGGCCGCCGCCTGCCGCTGCCCCCACGGCTCGCCGCCACCCGCCAACCGCCGCAGCTCACCTGGAGCCGTGCGGCGGTGGGCGACCGTGCGATCTGGGCGGACGCGATGCTGCGCGACAGGATCATCGCCTCCGACGCGCTCTACGCCGCGTTCAAGGCGGCGGGCGTTTCCGGGTTCCAGGCGCAGGAATGCCGGTTCGCAACCGAGCACTGAGCCGCACGCCCCTCCGGAAATAGGGGATGGATGCCTGCGCGCCCCCCGCGCTGGCATCCATCCGGTACAGCCCCCCGCTGTAGACAATTCTGTGTGGTTCCGGCCGTTCGCCCGATCAGTGGATCAGGTGGAGCAGCGCGCCGCTCGAGAGAAACGACGAGGTCTGGTTGGCGAGTTCCATCGTGACCGCCGAGAGGCCGCCGAAGCTGAACACGCCGGCCACGACGATGCCGCTGGTCAGGACGATGAAGTCGACAGTCACCGCGCCGTCTTCCTGAGCCAGAAAGCCTTTGATGCGATTGATGATGGTCATGGTCTGTCCTCGTCTCGGGTTCGTCGTGATCTCGTCAGGTTTGCGTCCCGACTTCGACACATTCTTGCCCCAGGTTTGCGACCGAAAATGGGCCGGATCGTGGCATTTGTGCGTCAAATTTTACATTTTATAACAAATACTTACAATTCCTCCCGATTGTGGCGCGAAAAGCCGGGGCGAGGCCCGCGATCCGGCCGGCTTGGCGCGAAATCGGACCCGGAAATTGGCCCGAATCGGGGCGCACGCTGCCCAGATCCTGCCCAATTCCGTTCGCCGGGCCGGAGATCGGGCCAAATGGGGCGGGATTCGCGCCGGGGGCAAGACCGGCCCGGCCCCTGCCCTATCCGCTTGCCCCGCCCTCCCGCTCTGGCCTACACAGATACGCACATCAAAAGGGGAGCCCTCCATGCGTCGCGTCGTCGTCACCGGTCTCGGGATCGTCTCGCCCATCGGCAACAACGCCGAGGAGGTGCTGGCGAGCCTCAAGGCCGGGAAATCCGGGATCACCGCCAACGCAGCGATGAAGGAGCACGGGTTTCGCAGCCAGGTGGCCGGCGATCTCAAGATCGACATCAAGGAGCATATCGACAAGCGGGCGCTCAGGTTCATGGGGCCGGGCGCGGCCTATGCCCATATCGCGATGACCCAAGCGATCGCCGATGCGGGGCTCGGCGCAGAAGACGTGTCGAACCCGCGCACCGGGGTGATCGCGGGCTCGGGCGGGCCGTCGACCTCCGCCATGTTCGCGGCGCATCAATCGGTGCTGGAGACCGGGGCGACCAAGCGGATCGGGCCCTTCGCGGTGCCGAAATGCATGTCGTCGACGATCTCGGCCAACCTCGCGACCGCGTTCAAGATCAAGGGGATCAGCTATTCGATCACCTCGGCCTGTTCGACCTCCTTGCACAATATCGGCGTCGCCTCCGAACAGATCATGATGGGCAAGCAGGACGTGATGTTCGCCGGCGGCGGCGAAGAGCTCGATTGGACGCTCAGCTGCCTGTTCGACGCGATGGGAGCGATGAGCTCCAAATACAACGACACGCCTGAACGCGCGAGCCGGGCCTTCGACGCCGACCGTGACGGCTTCGTCATCGCCGGCGGCGGCGCGATGGTGGTACTCGAGAGCCTCGAACATGCCCAGGCGCGCGGTGCCAAGATCTACGCCGAGGTTACCGGCTTTGCCGCCACCTCGGACGGCCACGACATGGTGGCGCCGTCGGGCGAAGGCGGCGAGCGGGCGATGCGGCTCGCGCTCGCGACCCTGCCCGAGGGGCGGCGCGTGAGCTACATCAACGCCCATGGCACCTCGACCCCGGTCGGCGATGTCGGCGAGGTGGAAGCGGTGCGCCGGGTGTTCGGCGCTGGCCAGACCCCGCCGATCAGCTCGACCAAGTCGATGACCGGGCACAGCCAGGGCGCCACCGGCGCCTCGGAAGCGGTCTATTGCCTGCTGATGCTCGAGCACGATTTCATCGCCCCCTCGATCAATGTCGAGACGCTCGATCCGGCGATCCAGCCCGGCGAGATCGCGACCGCGCTGGTCGAGAACGCAGGGCTCGATTCGGTGATGACCAATTCCTTCGGCTTCGGCGGCACCAACGGCTCGATGGTGCTGAGCAAATTCAGGGAGTGAGGCGATGGCGGATCTGATGACGGGCAAGCGCGCCCTGGTGATGGGCGTGGCCAACGAGCGCTCGATCGCCTGGGGGATCGCGAAGGCCTTCGCCGACGAGGGCGCAGAGCTCGCGTTTTCCTACCAAGGCGAGGCCTTCGGCAAGCGGGTCGAGCCGCTGGCGGCTTCGGTGGGCTCGGACCTTCTCGTCGACATGGACGTGACCGACGACGAAAAGCTCGACGCCGGGTTCGCGGCGCTCTGGGAGCGGTGGGACAGGATCGACGTGCTGGTCCATGCCATCGCGTATTCCGACAAGACCGAGCTCACCGGCCGCTTCATCGACACGAGCCGGGCGAACTTCAAGAACTCGCTCGACATCTCGTGCTATTCGTTCATCGAGGTAGCGCGGCGGACGGCGCCGAAGATGACCGCGGGCGGCACGATGCTCACCCTCACCTATGGCGGGTCGAACCGGGTGACGCCCTATTACAACGTGATGGGGGTCGCCAAGGCGGCGCTGGAGGCGAGCGTGCGCTACCTCGCGAACGATCTCGGCCCCGACGGCATCCGCGTGAACGCGATCAGCCCCGGGCCGATGAAGACGCTCGCAGGCGCCGCCATCGGCGGAGCGCGCAAGACCTACCGCCATACCGAGGCCAACGCGCCGTTGCGCCACAACGCGACGCTCGAAAGCGTGGGCGGCACGGCGGTCTACCTCGCCTCGGACTACGGCGCCTGCACGACCGGCGAGATCATCAAGGTCGACAGCGGCTTCCACGTGTTGGGCATGCCGCAGCCGGAGAACCTCTGAGGTCGGCGCCGAAGCGGTTTCGAAACCGCATTGAAAGGCCATTCGAATGGCCTTCGCTCCGGCCCGGCTTGGCGACGGGTTCGGCGAGGGCGCGCGAGACATGAGCTCAGTCGCCCCCGCCTCCCCCACCATCGCCGCCGCCGTCGCCCCAGCCGCCGCTCGCCCCGCCACCGGAGCTCGACCCGCCGCCAAAGCCGGACCCGCCGCTTCCGTCGCCGAACCAGCCGCCTCCCCGGCCGGCCGCGTCGTCCCGATCACGCCCCAGTCTTGCGAAGATCGCCACGAGCCCGAGCAGGAGCAGGATCGACAAGAGGAACACGTTCCATTGCCCGGCGAGAAGTGCTGCCAACCCGTTTCCAGCGACGGTGAGCAGCGCGATCCCTTTGGCCCGGGTGGCGTCCATCGCCCTACCGTCGCCCCGCCTGCCGGCCCATCCAGATCACGAACCCGCCGACGACGAAGAGCGAGGCGGGCACCAGGAAGCCTTGCGCCAGCGCCTCGGTGTCGCCGCCACGCCGCCAGAGCTCGACCGCGCCCCAGAGCGCGAGCACGCCGACGACGATCAGGACGGCTCCGATGATGTAGGCGATGACGCGGGCCACGTCCTAGTCCCCTTCATTGTGCAAGGCGCGCAGCCGAGCGACCACCCTGCCCCTTCATCTTGGCGACAATACTCTGGTGGGTGCGGGGGGCAAGCCCCCCGCTTTGCGTTTGCCCGATCCGCTCGCGGATCGGGTGTGGGCAAGCCCCCCGCTTCTATGTGCCCCGATCCGCAAGCGGATTGGGCACCGTCATTCTTCCCCCTGCCCTTCGCCGCGCACTTTCGCGCGCGCGGCGTCCCAGCCGGCGACGAAATTCTCCTCGGCGCCGAACTCCATGAACTCGGCGTAGCGCGCATGGCCGCCGGGCCAGCGGCGGGCGTGTTTGATCGGGCACCAGTAGGCCTCGGTGCGCGAGGCGACTTCGCGGGCGTAGGCGATCACCCCGTTGGCATAGCCGCAATAGGCGCAGTTGAGTTTTTCGAGCGCGTTGAGATAGCCGAGGTGGTGGCGGTCGATCACCACATGATCGCGCCGGCGCACCCGGGGGATGCCGTAGGCGCGAAAGCAGAGTTGCTGGTAGAGGGTGACCCAGAGGTCGAGCGCGGCGAACGGCAGGATCAGCGAGTAGATCAGGGGGGCGGTGGCGAGATCGCGCAGCCTTATCGCGCGGATGTAGTCGAAGAGGCGCTGGCGGGCAGCGCGGTGGCGGGCGCGGGCGGCCGCGTCGAACCGGATGCGGCCGCCGTCGCGCAGGAGCCCGAGCACCTCGCGGCGGCGGGCAATCTCGGCCTCGATGCCGGCCTCGAGCTGCGCTTCGGCCTCGCGCATCCGGCGGGCGAGCTCCTGAAGGGTCTGGGCCATGCGTGCCTCCGTTGGGTTGTTCCGGTCGGGACCGGGACGGTCCGGCGCGGGTCGGGCGGGAGCGCCGGAAACAGTGTTTTCACGTCTGTCCGCTTGTCTCAATGCCTTCATTTTTGCACAATTTCGCCACGAGCCGTGCGCCTCGAGGGGTCTTTGCGCGCGGTGCGAGGGGTCATATCGGGGCGGGTGCGGTGTTTTTTGTCTTGTCGATGATGTTGGTCGTGGCGACCTTCTGGGTAGCGCGGCCGGTTCTGGTGTCGGGCGGGCTTCGCGTGAGCCTCGATGTCGACGGGCGCGGCGTGCTGGGCACATTCGCGGCCGTCTCGGCGGCGGCGCTGGTGCTGGGTTTCGATTTCGCGGTCGGCCTCCTGATCGCGGCGCTGGTGAAATCGGCAGGGCATTTCGTCGGCCACCGGCTGATCGGCGATTACTCGGCCGGTTTCCGGCTGGTGCCGTTCCCGGGCGGACCCGAGGCGGCTGGGCGCGCGGCGCGCGACGATCTCGCCGCGTTCTTCGTCGTGCTGATGGGCCCGGGGCTCGGGCTCGCGCCGATGATCGCGGCCTTCGCGCTGGGCGATGCGCTGGCCGAGACCGCGCCGGCGGCGGCGCAGACGCTCAAGGGCTATGCGCTGGCGGCGGGAGCGCTCAACTTCGTCGCGCTGCTGCCGCTCTGGCCGCTTGCCGGCGGCCGGCTGGTGCAGTTCATCGTCGAGGCGCGGTTTCCGGACGTTTCGCGGCTGACCGCCTCGGCGCTGGCGGCGATGTTCATCGGCATGTCGCTGACGATGCAGTCGGGGCTGCTGCTGCTCGTCGGCGTGGTGGCGGCGCTGGCGTTGGGATTGCGGCCGCCCAAGAACCTGGCGCGGCCACGGCTCACGCGGGCGCAGGCGCGGATCGGCTTCCTCGCCTATTTCGCGACGCTCGCGGCCTATTTCACCGCGGGTTGGTGGGTGCTGACGCTCTGGCCGCTGGCGGTCTGAGCGCGGCCCCGGCCCGGTGGCTTCGCCAGGTCGCGCTGGGGGGCGCGCGGCGGGGCACCGGGCCGGCATCGACCGGTAACGGTCCGCACCGCCGGCCTGGCAGGGCTGGCGGTGCTGGATTGTCGGGGCCATCGCTGCCAGACTGACCGGGCCGTCTGCTGAAGAAAGCCCGTTGATGACCGCCCTTGCCGCCTTCGCCGCCTGGCTCCATGCCGGCCTCACCGCGCTGGTCGTCGCCTTCCAGATCGCCCTGATCCTCGGCGCGCCCTGGGGCCATCTGACGATGGGCGGGCGGCAACCGGGTGCGCTCGATGGCACCGGACGCATCCTCGCCGCCGTTTCGGCGGGGCTGGTCGTGGCGATCAGCCTCGCGGTGCTCTCGGCCGCCGGAATCGGCCTCTCCTGGCCGCGCTGGACGCTCTGGGTCGCCGTCGCCGTCGCGTCGCTCTCGGTGCTGGCCAATGCCGCCACACGGTCGGCGCCGGAACGGCGGCTGTGGCTGCCGGTGGTGCTGGTCATGCTGGGCTGCACGCTGGCGGTGGCCTTCACCACCTGAGCGACCCGGTCGGTCCATGCCTTGGGCGATGCTGGAAGGGGCGCCCGGGGGGCGCTCCCCGACCGGCCCGCAGGCCCGGGCGGCTCAGCGCGCGCGCAGTCTCGCGCGGACGGTACGGCGCGCGGCGCGATGCCGGCGAATGGTGCTGCCGATGATGATGCCGAGGGCGACGCCGACGCCGTCGGCGACCAGGTCGGCCGCCTCGGCGTGGCGGCCGGTGAATGGCTGGATCAGCTCGATCGCCCCGCCGTAGGCCACCGCCAGCAGGCCGACAAAGGCCGAAACGCGCGGCCAGAGCGCGGCGGTGGGCAGAACCAGGATTGTGAAAGCGAGCATATGCGCGATCTTGTCGGCGCCGATCTGGGCGTAGGGCAAGGGCACCGTCGGGCGCAGCGTCAACACCGCGATGGCGGCGGCGATGGTGAGCGTCGAGACGAGCCAGAAGACCGTCAAATGTCGGTTGCCGACCGGATTCGCACCCGGCCGCAAATTCGCTGTCCGCACGTAAAGCCCCCAAGTAGCTAGATCGCTTGATCCTCGGCTACTATGACGCGGATTCGTTTACGCGCAACTAACGGGCGCGTGCACATATTGTGTCCAGATTGTGGCAAACCCGGGATGCGGCCCGGCCGACGGGGCTCAGTCGGCGCCGAACAGGTCGCGGGTGAAGACCTTGGCGGCGACATCCTCGATGTCCGGGGTGAGCCGGTTGGCGAGGATCAGATCGGCCTCGGCCTTGAAGGCGTCGAGATCGTCGAGGACGCGGGAGTTGAAGAACAGATCGTCCTCCAGCACCGGCTCGAACACGATCACCTCGATCCCCTTGGCCTTGATCCGCTTCATGATCCCCTGGATCGAGGACTGGCGGAAATTGTCCGACCCCGCCTTCATCACCAGCCGGTAGATGCCCACCACCCGGGGCTTGCGGGCGATGATCTGGTCGGCGAGGAAATCCTTGCGGGTGCGGTTGGCGTCGACGATGGCGCGGATCAGGTTCTGCGGCACCTCGGCGTAATTGGCGAGGAGCTGCTTGGTGTCCTTCGGCAGGCAATAGCCGCCGTAGCCGAAGGAAGGGTTGTTGTAATGGCCGCCGATGCGCGGGTCGAGCCCGACACCGTCGATGATCTGGCGGGTGTCCATGCCATGGGCCATGGCGTAGCTGTCGAGCTCGTTGAAGAAGGCGACGCGCATGGCGAGGTAGGTGTTGGCGAAGAGCTTGACCGCCTCGGCCTCGTCGGGATCGGTGAACAGCACCGGAACGCCCTTGGCGATGGCGCCCTCCTCGAGCAGGCCCGCGAAGGCCCGGGCGCGGTCGCTCCGCTCGCCGACGATGATCCGGCTCGGATGCAGGTTGTCGTAGAGCGCCCTGCCCTCGCGCAGAAACTCGGGGCTGAAGATGATCCGATCGCTGCCGAGCTTCTCGCGCAGCCGGGTGACATATCCCACCGGGATGGTCGACTTGACCACCACGACGGCGTCGGGATCGGTGGCGATCACCGCGGCCGCGACGGAATCGACCGAGGATGTATTGAAAAAATCCTCGACCGGATCGTAATCCGTGGGCGTCGCCACGATCACGAAGCTGGCGCCCGCGACGGCGCTCGCGAGATCGGTGGTCGCGGTCAGGTCGAGCTTGCGGTTGGCGAGGTAGTCGGACAGTTCGACATCCTCGATCGGGCTCCGGCGCGCATTGACCATGTCGACCCGCGCCTGGGTGACGTCGACCGCCACCACCTGGTGATGCTGCGCCAGCAGAACGGCGTTCGACAGGCCGACATAGCCAAGGCCCACAACCGCGATCTTCATCTCGTCTCTCCGGCCGGAAGTGTCGCTTCCCGCCGCGCCGGGACCGGCTTGCCCTTGGCGTGGCGGCTCCGCACAATGGCCAGCAACGGCACAGGCGGACGGACAGGGACTGCCCCATGGATATCGCGAGCGCAACCCATCACGTCGGCGCCAAGGTGGCGCTGATCTGCGGGCCCGACCTCGTGGCCTATCTGCGCGACGATTTCGCGCATATCCCCGATCCGGGGCTCTGGGACCTGCCGGGCGGCGAGCGCGAGCCGGGCGAAACGGCGCTCGCCTGCGCGCGGCGCGAGACCCGGGAGGAATTCGCCATCGACTTCGCGCCCGAGGCGGTGGTCTACGCGGCCGATTACAGATCGCATCAGCCCGGCCGGGCCGACGTCGCGTTCTTCGTCGCGCGGATCGATCCCGGCGCGGTCGCGAACATCCGGTTCGGCGACGAAGGTCAGGAATGGCGGATGATGCCGGTGGACGCGTTCATCCACCGCGCCGACGCGGTCAAGGAGCTGCGCGACGCGCTCGCGCGGTTTCTCGCCTCGCCGGAAGGTCACGGGGTCACGGCCCTATCGAGGTGAGTTCCGGCATCAGCTTGCGGAAATAGGCGATGGTGCGGTCGAGCCCGTCGCTGAGCGGCACGGTGGGCTGCCAGTCGAGCAACGCCTTGGCCTTGGAAATGTCGGGCCGGCGCTGTTTGGGATCGTCCTGAGGCAGGTTCTGAAACACCAGTTCGGATTTCGAGCCGGTCTTCTCGATCACCATCTCGGCGAGCTGGCGGATGGTGAACTCGGCCGGGTTGCCGAGATTGAGCGGACCGGTGACGTCGGAACCGGTGGCCATGAAGCGCACGATCGCCTCGACCAGATCGTCGACGAAGCAGAACGAACGGGTCTGCGAGCCGTCGCCGTAGATCGTGATCGGCTTGCCGAGCAGGGCCTGGACGACGAAATTCGACACCACGCGGCCGTCGGCATGGTGCATCCGGGGTCCGTAGGTGTTGAAGAACCGCGCCACCTTGATCTCGAGCCCGTGCTGGCGGTGATAGTCGAAAAACAGCGTCTCGGCGCAGCGCTTGCCCTCGTCGTAGCACGACCGCGGCCCGATCGGGTTGACGTTGCCCCAGTATTCCTCGGGCTGCGGGTGAACGGAGGGATCGCCGTAGACCTCGCTGGTCGAGGCCTGGAACACCTTGCAATGCAGGCGCTTGGCCAGCCCCAGCATGTTGATCGCGCCATGCACCGAGGTCTTGGTGGTGGCGACGGGATCGTGCTGGTAGTGCACCGGCGAGGCGGGACAGGCGAGGTTGTAGATCTCGTCGACCTCGACATAGAGCGGAAACGACACGTCGTGGCGCATCAGCTCGAACCGCGGGTGGTTGTGCAGATGGTCGATGTTGCGCTTGGCGCCGGTGAACAGGTTGTCGACGCAGATCACCTCGTGGCCGTATTCGAGGAGCCGATCAATGAGATGCGAACCGATGAACCCGGCGCCGCCGGTCACCAGGATACGTTTGCGGCTGTCGTAGAGATGAGGCAAACGCGCCTCCTTCCATAGTATTACGTGCACGTAGCAATGATTACGAACGGCATATGAACTGTTTATTGTGGCGAAATTATTGCGCGATTATTGCGCCATTCCGGCATGATTCCGTTCGAATTTCAAGGCGGCGATCGGCGGTTTCACCCATCGAGCAGCCGCTCGCAGGCCGCGCGGGCGAACCCGGTGTCGCGGTAGGTGAGGCGCAGCGTGGGCACGGCCCCGAGCGCGGCGACCAGCGGCGCAATCGACCGCGTGGTGCGCGACACCCGGCTGCCGGTCCGGATCAGGCGCTGGAGCGCCTCGGTCTTGTCGAGCGGATCGAGCGCGTTGTCGGCATCGGCGGCATATTCGGGGAAGACGAAACCGGCGAGGGCGATCTCGGCGCCGGCGGGGGCGATCCGGGCGGGGATGTACTCCTGCGCCCCGGCCCAGTGCTGCAGCTCGGGAAGGGCGAAGGCGCCCGGCTTGAGGTTCGGCCGGGTCGGGAAGGCCAGCAGGTGGCGGGCGTCGGTGGCGAGGGCGGTGTGATCGTCGGCGACCAGCTCGGCGCTGGCGGCGGTCAGGATCGCGGCCAGGGTCGACTTGCCGCTGCCGCTCGCGCCGGCGAAGACCAGCGCCCGGCCAGCCCGCGCCACGGCGCCGGCGTGGAGCTGGGCGGCGATCCGCTCGGGGCCGGCGAGCGCGTCCATGACCTCGCGCAGGAGGTGGAACCGGCTGAGCTCGTAGCCGGCCGCGCCCCAGACGGCCTGACCGTCGCGGAACACGCCGATGCCGTCGTCCTCGGTCAACACGTCGAGCCGCACCGCCGTCCCGGGCGCCGGGTCCGCGCGGTGCAGCTGCATTGGCGCGAGCGCGCGGGCCACGTCGGCAGCGAGCACCGCATCCTCGCTGGCAATGACCACATGACGCGTGCCAAGGCCGAAGTGGCGCGGATCGGCGGAAGGTCCGGCCGGGCGGTAGGCGAGCGGGGCGGGAAACGGCGGCGGGGCCGAAAGGAACAGCCCGGCCTCGCGCCAGCGCGCGAAGGTGTCGGCGGCGGCGGGCCCGACCTCGTCCTCGGCGATCGCGAGTTCGGCCGCGAGGGCACGGGTCGCCGCTTCGGCGCTGGGGGCGGTCCGAAGCGCGTCGAACAGCATCGCACCGAAGGCGTTGGTGGCCAGGAGCGCGCCGCTTTCGCGGTTGTGCAGGATGGTGCCCGCCCCGATCCCAAGGCATTCGACATGGGCGAGGCCCGGCTCGGCGGCGGGGCCTTCGGTCGTGTCGGGGGCCGAACCGGCCATGTCAGGCGCACCCGCGGGCTTGTGGGACCGGTCGTTGGAGCGCCTGAGCGCCGAGAACTGAAAATTGTGTCACAGTTCGCATCTCGCCTGCCTTGGTACCGGGGCCAGTCTGGCGGGACCGGTCTATCGCCTCGGGAGGACGCCGACAAGTTTGCCCCTTGCCGGCCGCCGCGGCCCGCGACGAGAGCGCTCCCGGCGACCGGGCACGGGCGCGGTCGTCAGGCGCGGGAGGCAAGCCAGCGGGTCACGTCGTCGCGACGGGCGCCGACGACCGCGTAGCGTTCGAGCCCACCCTCGGGTAGCCGCGCGCGGCCCCGCACCGGCTGGGGGATCCGGTCGTCTTCGTTCTTGATCCATACATGGATGACGCGGCCGTTCTCGTCGGTCTCGGCGACCAGCATTCCGCGCGAGTGCATTGCGTTCGGCATCACTCTTCCTCGCTCCAGATTGGGCTCCTTTCGGTCTTAGGACCGAGGGCGAGCCACCGCAAGGTTGGAAACAATTGACCCACCGTCACGGTATCGTTGCCGGGTCGAGCTTGCCGTTGTGACCCTCCGACGATCAGGGCGCGGAAGTGCGGCCGCGCGTTGGCGGGTGCTGTTTTCATGGGGTTTTCCTCCGCGTCGCCGCGCTTGCGAGGTGCTGCCCGCGCGTGATCGGGGCGCCCGCGTGTCACAAGTCCTTCTGGAAACCGTCAAGCGTGGGTGACCGAATCCCGCTCATGTGCCCGGCCACACTCGCGGAGGCCATCGGACACTTGTTGCCGAAAAGCTGACCAAGAGATTCGGCGAACCCGTCGCCGTCGACATGGTGTCGTTCACGGTCGACCGTCCGATGATGATCGGCATCATCGGCATCATCGGCGCCACGGGGGCCGGAAAATCGACCTTCCTACGGATGATGAACCGGCTCACCGACGCCACGATGGGGGTGCTGTCGTGGGAGGGCCGCAACGTGCACAAGCTCATCGGCCAGGCGTGCCGGCAAAGCGGGTAATCCCCCTTCGCAACCCGGGCCTTGCCACCTCGCTGGCGGGACCCGTCCATGTCAGGGGGGCGCGTGGCCGAGGCCACCTCCGCGATGCACCGCGACCATTGCGTCGCGCTCACCCAGAAAAAACGCCTCTGCGGCGGGCTGACCTTCGGGGTCTTCGTGCTGTAGCTGGTGTCGGGCTTCTGGGTCGCGGACAGCCGCAACGCCGGCGGGTTCCGGGATGGTCTGCGCGGCGTCGCCGGCGATGGCCATCCGCCCGGAGGTCCATTGCTCGGCCCATTTGGCCTGGAACCGCCAGACAGCAAAGCGTTCGAGTTCGCAGTTCGACGGGGTCGCGCCCCAGGGCTCGATGAAACTCCAGCAGGTCTCCGGGTTCGACACGTCTTCGGCGGTCTCGCCGGGCAAGAGCATGATCTCCCAGCGCCGGCGTCCCGGTCCGCCCGGCACCAGAGTCTGCGGCCGACATCGAAGAATTCCATCTTCGGGTCGGTATAGGGATCGAAGCCGATGCCCGCGAGCGTCCGCGCGGTCTCGTCGTCGAAGGTGACCGCGCGCGGCGGCGCGGGCGGGCTACCGGCCTACTGAAACATCGAGTTGGGTACGATCAGCGCGATCCCGGGGATGGCGATGATCAGCGCCAGGCAGAGGATCATGGCGACGAGAAACGGCATCACGCCGCGAAACACCGTCGCGAGCGAGACGTCCTGGGCGACGTTGCGGACGACGAAGACATTGAGGCCCACCGGCGGGGTGATCATCCCCATCTCGATCGCGATCACCGCGACGACGCCAAACCAGATCGGGTCGTAGCCCAGCGCGACGATCACCGGGAAATAGATCGGAATGGTGATGACGAGCATCGCGAGCCCATCGAGGAACATGCCCAGCACCACATAGGACAGCAGGATCACCATGAGCGTGGCGAAGGGGCCGAGGCCGAGGGCGGCGAGCCCGCGGCCGAGCCCGTCCGGGATGCCGGTGAGCGCGAGAAACGGGTTCAGCACGTTCGCGCCGATCACGATCATGTAGAGCATGGCGGAGGTGCGCACCGTGTCCATCACCGCGTGGCGAAACCGGTCGAGCGGCAGGGCCCGGGTCGCGAAGGCGATGATGACGATGACGGCCGCGCCGATGCCGGAGGCCTCGACCGGGGTGAAGGCGCCGACATAGATGCCGCCGATCGAGACCACGATGACCGCGATCAGAGGGAAGGCCCGGGCGAGCAGCCGGAACCTCTCGGCGAGCGGCACCGCCTCGCCGCGCGGTCCCTGCGACGGGTCGCGCCAGGTGACCACCCAGATCGCGCCGATGAACAGCGCCATCATCAGCAGCCCGGGCAGGATCCCCGCCATGAACAGCCGGCCGATCGATTCCTCGGTGAGGATGGCGTAGATCACGAAGCCGGTGGAGGGCGGGATCAGGAAGCCCAGGGTGCCGCCGGCGGCGACCGCACCGGTCGAGAGCCCGGCGCCGTAGCCAAGCCGCTTCATCTCGGGCAGCGCGACCTTGCCGATGGTGACGGCAGTGGCGACCGAGGACCCGGAAACGGCGGAAAAGGCGGCGCAACCGATCACCGATGCGGCGGCGAGCCCGCCGCGGAGCCGCCCCACCCAGGCATGGGCCGCATCGTACAGCCCGCGGGAAAACCCGCTTTCGGACGCGATATTGCCGAGCAGGATGAACATCGGCACCACGATCAGCGAGTAGTTGGCGACGGCCGAATAGGTCTCGGTCACCAGCACGGCACCGGCCCGGCGCAGCCCGTCAATCATCCAGATGCCGAAGAAGCCGGTGAGCAACATGGCGAAGGCGACCGGGGTTCGCAGGATCATCAGCGCGAACAGGGCGCCGAAGCCCAGGACACCGATACCGAGCTCAGTCATGTGCGGCCTTTCCCGACAGGAGGATGGCCGCGACCTGCAGGGCAAAGACCAGGATGCAGGCGCCCATGCCCAACACGATCAGCCCGTAGAACGGCCAGATCGGCAGGCCGAGCATGTTGGTCGCGTCGCCGTATTCGAAGGCGTCGAGCACTTTCGCCCAGGCCCGGGCGACCAGCACGCCGAGCACCGTGATCGACAATGCGCGGGTCGTCAGGTCGCCGGCGAAGCGGCCCCAGCGGCCCAGCAGGCGGTCGAAGATGTCGGCTCGCACATGGGCGCCGGAACTCGTCGCGTAGGGCAGCGCCAACATGGCGAGCGCGACGGCGGTCAGCTGCACGATCTCGTTCACACCGAGGATCGGCGCGCCGATCAGGTAGCGCGCGACGACCGCGACCGAGATGGTCAAGACCATGGCGACGAGCAGCGCCCCGGCCACGATGGCCAGGGCATAGGTGGCCTTGTCGAGGAGCCTCGACAAGGCCTGGGTGCGGGTGGCGAGCAAGGCCTATTCGCCCTTCAGGGCATCGACGAAGGCCTGGGCGGGAATGCCTTCTGCCTCGGCCTCGGCAAGGATCTGCGCGACCGCGGCGGCGGCGGCCTCGTTGAACGTTGCAGCCTCGTCCTCGGAGAGGGTGATCACTTCCTTGCCCTCGGTGGCGGCGAAGCCTTCCAGAGCGCCGGCGGCGATGCCGCTCCAGGCGTCGTGCCCGTTGATCGAGGCCTGTTTGCCGGCTTCGATGATCGCGGTCTGGGCCGTCGCATCGAGGCCGTCGAACACGTCGCGGTTCATGATGAGGAAGAAGTCGGAGATCGTCGTTTCCATGCCCTGGGTGATGTATTTGGTGACTTCCGCCAGCTTGAAGGCGCCGAGGGTGGTGGCGTCGATCATCGCGCCGTCGAGCACGCCGGTCTGCATCGCGTTGTAGATCTCGGGCGCCGGCATCGAGACCGGGTTGGCGCCCCAGGCCTGCACGATCAGGCCCGCGTTGCGCGACGGAACCCGGATGTTGAGACCGGCGAGATCCGCCATGCTGTGCACCGGCTTTTCGGCCATGAACAGGAGGTTGGGCGCGTTGTTCCACAGGCCCACGATCTGCACGCGGCGGTATTCGTCCGAGAGCATGTCGAGATTGGCCAGGATGCGGGTCGTGCCGGTCTCGGCGTCGATCACGCCGGGAAGCTCGGTGAGCAGCGTCATCGGGAAGGTCGACGCGGTGTAGCCCGGCAGGCTGAAAGCGAGATCGGCCACGCCGTCGACCACGCGGTTGTACTGTTCGGCCGGGCCCGGTCCCAGTTCGCCGCCCATGAAGACCTTGACGGTCACATCGCCGCCGGTGGCGTCTTCGACCGCCGCGGCGAAGGGGGCATAGACCTTTTCCACCACGAAATGGGTGGGCGGCTGAAAGTCGGCGAGCTTGAGTTCGGCGGCGCCCGCCGCGCCGGCGGCGAGGCCGAGGGCAATGGACCCGGCCGCGATCTTGGTGAGGATACCCATGTGCGTTTCTCCCTGGGTTGGTTTCGGAAAGGGCTCAGGCCCCATCCATTTCTTTGGCTTTGCTGCCGCCGGCGACCGAGTATTTCATCGGGACCTTACGCGTGGCGAGGAACTCATCGAGGGTTTCGCCGCGGAAGCTGGCATAGAGTTCGGGGTTCGAGACGCCGATCACCGCCGCCATCTTTTCGAGCATGAAGAAGCTCACGCCGTAATGGATCATCTCGATCCATTTGCGGCCCGATATGAGGTCGATCTCCTGCGCGGTCATTGCTCTAATGGGCAACGTGCATTGGGCCGAACCCAGCCTCAAGTTCGAACTCGCGCCGATCCCGGTCCGGGCGAAGGCCCCGGGGCGTGGCCCTCATCGAGTTCGCCACTCGGGGCGATAAGGCGCGCGCACTCGAAGCGCTGCTCGCTACGCTCGGCTTGGAAAAGGCCGGCGCCCGCCGCAACAAGGCCCTGAGCCTGTGGCGGCAGGGCGAGGTGCGGATCGTCCTGAACGAGTAAACCACGGGCCATGCCGGCACCGCCTGGAACGCCCGCGGCACCACCGTATGCGACGTCGGCCTCGCCGTCGAAGACGCGACGGCGGCGATGGACCGCGCCTGGGCGCTCGGTACCGAGCCCATCGCCCAGCCGCTTGGGCCCGGCTAGCTCGACATCCCGCAGTGCGCGGGATTTCCGGCTCGGTCCTGCACTTCATCGACGAAAGCGCTAGGCTCGCCCAGGTCTGGGCCCGGGAATTCGGCGCCAACGAGACGCCCGCCGACGCCTGCCTCACCCGGATCGACCTACTAGCCCAGACCATGTCCTACGACGACATGCTGAGCTGGACCCTGTTCTATGGCTCGATCTTCGACATGGCGAAACAGCCGATCGTCGACGTGTTCGATCCCGACGAGCTGGTGCGCAGCCAGGTGGTCGAGAGCCCCGGCCGCGCGCTCAGGATCACACTCAATGGCGCTGACAGCCACCGCACCCTGGGCGCCGCTCCCCGTCCCAGTTTGGTGCCCGACCTCCCGTCCAGACGGGTTCGCGGCAGGACCTCTCGCTTGTCCCTGAGTACCCGGCCAGAGGCGCCGAAAGCACACGAAGGCGTCCTCCGTCACACGCGCCGCTCCCGCGGTCCAAGGGCAGGGAAGAATAGTGCCGGACGTGCCAAACGCATCGCAAATTGCGCGCGGACGGCGCGATGAGCATTCGATAGGCAGTTCTTCGGGTCCGACTTTGGCTATTGCTCGGATCGGGAGAGCTTCGCAGGGGTAACCGGCAGGGGCCTAAACGCCCGGGATTGGCCGGATCAGGACTCGCGCTCGCAGTATGAAAACTTGGATGACGAAGGGGTATCTTGACCCCCTTTTCCCGGTGACTTAGGTAGGAAATCTCTGAGCGGGCGTTGTGTAATGGTAAGACCCTTGCCTTCCAAGCAAGAGATACGGGTTCGATTCCCGTCGCCCGCTCCAGAAATTCTTTTCCGACAGATCACCTGCAAAATCGCGGCGGAAGATCTTTCAACAATTTGAAATAATGCATCAATTCAGGATGTGAGCGCGAGCCTTCCAAGCAAGAGATACGGGTTCGATTCCCGTCGCCCGCTCCAAGGATCATCGCGACAGTGCCAACGCGGCGAAGCCGGGCCAATGGCCCGGCGCGCCGAGGCGTTCAGAGGTAGTAGAGGTCGGCGAAAACGTGGCGGACGATGTCGTCGCGGGTCAGGCCGCGCTCGGCGAGCTGATCGTCCGACAGGGCCTGCAGCGCCTGGACCTGCGGGTAGCGCGAGCGCGCTTCGGTATAGGCGACGAACAGGGCGGCGATGCGGGTGAGGGCTGCGCGCAGGCTTGGGCGCGCGACGCCGGTTTGGATAGCGATATGTGCCATTTGGAAACCTCGGTGGTTGTATGTCCCCGGTTTCCTCCCTTGCGATCAGGGTAAGCCTTTCTGACCCGAATGAGGACTGCCGATCCTGCAACCCCGCTATGCGGCGCCGGCCGGGGCCGTGGTGGCAACCGTTTCCGGCAGGTCCAGCTCCAGCCCGCCAATCCGGGCGAGATGGGCGACGATCTCGTCGACCCCCTCGCCGTGACGCAATGCGGTGAACAAATAGGGTTTGCCGGGCCGCATCCGGGCGGCGTCGCGGTCCATCACGTCGAGATTGGCGCCCACGTAGGGGGCGAGATCGCGCTTGTTGATCACGAGCAGGTCGGAGCGGGTGATCGCCGGGCCGCCCTTGCGCGGGATCTCTTCGCCGGCGGCGACGTCGATCACGTAGAGGGTGACATCGGCCAGCTCGGGGCTGAAGGTGGCCGACAGGTTGTCGCCTCCGCTTTCGATCAGGATGAGCTCGAGGTCGGGGTGGCGGCGGGTAAGTTCGGCCACGGCGGCGAGGTTGATCGAGGCGTCCTCGCGGATCGCGGTATGCGGGCAGCCGCCGGTCTCGACCCCCAGCACCCGGTCGTCGGGCAGGATCTGCAGCCGCATCAGGGCCTCGGCATCTTCACGGGTGTAGATGTCGTTGGTGATGACGGCGAGCGAGAGCCGGTCGCGGAGCCGCTCGGCGAGTTTCGCGGTCAGCGTGGTCTTGCCGGCGCCGACCGGCCCGCCGATGCCGACGCGCAGGGGGCCGTTGGGCGAGGTCGGGGCATGGGTCATCGGGTGGGTCCTGTGGCTGCGGCACGGTCGAGTATTTGGGCCAAGATGAAGGGTCAGGTGCGGAACACACGGGAATACTGGGTCTCGTGACGCATCGCGGCGACGTCGGAGAGGAAGCCCGACGAGGCGAGCCGGGCGAGATCGCCATCGGCGGCGGCGCTCGCGGTGGCTTCGATCCGCGGGGCGAGGTTCGCGAGGATGCGCTGGCCCTCGGTCTGGCCGATGGGCCCGAGCCGCTGGGCGCAGGCGACGAGGTTCGCGGTGAAGGCCTGGAGATACATCGCCAGCGTGAGGTCGAGCGGGAGGCCCCTGGCCCGAACGGCGGCGCCGAGGGCCACGGGATAGGTGAGCGCGGCAAACTTGCCGCCCCAGATTGCCCCATGGGTGGCGCAGAAGGCGGCGCCCTGGGCCTCGGTCTCGGTCAACCGTTCGGCGGAGGCGGCGAAGGCGCGGGCGGTGGCGTCGACCTCTTCGAGCGGCGTGTGCCCATGCCAGGCGGCGGCGAGAAGGCGGGCGTCGGCCGCCGCCGAGCCATCGGTCAGGAGATCGGCGAGCCAGGCTTCGAGCCCGGCGGCATCCGCGATCCAGCCCGCCTCGAACGCCGCTTCCAGCCCGTGCGAATAGCTGAAGGCGCCGACCGGGAAGGCGGGCGAGAGCCATTGCGCGAGGGTTAGAAGGTCAGTGGTCATGGTCGTGGTGATGGTGGGATTCGGGGCCGTGGGACGCGCCGTGGTCGTGGCCATGGGTGCGGCCATGGCCATAGGCGCCGCCCTCGGGTGTGAAGGGCTCGGTTACATCGCGTACGCTCGCACCGAGGCGGGCGAGCATGTCGGCCATGACGTGATCGTGCTGGATCAGGATGCGGGCGGGCTCGATCTGCGCCGGCGTGTGGCGGTTGCCGATATGCCAGGCAAGCCGCACGAGATCGCCGCCGGTCACTTCGATGAGCGCTTCCGGCGCGGCCACCACGCCCACCTTGCGCCCGTCGTCGAGCACGAAGGCATCGCCCGCGCCGAGTGAAGTGGTCTGGGCGAGATCGACGAGGAAGCGTTCGCCCTGGTCGGTCTCGAGCGTCCGGCGTCTGAGGAACCGGGCTTCGTAGCTCAGGGTGACCGTCGCGTCGGGGTGGTGGTCATGGGTGGTGGCGTGGGCCCGCGGCAGGCTCATGGCAGCGCCTCGATCCGGATGTAGGGATAGGTATGGTCGCCCATCTCGGAGGAGACGGCGGCGAAATAGCTGATCCCGAGGGCGGGCAGGTAATGGTAGGTCTCGACCGTGCCCTGGAGCGTCGAATAGGTGATCTCGACCGGGATCACCTCGTAGGCGCAATCGCCGTATCGCGCCTCGCCCGCCGGTCCGAAGCTGTAGCTCTGCAATTCGGTCGCCGCATGGTCGCCGACGCTCACCTCGGCGGCGATCTCGAAGCTGCCGCCGGGGGTCGGCAACGGCAGTTCACGGGTGAGCAGCGGGAAGGCGTAGAGACTGCGGGTTTCGTCCGGCGCGCCGGGCTGGCTCACGAGGTCCATCAGGTAGACCCCGCGCGCGAGCACGGCATCGCTTTCGAGCCCTTCGGGGGAGCGGAAGCGGGCCAGGATCGTGTCGCCGTCGCCTGAGGTAAACAGCTCGGTCTCGCCTTCCGCCCCGGTGAAGAGGATGCCGCGGGCGAGGTCGTCGGCTGTCGGGCACTGGGCGAGCGCCTGGGCGGGGAGCGCGAGGGCGAGAAGGGCTGTGGCGGAATTGGCAAGTCGTTTCGTAACGACTGCGCGAAAGGCTTGGTTGAAGAGGAGACTACGCATACTGCCTGGATCGCTCCGAAAGCAGATAACGAGAGCGCAATCGCTCTTCGACTGGGCGGAAAGTGTCCAAAAGGAACATCGGTGCGGGTGCGGTTTCATCAGGTGCCGAGACGTATCGGAGCGAGTAGTTCGACTCGCTCGTGTGAAGACGATCCAAGTCTTCCAAAGACGAGCGAATCAAATCCCGAGGGTTCTCGCTGAATTTGTCGCGGTACTTGCCACTCGTGGCCGCCACAGCCCAAGCGTCAACAGCGACTTCAAAACTAATATCCCGAAAGTCGGCCATTTCTTCGGCATTCCAAAGGCGCTTCAGGCTGTGCCCGTACTCTTTTCGAGCCATTTCCACTGTGTAGCCAGCTACAATTAGGACGTGCTTCATAAGCACTTCGATCCCATGCGCCACCAGCTGCATCGTGGGCGCGACAATCTCAGGGTTGCTGTTGCCTGAATCCACAATGATTTGCGCAGCCCGAAGATAGCCGCCAGCGCGCGAAACCAACTGGTATGCGGGGTCGTCGATCAGCATTGCCCACAACTAGAACAAAAAGTACCGCTGCGCCATCGGCAGAACCTCGGCCGGCTGGCAGGTCAACAGCTCGCCGTCGGCCCGGACTTCGTAGGTCTCGGGGTTCACCTCGATCTGCGGTGTCGCGCTGTTGAGGATCAGGTCTTTCTTGCCGATGTGTCGGGTGTTCCGCACCGCCAGCGTCTGCTTGGCCAGCCCGTATTTCTCGCGCACGCCCGCGTCCTGCGCGGCGGCGCTCACGAAGGTGATGGCGTTGTGCTCGACCGCCCGGCCCATCGCGCCGAACATCGGCCTCGAGTAGACCGGCTGCGGGGTCGGGATCGAGGCGTTGGGGTCGCCCATCTGGGCCACCACGATCATCCCGCCCATCAGCACCATCTCGGGTTTCACGCCGAAAAAGGAGGGCGACCAGAGCACCAGATCGGCGCGCTTGCCCACTTCGATCGAGCCGATCTCGTGGGCGACGCCATGGGCGATGGCGGGGTTGATCGTGTACTTCGCGATGTAGCGGCGGACGCGGAAATTGTCGTTGTCGCCGGTCTCTTCGGCCAGCTTGCCGCGCTGCTTCTTCATCTTGTCGGCGGTCTGCCAGGTGCGGATGATGACCTCGCCGACGCGGCCCATCGCCTGAGAATCCGAGGCGATGATCGAGAAGGCGCCCATGTCGTGCAGGATATCTTCGGCGGCGATGGTCTCGCGCCGGATCCGGCTCTCGGCGAAGGCCACGTCCTCGGGGATCGACTTGTCGAGGTGGTGGCAGACCATGAGCATGTCGAGATGCTCTTCCAGCGTGTTCACGGTGAAGGGCCGGGTCGGGTTGGTGGACGAGGGCAGGACGTAATCCTCGCCGCAGACCTTGATGATGTCGGGCGCGTGGCCGCCCCCTGCCCCTTCGGTGTGGAAGGCGTGGATCGTCCTGCCCTTCATCGCCTTGATGGTGTTCTCGACGAAGCCTGACTCGTTCAGCATGTCGGTGTGGATCATTACCTGGACGTCGAGCGCGTCGGCGACCGAGAGGCAGCAGTCGATCGCGCCGGGCGTCGTGCCCCAGTCTTCGTGGAGCTTCAGCGAACAGGCGCCGGCGAGCGCCTGTTCCTCGAGGGCGGCGGGCAGCGAAGCGTTGCCCTTGCCGGCGAAGCCGATGTTCATCGGCACGGCGTCGACCGCCTGCATCATCCGGGCGATGTTCCAGGGGCCGGGGGTGCAGGTGGTGGCGAGCGTGCCGTGGGCCGGGCCGGTGCCGCCGCCGAGCATGGTGGTCAGGCCCGAATGCAGCGCGTCTTCGATCTGCTGCGGGGCGATCCAGTGGATATGGCTGTCGAAGCCGCCGGCCGTCAGGATCTTGCCCTCGCCCGCCAGCGCCTCGGTGCCGGGGCCGACGATAATGTTGACGCCGGCCTGCGTGTCGGGGTTGCCGGCCTTGCCAATGGCGGCGATGCGGCCGTCCCTCACGCCGACATCGGCCTTGTAGATGCCGGAATGGTCGACGATCAGCGCATTGGTGATGACGAGATCGACGGCGCCCGCGGCCCGCGTGGTCTGGGCCTGGCCCATGCCGTCGCGGATCAC
>JAGRMO010000064.1:0-3532 GCA_020441205.1 Maritimibacter sp.
CATCCGGATGTCTACAACATCCTGCTGCAGGTGATGGATCACGGCGAGCTCACCGACCACAACGGCCGGACGGTGAACTTCCGCAATGTGGTGCTGATCATGACCTCGAACGCCGGCGCGATGGAGCAGGCGAAGGAGGCCATCGGCTTCGGCCGCTCGCGCCGCGAGGGCGAGGACACCGCCGCCATCGAGCGCACTTTCACGCCCGAGTTCCGCAACCGGCTCGACGCGGTGATCAACTTCGCGCCGCTCGGCAAGGAGGTGATCCTGCAGGTGGTCGAGAAATTCGTCCTCCAGCTCGAGGCGCAACTGCTCGACCGCGGCGTCACCATCGAGCTCACGAAGCCCGCCGCCGAATGGCTGGGCGACAAAGGCTATGACGACAAGATGGGCGCCCGCCCGCTCGCCCGGGTGATCCAGGAGCACATCAAGAAGCCGCTCGCCGAGGAGCTTCTGTTCGGCAAGCTCACCAAGGGCGGCATCGTCAAGGTGGGCGTGAAGGACGGCAAGATCGACCTGCGGGTCGAAGAGCCGGCCAGCCCGCGGCTCACCACGAAGAAACCCCCGCTGCTCACCGCCGACTGAGGCGGGGCGCGGACGCGCACGACGAAGAACAACAGGGCCGGCCTTCGGGTCGGCCCTTTGTCGTTGCTGCGACAACTCGATTGGCGCGGGCCGACCATGCCCCTCGCGCGCGGGTCGGCGGTTGGGGGGGCCACCCCGAATACCCCCGGAGTATTTCCGCCCAGATGAAGGGGGGCCTCCGTTGCGGTCTTGATCCCCGGCCCGGTCGCGCGCAGGCTCGCGCGATGAAACCCAGCTTTGCCGTCCTCGCCCTCCTGCTGGCCCCGCCGGCCCACGCCGACGACACCCACTGGCTCGGCTGGCCGATCGACTGCAGCCTCGGCGAGAGCTGCTTCCTGCTCAACTACCTCGATGCCGACCCGGGGCCGGGCGCGCAGGATTTCACCTGCGGGCCGCTCAGCTACGACGGCCACAAGGGCACCGACATCGCCCTGCCCACCTTTGCCGAGATGCGCGCCGGCGTTGCGGTGCTCGCCGCCGCCCCGGGTGTCGTGCGCGGCACCCGCGACGGGATGCCCGACCTCGGGCTCGACGCCACCCCGCCCGACCAGCTCGCGGGCGAGGAATGCGGCAACGGCGTCGTCCTCGACCACGGCAACGGCTGGGAAACCCAGTATTGCCACCTGCGCGAGGGCAGCGTGACTGTGACGCAGGGCGAGACCGTCGAGGCCGGCCAGGTGCTCGGGCTCGTTGGCCTTTCGGGCAAGACCCAATACCCCCATGTCCACCTCTCGGTGCGCCGCGACGGGCGCGAGATCGACCCGTTCGACAGCGACGGCGCGCGCAGCTGCGGCAGCGACGACGGGCCGGGCGACGACCTCTGGGCCGCGCCCCCCGCCTATGACGCGGGCGCCATCGTCGCCACCGGCTTCGCCGACGCGGTGCCCGACTACGCGGCGGTGAAGGACGGCACCGCCGGGCGCGACAACCTCGCCGCCGACGCGCCGGCGCTGGTCGGCTGGGCGCTGATCCACGGCGGCCGCCCCGGCGACGTGGTGACGCTCACCCTCACCGCGCCGGACGGGTCGGACTATTCGCGCACCGAAGACACGCTGACCAAGGCCCAGGCGCTGTTGATGCGCGCGGGCGGCCGCAAGCGCCCGGCGGACGGCTGGGCCAGGGGCGACTGGCGCGTCACCGTCGAGCTCAAGCGCGGCGGAACCCTGCTCGACACCGCCTCGGGCACCGCGCGGGTCGGCGGCTGAGGCGCCATTGTCCTTGTCGGCCCTGTCC
This sequence comes from Maritimibacter sp., assembly GCA_020441205.1. GTDB lineage: Bacteria > Pseudomonadota > Alphaproteobacteria > Rhodobacterales > Rhodobacteraceae > Sinisalibacter. Next base: position 1,819 of record JAGRMO010000064.1, read on the forward strand.
CATGGCCCTATCCTCCGGCCCCGAGGATACCAACGGGCAGGGGCTCTTGATGGACCAGCCGGACCGCGCGGCCGAACCGCAATTCACGCTCCCGGGGCGGCAGATCTTCATGATGCTGGCCTCGCTCGCGCTGGTTGCGCTGGGGCTCTGGGTACTCATCCACCGGGTCGCCCAGGTCACCGAGGTCTTTTTCGCCAACCCCTGGCTGAACGGGTTCATCCTGATCGTCTTCATCTTCGGCCTCCTGGCGACGATCGGTCAGGTCGTTCAGGTGTTCACCTCGGTCCAGTGGGTGCGCGGCTATGTGCTCGAACACGAGGGGCACGACCCCAACAATCCGCCACGGCTGCTGGCGGCGCTCACCGGACTTCTGCGCGGCCGCGGCGCCAAGATGCAGATCGGCGCCACCTCGGCGCGCTCGATCCTCGACTCGGTCGCCACCCGGATCGACGAGGCTCGCGACCTCACCCGCTACATCACCAACCTGTTGATCTTCCTCGGCCTTCTCGGCACCTTCTACGGCCTCGCCACCACCGTGCCGGCGCTCGTCGACACCATCAAGTCGCTCGCTCCGACCGAGGGCGAAAGCGGCGTCGAGACCTTCGCCCGGCTGCAGCAGGGGCTCGAAAGCCAGCTCGGCGGCATGGGCACGGCCTTCTCGTCGTCGCTGCTCGGCCTCGCGGGATCGCTCGTCGTCGGCCTGCTCGAGCTGTTCTCCTCGCATGGCCAGAACCGGTTCTACCGCGAGCTCGAAGAGTGGATCTCGTCGATCACCACCTACAGCTTCACCCAGGGCGAGGACGCGAGCCACGCCCCGATGCCGGCCCCGGTCGCGGGCGACAGCTCGGGCATCTGGGCCGCCCATATGGCAGAGCAGATCGAGGCGATGCGGGTGATGTTCACCCAGTCCGACACCGCCCGCAGCGTCGTCGACGACCGGCTCGTCCAGCTCGCGGACTCGGTCGACCGGCTCACCAGGCAGATCGAGGCCGAGGGCGTCTCGACCCCCTATCTCATCCGCATCGCCGACGGCCAGCAGCGGATGATCGAGGCGCTGGAGGCGCGCCCCGAAGACGGCGGCGCCCATGCCGACGCCGAAAGCCGGATGCGGCTTCGCTCGATCGACGTGCAGCTCCTGCGCATCCTCGAAGAGATGAGCGCGGGCCGGCAGGAGAGCCTGTCGGAACTGCGCGGCGACATCGCCTCGCTCACCCGCGCGATCCGGCACCTGAACGGCGGGCAGGGCTGACATGGCCCTGAGCCGCCGCGCCAATCGCAACGTCTCGGCCTCGATCTGGCCGGGCTTCGTCGATGCGATGACGGCGCTGCTGCTCGTGCTGATGTTCGTGCTGACCATCTTCATGGTGGTGCAGTTCGTCCTGCGCGAGACCATCTCGGGCCAGGAAAGCGAGCTCGACGCGCTCTCGGCCCAGGTCCGCGAACTGGCCGATGCGCTCGGGCTCGAACGCGACCGCAACGCCGAAATGGCCGGCGAGCTCGGCGTGCTCAACGCCAACATCGCCTCGGCCGAGGTCGCCGCCCAGCGCCAGGCCCAGCTGATCGCCACGCTCAATGCCCAGATCGCCTCGAAGGACGCGGCGCTGGCCGATGCCGACACCAAGCTCACCGCCTTCGAGGCCCAGGTCGCCGCCCTGATCGCCGCCCGCGACGAGGCCATCGCCACCGGCGAGACCCTGACCGCGCAATTGAGCGA
>JAGRMO010000064.1:3636-4640 GCA_020441205.1 Maritimibacter sp.
GCCGCCCGGCGCGAGGCGCTGGAGGCGCTCGTCGCCGATCTGCAGAGCTCGCTCGACGAGCGCGAGACCTCGCTCGCCCAGGTGCTCGCCCAGCTCGAACGCGGCAACGCCTCGATGCTCGACGCGCTGAAACAGATCCGCGAAAAGGACGCGACGCTGTCCGAGACCGAGGCGACGCTGGCCGCGCGCGAGACCTCGCTCGCCGAGATGCTTGCCCAGCTCGAAGACCAGCGCACCAGCGGCGAGAGCTTCGCCGACCAGATCGCCGCGCTGGAGGCGAAGCTCACCGACGAGGAAAAGGCCCGCCTCGCCGAAGCCGCCGCCGCCGCCGCGCTGCGTGCCCAGCTCGACGAGGTGAACGCCAACCTGAGCGCCGAGGAACAGACCCGCCTCGCCGAACAGGCCGCCGCCGAAGCCCTGCGCCAGCGCCTCGCCGAAGCCGAAACCGCGCTGACCGAGGAGGAAAAGGCCCGGATCGCCGAGGCCGCCGCTGCCGAGGCCCTGCGCAAACGTCTCGAGGAAGCCGACACCGAGCTCACCGCGATGACGCTCTCGCTCGAGGCCGCCCGCAAGGAGGCCGAAGACACGCTCACCCTGCTCGCCGCCGCCGAGGCCGCGAACAAGGATCTGAACGACAAGCTCGCCGCCGCCCTCCTCGAAAACCAGACGCTTTCGGCCGCGACCGGCGACGAGGCGACGCTGCGCGAACAGCTCGCCGCCGCGCTGGCCGCCAAGCTCGCCGCCGAGACCGGGGCCGAGGACGCGCTGACCGAGGCCGAACGCCAGGCCGCCCTGCTCGCCACCGCCTCCGCCGCGCTCGAAACCGAGAAGGCCGCCAGCACCGAGGCGCAGCGCCAGGTCGCGCTGCTCAACGAACAGGTCAACGCCCTGCGCACCCAGCTCGGCCAGCTCCAGGCCCTGCTCGACGATTACGAGACCCGCGACGCCGCCTCGCAGGTGCAGATCGAGAAGCTCGGTTCCGATCTGAACGCAGCACTCGCCCG
>JAGRMO010000064.1:4762-27916 GCA_020441205.1 Maritimibacter sp.
GATGCGCCAGATCCTCGGCGACCGTGCCGGCGTGCAGGTGGTGGGCGACCGCTTCGTGTTCTCCTCCGAGGTTCTGTTCGACCCCGGCAGCGCCGATCTGTCGGACGGCGGCAAGGAACAGATCGCCCGCGTCGCCGCGATCCTCTCGGAAGTGTCCGGCGAGATCCCGCCCGAGATCGACTGGGTGATCCGCGTCGACGGCCACACCGACAAGACCAAGCTCGGCGCCGGCGGACCCTACAAGGACAACTGGGAACTGAGCCAGGCCCGCGCGCTTTCGGTCGTCAACTACATGGTCGACGAGCTGGGCTTCCCGCCCGGGCGCCTCGCCGCAACCGGCTTTGGCGAATTCCAGCCCGTGGCGCTCGGCGACAGCCCCGAGGCCTACGCCCAGAACCGCCGGATCGAGCTGAAACTGACCGAGAAGTGAGCCGGCGCGCCGCGCCCGCAGCTACCCCATCGCCCGCACCACCCGCGCGAGCCAGCTGAGCTCGGCATCCTCGATCCCGAGCTCTTCGAGATGGTCGGCGGTGTTGTAGAGATACTCCCGGTTCGGCCCCCGCCCGCCCACCGCATGGGCGATGATCCGCGCCTGTTCCTCAAGCCCCAGCCCGCCGCAATACTGCACGTGATCGGGGTCGATCACATAGGTGACGGCCGCCACCATCCGCCCGTCGTCGAGCCGCACCGGCAACACCGTCTCGAAATAGGCCGACGAAATCAGCTCGCGCTCGCGCAGCCCCGCGAGCGTGGCCTCATGCGCGGCGGGATCGACCCGGAACGCCATGCCCTCGCAGGCCGCTCCGGGGGCGGCATCGAGCGCCAGCACCAGCCCGGGCTCGGCCTCGGTGCCGCGATGATGGATCGAGCGCATGCAGAACGACCGGTGATAGCCCTCGAGCGTCGCGAGCCGGCTCTCGACATGCGCAAACCCCGGGTTCCACAACAGCGAGCCATAGCCGAAAACCCAAAGATCCTCGCCCATGCTGGCCCCTGCCCTCTCGCGCCGCTACAACGACCCGAGTCCTATGAGAGTGCCCGCCAATGCGCAACCTGACCCGCTTCGCCGTTGTCCTCGTTCTCGCCGCCCTCGGCTGGGGCGTCTACTGGTGGATCGGCGCCGCCGCCACCGAGCGCGGCATCGCCGCCTGGCTCGACGCCCGCCGGGCCGAGGGCTGGACGGCCGAGGTGAGCGCGCTCGACACCCGCGGCTTCCCGAACCGTTTCGACACGACCTTCGAAGACCCGACCCTCGCCGACCCCGAGACCGAGGTCGCCTGGTCCGCGCCCTGGTTCCAGATCCTGTCGCTGAGCTACAAGCCCACCCATGTGATCGCGGTCTGGCCGCAATCCCAGCGGCTCGATCTGCCCGACGCGACGCTCGACATCGCCAGCGAACGGCTGCGCGCCTCGCTCGAAATGGGCGCGAGCGCCGATCTGCCCTGGCAGCGCAGCGTGGTCGAGATCGCCGGGCTCGGCCTCACCTCGTCGAACGGCTGGCGCGCCTCGCTGGCCGACGGCCAGATCGCCCTGCGCGAGACCCCCGAGGCGCGCGGCGCGCCGGTCTACGACCTCGCGTTCAACCTCAGCGGCCTCGCCCCCGAGAGCGACGCCATCGCCACCCTGCGCGAGACCATGGGGCTTCCGGAAGTGATCGAGACGCTGGAGGCCGAGCTGACCGTGACCTGGGACAAGCCCTGGAACCTCTCCGCCATCGACGACCGCCGGCCGCAACCCCGCGACGTGACCCTCACCCGACTCGCCGCCCGCTGGGGAGACCTCGCGCTCGCCGGCGACGGCGCCTTCACCGTCGATGCCGCCGGCACCCCGACCGGCACGCTCACGCTGGAAGCCACCAACTGGCGCGAGATCCTCGAGCTGGCGGTGGCCACCGGCGCGCTCAGCGAGGATGTGGCCCCGCTGGTCACCGCCGCGCTGGAGACCCTCGCCCGCCTCGGCGGCGACCCCGACCGGCTCGACGTACCCCTGCGCTTCGCCCGCGGCTTCACCCTGCTGGGGCCGGTGCCGATCGGCGCCGCCCCGGTGATCGCGCTGCCCTGAGGGGTTTGGCCTGGACGGTCGTGCGACGCGCGGCCGGAAACCGGCAGGCGATCTCCGCGAGGAGATCTGCCGAGAGGCCCCGGACCCTCGGAGTATTTGGACCAAGAGGAAGGACAGGTGACCGGCGCGCCGACTGCCCCCGGAATCAGTCTTCCGAAGCGCCCCAGCCCCCGCCGCCCGGCGTGCGCATCTCGAAGAGCCCGCCGGCGGGCAGCTCCACCTCGGCATTGCCGCCGAGCAGCGCGACCCGCCCGTCGGGCCATTCGGCCCGGTTCTCTCCCAGCGCCCCCGGCCCGCCGCCCGCCATGCCGAACGGCGGCACGCGGCGCGACAGGCTGAGCGTGGTGACGGTGACCGGCGCGAGGAACCTCAGCCGCCGCACCACCCCGTTGCCGCCCGGCCAGCGCCCCGCCCCGCCCGAGCCCGCCCGGATGCGCAACGCCTCGAGCCGCACCGGGAAGCGTTTCTCGAGCACTTCCGGATCGGTCATCCGCGTGTTGGTCATGTGGCTCTGCACCGCGTCGGCCCCGGCGAACCCGGGCCCCGCGCCGGTGCCCCCGGCGATGGTCTCGTAATTCTGAAAATCGTCATTGCCCCAGAGAAAATTGTTCATCGTCCCCTGGCTCGCCGCGAGCGCGCCGAGCGCGCCGAGCAGCGCGTTGCAGGCGGCCTGGCTCACCTCGGTATTGCCCGCGATCACCGCCGCCGGCGGCGCCGGGTTCAGCATCGAGCCCTCGGGCACCACGATGTCGATCGGCGCGAGACAGCCCTCGTTGAGCGGGATCGCCTGGCCGACAAGCGTGCGGAAGCAATAGAGCACGACGGCCCGGCTGATCGCCGAGGGCGCATTGTAATTGCCCGCATGCTGCGGCGAGGTGCCGGTGAAATCCACCAAAGCGCGCCGCCGAGCGCGATCGACCCGCACCGCGACCCGGATCTCGGCGCCATGGTCGAGCGGGTAGACATAGCTGCCATCCGCAAGCCGGTCGATCACCCGCGCGACGCTCTCGGCCGCGTTGGCCTGCACATGGCCCATGTAGGCCCCGACCACCTCGGCCCCGTAGCGCGCCACCACCCGCGCCAGCTCGCGCCGCCCGGTCTCGTTCGCCGCCACCTGGGCCTTGAGATCGGCGATGTTCTGATCGGGCTGGCGCGCAGGCCAGCGCCCCGAGGCAAGCACGGCGCGCGCCTCGGCCTCGAGGAACCGCCCGGCCGAAACCAGCTGCACGAGGTCGATCACCACGCCCTCGTCCTCGATCCGGGTCGAATCCGGCGGCCCCGAGCCCGGCGTCCGCCCGCCGATATCGGCGTGATGGCCGCGCGAGCCGAGCCAGAACGCCACGCGTTCACCGTTGAACACCGGTGTAACCACGGTGACGTCCGGCAGATGCGTGCCGCCGTTGAAGGGCGAGTTGAGCATCCAGGCATCGCCCGGCCGCGCCGTCGCCGCCACCGCGCGCATCACCGTGCGTATGCTCTCGGCCATCGAGCCCAGATGCACCGGCACATGCGGCGCGTTGGCCACAAGATCGCCGGCCGTATCGAAGATCGCGCAGGAAAAATCCAGCCTTTCCTTGATGTTGACGCTCCAGGCAGTGTTGGCGAGCGTCGCCCCCATCTGGTCGGCGACCGACATGAACAGGTTGTTGAACACTTCGAGCAACACCGGATCGGCCTCGGTGCCGGCCGCCGGTGGGCGCGCCTTCGCCTCGCGGCGCGCGAGCACGAGATTGCCGGTGACGTCGACTTCGGCGGTCCAGCCCGGCTCGATCACCACCGTACCGGTCGCCTCCCTGACGATCGCGGGACCCGCGAGCTGCGCGCCCGCGGGCAGCCGCTCCCGGTCGTAGAGCGCCACCTCGCGCCAGCCGTCGAACCAGGCCCGCACCTGGGCGATGGACGCGCCGTCGCCCACGGGCGCCCGCGTCACCGGGTCGGCGCCGGTCTGGCCCACCGCCTCGACCGCGAGCATCTCGAACACCAGCGCGCGTTCCGGCGAGGTGAAGCCGAACCGCGCCAGATGCGCCGCCTCGAACGCCGCCTGCATCTCGGCCACTGGGCCGAAAGCGACGTCGAGCGGCTGGTGCGAGCCCGCGTAGCGCAGATGCGCACGCCGGGCGACACGCACCGCCGCCACCCCCTGCGCCCGCACCTCCGCTGCCGCCTCGTCGGCGAGCGCGGCAAGCCGCGCCCCCGCCTCATCGGCGGCCGACAGCGGCGCGTCGAACTGTGCCTCGCGCAACGCGCGGATATCGGCGAGCCCCATGCCGAACGCCGACAGGACGCCGGCGTATGGATGCAGGAACACCCGCTCCATCCCCAGCGCGTCTGCCACCAGGCAGGCATGCTGCCCCCCGGCACCGCCGAAACATTGCAGCGTGTAGCCGGTCACGTCATGGCCGCGCTCGACGCTGATCTTCTTGATCGCCGCCGCCATGTTGTCGACCGCGATCCGAAGGAACCCCTCCGCCACCGCCTCTGGCGCCATCGCTGCCGCCCCGGTCGCCCGCGCGATCTCGCCCGCCAAATCGGCGAATTTCGCCGCCACCACCGCACCGTCGAGCGGCGCGTCGGCCCCCGGACCGAACACCGCCGGGAAATGCTCGGGCTGCAACCGCCCGAGCATCACGTTGCAATCGGTCACCGTGAGCGGCCCGCCGCGCCGGTAGGCGGCCGGCCCCGGATCGGCCCCCGCGCTCTCCGGCCCCACCTGGAACCGTCCGTCGCGGAAGGCGAGGATCGAGCCACCACCCGCCGCCACCGTATGGATATCCATCATCGGCGCGCGCATCCGCACGCCGGCCACCTCGGTCTCGAAACTGCGCTCATAGGCGCCCGCATAATGGCTCACGTCCGTCGAGGTGCCGCCCATGTCGAAGCCGATCAGGCGCGCGTGCCCCGCCGCCTCGGCCGTGCGCACCATGCCGACGATCCCGCCCGCGGGGCCCGACAGGATCGCATCCTTGCCCTGGAACCGGCGCGCATCGGTGAGCCCGCCGTTCGACTGCATGAAGTAGAGCCCGCCCGTCGCCCGCCCGAGATCGAGTGCCGCCTCGACCCGCGCGACGTAGCGCCTGAGGATCGGCGAGAGATAGGCGTCGACCACCGTGGTGTCGCCGCGCCCCACCAGCTTGGTCAGCCGCGAGACCTCGTGGCTCACGCTCACCTGGGTGAAACCGGCATCCCGCGCGAGCGCCGCCGCCCGCGCCTCGTGCGCGGGGTTGATATGGCCGTGCAGGAAGGCGATGGCGACGGCGGCGATCCCCGCGCCCCGCGCTTCGTTCAGCGCCGTGGCGAGCGCCGCCTCGTCGAGCGGACGCACCACGCGGCCCTCGGCGTCGAGGCGTTCGCCCGCCTCGATCACCCAGTCGTAGAGCAGATCGGGCCGCCGGACTTCGAGCGCGAACAGATCGGGCCGCGCCTGGGTGCCGATCCTGAGCAGATCGCCGAACCCCTCGGTGATGACCAGCAAGGTGCGCTCGCCCTTGCGTTCGAGCAGCGCATTGGTGGCCACCGTCGTGCCCATCTTGACCGCGCGGATCGCCCCGTCAGGGATCGGCGCACCGGGCGCGAGCCCCAGCATCCGCCGGATGCCCTCGACGGCGGCGTCGTCATAATGCTCGGGGTTTTCCGACAGGAGCTTGGCGGTCTCGATCCCGCCACCGGGCCGGCGCGCCACCACATCGGTGAAGGTGCCGCCCCGGTCGATCCAAAACTCCCACGCGCCGCTCATGCCCTGCCCTCCCGCTCCCGCATGGGTCGGGCCTCGAGGCGCAAAAGTCAATCAGAGGCGGTCGCGCAGCCCGAACCAGACCATCGCCAGCACGAGCAGCGGCCAGCGCAGCGCGACCCCGCCGGGAAACCGCGGCGTGGGCACCGCGGCCATCAGATCGAACCGCCCGGCAGTACCGGTGACGGCCTCGGCCGCGAGCTTGCCGCCCAGCGTCGCCATTCCCACCCCCTGGCCGGAATAGCCGCTCGCGGTGATCATGTTGGGCGCGAGCCATTCGAAATGCGGCATCCGGCTCCGGGTGATCGCCAGCGTGCCGCCCCAGGCATGGTCGATCCGCGCTTCGGCGAGTTCGGGAAAGATCTCGGCCATCGGCTTTCGTGCCTTGGCGGCTATATCGCGCGGGAAACGGTAGCCGTAACTCTCGCCGCCCCCGAACAACATCCGTCCGTCCGCCGACAGCCGGAAATAGTTCACCACGAACTTCGAATCCGCCACCGCCTCGCGGCCGGGAATGAGCTTGTCGGCGAGCGCGCCGAGTGGCTCGGTCGCGACGATGAAATTGTTGATCGGCATCACCTGCGCGGCGATCCGCCGGTCGAGATCGCCGAGATAGCCGCCCGCGGCCCAGATCAGATGCCGGGCGGTGATCCGCGCCGAACCTGTCCCGAGCCGCACCGGATCGGTCTCACTCACCCAGTCGACCCGCGACCGCTCGTAGATCCGCGCGCCCGCGTCCCGCGCCGCCCGCGCGAGCCCGAGCGCGTAGTTGAGCGGGTGCAGATGTCCGCCGCCCATGTCGATGGTCCCGCCGAAATAGGCTCCCGACCCGACCTTCGCGCGCAGCGCGTCGCGCTCGAGCGGGCGGATCTTGTCGTAGCCGTAGCGGCGTTGCAGCTTTTCGGCATAGGCGTGACTGTGCTCGACGAACCGCGCGCGGTGATCGGCATGGATGAGGCCCGGAACGAACGCCGCCTCCGGCGCGTGCTTTCGCGCCAGCCCGATGGTGAGCGCCACGCTCTCCTCGGCGAGATCCCAGAGCGCCCGGGCCAGGGTTTCGCCCGCCATGTCCTCGAGCGCGTCCTGGTCGAGCCGCTGGCCGGGATGGAGCTGCCCGCCGTTGCGCCCCGAGGCGCCGAACCCCACCCGGTGGGCCTCCAGCACGACCACGTCGAGCCCGGCCTCGGCCAGATGCAGCGCCGCCGACAACCCGGTGTAGCCCCCGCCGATCACCGCGACGTCGCAGGCGATCTCGCCCTCGGCCGCCGGGAAGGGATCGAGCGACAGCGCCGTTGCCGCATACCAGGACGACGGGTATTCCCCGTCGCGGTCGTTCGCCGTGAGGATGTCGAGCCGGGCCATGCCGCTCCTTGTTTCTTCAAAGGCGTCGCGCGGGCACGGTAATGTGCCCGCGTCCCGCCCGCCGCGGGCGCCCTAGTCGGCGGTCTTCAACAGCCCCTCGTCCCGCGCCAATTTGTAGGCCTCGTCGAGCGACTTGACCGCGCGCTCGATCAGCACGTCGACCTCGGATTTCGCGATCACCAGCGGCGGCGCGATGATCATCCGGTCGCCGACATGGCGCATCACCAGGTTGTTCCTGAAGCAGCGCTCGCGCACCATGTAGCCGATCGTGCCGGCCTCGGACGCGAACGGCTTGCGCCCCGCCTTGTCGGCGGTGAGCGCGAGCGAGCCCATCAGCCCGACGATCTTGGTCTCGCCGACGAACGGGTGATCGGCGAGCCCGTGCCACTTCTCCGCCAGATAGGGGCCGATATCGCTCTGCACCCGCTCGATGACCTTCTCTTCTTCGAGCAGACGCAGGTTTTCGAGCGCAACGGCGGCGGCCACCGGATGGCCCGAATAGGTGTAGCCATGGGTGAACTCGTCGCTGCCGATCACCTTGGCCACCCGGTCGGAGACCAGCGAGCCGCCGATCGGCACATAGCCCGACGACATCCCCTTGGCCACCGTGATGATGTCGGGGGTGATCGAGAAGGTCTGCGAACCGAACCAGTTTCCGGTGCGCCCGAACCCGGTGATGACCTCGTCGGCGATGAGCAGGATCTCGCGCTCGGCGCAGATCCGGCTGATCTCGGGCCAGTAGCTGTCGGGCGGTACGATCACGCCGCCGGCGCCCTGGATCGGCTCGGCGATGAAGGCCGCGACCTTGCCTTCGCCCAGCTCGTCGATCTTCGCCTCGAGCTCGCGCGCCCGCATCAGCCCGAACTCGTCGGGGCTCATCTCGCCGCCCTCGGAATACCAGTCCGGCTGGCCGATATGGACGATGCCCGGGATCGGCAGCCCGCCCTGGGCATGCATCCCGGCCATCCCGCCGAGCGAGGCCGCGCCCATCGAGGTGCCGTGGTAGGCGTTCTTGCGGGCGATGATGACATGCTTGTCGGGCTTGCCCATCTGGTCCCAGTAGCGCCGCACCATGCGGATGTTGGTCTCGTTCGCCTCCGACCCGCCGGAGGAATAGAACACGTGGTTGATGTCGCCCGGCGCAAGCTCGGCGAGCTTCGCCGCGAGCGCGATGGCGGGCACATGGGACGACATGAAGAAGGTGTTGTAGAATGCGAGCTCCTTCATCTGCCGCGCCGCCACCTCGGCGAGCTCGTCGCGCCCGTAGCCGACATTGACGCACCACAGCCCGGCCATGCCGTCGAGAATTTCCTCGCCTTCGCTGTCGGTCAGCATCACCCCCTTGGCCCGGGTGATGACCCGCGCGCCGCGATCGGCCAGCACGTCGGCATTGGTGAACGGATGCATGTGATGCGCGGCGTCCAGCGCCTGCAGCTCTGCCGTCGGCAGGTGATTCGTAATTTTGGTCATCGGGGAATCCTCGGGCGGAAATTTCGCTTCAGAATATGATCAAAAATCGGGCTGTCAACGTAACCCCTGCCCGGTTTCGCCGCCTTCCGTGGCTCCGAGCGACCGGCTGACCTGCGCGATTCCCTGTTCGATGTCGCCCAGGATCGCCTCTGCCACCGCCGTGGCATCGCCCGCCCGCATCGCCGCCAGCGCCTCTCGGTGGAGGTCCGGCAGGTTGGCCGTACCGTGCCGGCCGAGCATCACCCGGAGCGGCGGCCCGGAGCGCAGCCACAGCATCTCGGAGATCGCGATCAGCACATGCGCGCCCGACAGGGCATAGAGCTTGGCATGAAACAAATGGTTGTGCTGAAGGTAGCCGCGCACATCCCCACGCGCGATCGCCGCATCCAGCGCGGCATCTTCTTCCTCCAGCGCAGAGATATCGGTTTTCTCCATGTTTTCAACGGCACGGCGTGCAAGTTCCGGCTCGACCGCGCGTCGCGCGAAGGCCAGCTCGCCGTATTGCGCAAGCGTCAGCTCGGGCACTTCGACCCGCCGGTTGCCCTTGAACACCAGCGCCCCCTGCGAGGTCAGCCGGCGGATCGCCTCGCGCACCGGCGTCATCCCGAGCCCGGCCAGATCGGCCAGCCCCTGGATCGTCACCGGCTGTCCCGGCGCCAGCTCGCCATAGAGCACCATCTCGCGCAATGCCCGGTAGGCGCGCTCGTGTTCGGGCAGTTTCACCGGTTCGGCGGTCACGTCGCCTCCGTCTCAAATGCAATGCCCCGAGTGTAAAGCATGACCATTGCGCTCGGGAAAGAAGCGGATAATGTCGAAAGATAGGGTATCGCCTTGCGGGCGGTTTGACCATATCGTCCGCGATGGTGATTTTGATCAAAACGGGAGAAGGCCGCAACGGCCCGCCCGTAAGCAACAGACGGGGAGACATCCATGTCCAACAAAACCTTCCTGCTCGGCACCGCCTTTGCGTTGGTCGCCGGCGCCGCCCTTGCCGACGAGGTCCGGGTCTACAACTGGTCCGACTACATCGACGAAAGCCTGCTCACGAAATTCGAGGAAGAGACGGGGCTCGACCTGATCTACGACGTGTTCGATTCGAACGAGGTGCTCGAGACCAAGATGCTCGCGGGCGGTTCCGGCTACGACGTGGTGGTCCCCACCGGTTCGTTCCTGGCACGCCAGATCCAGGCCGGCGTGTTCCAGAAGCTCGACATGTCGAAGCTGCCGAACATCGGCAACATGTGGCCGGTGATCTCCGAGCGCACCGCCCGCTACGACCCCGGCAACGAATACGCGATCAACTACATGTGGGGCACCACCGGCATCGGCGTGAACCTCGGCAAGGTGAAGGAAGTGCTGGGCGAGGATGCCCCGATCGACAGCCTCGCGCTGGTGTTCGATCCCGCCAACATGGAAAAACTCGCCGCCTGCGGCGTGATGTTCCTCGACGCGCCCGATGAAATGGTTCCGGCCGCGCTCAAATATATCGGCGAAGACCCGAACTCGATGGACGAGGCGGTGGTGACCAAGGCGGAAGAGGTGTTCCTGCAGGTGCGTCCCTACATCTCGAAATTCCACTCCTCGGAATACATCGAGGCGCTCGCCAACGGCGACATCTGCGTCGCCTTCGGCTGGTCGGGCGACATCCTGCAGGCGCGCGACCGCGCCGCCGAGGCCGACAACGGCATCGAGATCGCCTACCACGCGCCGAAGGAAGGCGCGCTGATGTGGTTCGACGAGATGGCCATTCCGGCCGACGCGCCGAATCCGGACGGCGCGCATGTCTTCCTCAACTTCATCATGGACGCCCAGAACATGGCGGCGGCGTCGAACTACGTCTATTACGCCAACGGCAACCTCGCCTCGCAGGAATTCCTCAACGAGGACGTGATCGGCGACACCGCGATCTACCCCGACGCGGCAACGCTCGAGAACCTCTACGTCAAGGACGGGTACGATCCGAAGCTTCAGCGCACGGTGACCCGGATGTGGACCAAGATCAAATCCGGCATCTGACCCCGAAACCGGCCCCCGCGCACTTGGTGCGGGGGCCTTTTCCTGCGAGCGGTGAGCGCCATGGCTGTAGCCCCACATAAACCCAGGCCCAATCCCAACCAGAACGTGTTCGCGCCCTGGGACGATCCGGACGCGGTGCCGCTGATCCGGTTCAAGAACGTCTCCAAGCGGTTCGGCGATTTCACCGCGATCGACGATCTCACCCTCGACATCTACGAGCGAGAATTCTTTGCCCTGCTCGGCCCCTCGGGCTGCGGCAAGACCACGATGATGCGGATGCTCGCAGGCTTCGAGCGCGCGACCGAGGGCACCATCACGCTGGGCGGCCAGGACATGGGCGGCATCCCCCCCAACGAACGCCCGGTCAACATGATGTTCCAGAGCTACGCGCTGTTCCCGCATCTGTCGGTCTGGGACAACATCGCCTTCGGCCTGAAGCGCGACAAGCTGCCGAAGGACAAGATCGAGGCGCGTGTGAGCGAGATGCTGCGCCTGACCCGGCTCGAACAATTCGCCAAGCGCAAGCCGCATCAGATTTCCGGCGGCCAGCGCCAGCGCGTGGCGCTGGCCCGCGCGCTCGCCAAGGCCCCGAAGCTGCTCCTGCTCGACGAACCGCTCGGCGCGCTCGACCGCAAGCTGCGCGAAGAGACCCAGTTCGAGCTGATGGATATCCAGGAGAAGACCGGCACCACCTTCGTGATCGTCACTCACGATCAGGAAGAGGCGATGACCGTCGCCTCGCGCATCGCGGTGATGGACCACGGCAAGATCATCCAGGTCGATACCCCGGCGCGGGTCTACGAACAGCCGAGCTCGGTCTACGTCGCGGACTTCATCGGCGATGTGAACCTGATCGAGGGCGTTTACACCCGGCCGACCCCGGAGCGCGGCGAGATCGCCTATGCCGAGGGCGAGCCGCCCATCGCGGTAGACCCGGTCGATGGCATCACCATCGGCACCAGGGTGACCTACGCGATCCGGCCCGAGAAGATCCGGGTGAGCCGCGAGGAACCCGACGACCGCGCCAACCGCGCCTTCGGCAAGATCATCGACATCGGCTACCTCGGCAACACCTCGACCTATCACGTCGAGCTGTCGACCGGGCAGATGGTCAAGGCCGCCATGACCAACGCGAGCCGGATTGCCCGGCGCGAGTTCACCTGGGACGACGAGGTCTGGCTGTCGTGGCGCGAGACCGCAGGCGTGGTCCTGGCCAAATGAAACGGTTCGCGCTCATAGCCCTGCCCTATTCCTGGCTGTTGGCGCTGTTCCTGGTGCCGTTCCTGATCGTGTTCAAGATCAGCCTCTCCGACACCGCGCTGGCGATCCCGCCCTATACGCCCAACCTCGATCTCTCGGCCGGCTGGCAGGGGATCAAGGATTTCTTCGCCGGGCTCGACGTCGAGAACTTCACCTTCCTCACCACCGACTCGCTCTATTGGAAGGCTTACCTGTCGTCGCTGAAGATCGCCGTTACCTCGACCTTCCTGACCCTTCTGGTGGCCTACCCGATCGCCTACGGCATGTCTCGCGCGCCCGACGAATGGCGCCCGACGCTGATGATGCTCATCATCCTGCCGTTCTGGACCTCGTTCCTCATCCGGGTCTATTCGTGGAAGGCGATCCTGGCGCAGGAGGGCCTTCTCAACCAGGTCCTGCTCGCGCTCGGCGTCATCGACACGCCGCTCACGATCCTCAACACCAACACCGCGGTCTATATCGGCATCATCTACACCTACCTGCCGTTCATGGTGCTGCCGCTCTACGCCGCCCTCGAAAAGCTCGACGAGACCCTGCTGGAAGCCGCCGAAGACCTCGGCTGTACCCGAATGAAGGCGTTCTGGCTGGTCACCCTGCCCCTGTCGAAACAGGGCATCATCGCCGGCTCGTTCCTCGTCTTCATTCCGGTCATGGGCGAGTTCGTCATCCCCACCCTCTTGGGCGGCTCCGACACGCTGATGATCGGCAAGGTGCTGTGGGAGGAATTCTTCTCCAACCGCGACTGGCCGGTGGCTTCGGCCGTGGCGATCATCCTGCTCCTCATCCTGATCGTGCCGATCGTGCTGTTCATCAAGACCGAAGAGAAGGAATGGGAGGGCGAGACATGAGAAAGCTCTCCTGGTTCAACCTCACCTCGCTCACCTTCGGCTTCGCCTTCCTCTACCTGCCGATGATCGTGCTGGTGGTCTACTCGTTCAACTCGAACAAGCTGGTCACCGTCTGGGCCGGCTTCTCGACCAAGTGGTACGGCGAGCTGTTCCGCAACGAGGCGATGATGGACGCCGCCTGGGTGACCATCCGGGTCGCCCTCGCCTCCTCGACCCTCGCCACCGTGCTCGGCACCCTCGCGGCCTACGTTCTGGTGCGCGGCGGCCGGTTCCATGGCCGCACCCTGTTCTCGGGCATGCTCTACGCGCCGCTGGTCATGCCCGACGTGATCCTCGGCCTGTCGCTGCTTCTCCTGTTCATCGCCATCGGCCTCGACCGCGGCCTTCTCACCATCATCCTCGCCCACACCACCTTCTCGATGGCCTATGTCGCCGTCGTGGTGACCTCGCGGCTCGTCGCCTTCGACCGGTCGCTCGAAGAGGCGGCGCTCGACCTCGGCTGCACAAGGTTCGAGGCCTTCCGCCTCGTCACCCTGCCGATCATCGCCCCCGCCGTCATCTCGGGCTGGCTGCTCGGCTTCACCCTCTCGCTCGATGACCTTGTCATCGCCTCCTTCACCTCCGGCCCCTCGTCGACCACGCTGCCAATCAAGATCTTCTCGGCCGTGCGCCTCGGCGTCAGCCCGGAGATCAACGCGCTCTCCGCGATCCTGATCGGCATCGTCTCGGTGGGCGTCATCACCGCCTCGCTGATCTCCAAGCGCGCCATCGCCAAGCGGATCGCGGACGAAAACAGAGCCACACCATGACCGACTTCATCGCTGAATACGCCGCCTTCTGTGAGCGCCACGGAAGGCCCGACCGGGTTGAGCTGATGCTGTGCGACATCAACTCGGTGCTGCGCGGCAAATGGCTGCCGGGCGAGGACGGGGAAAAGCTCGCCCAGGGCGGCGTACGCCTGCCCTTGTCGACCTACGCGCCCAACATCCTCGGCGAGGAGGTCGAGAGCACCGGCCTCGGCATCTCCATCGGCGATCCCGACGGCCGCCTCTACCCGGTACCCGGCACCCTCCAGCCGGTGCCCTGGGCGCGTGGCCAGACCGTCGCCCAGGTGATCGTCGAGATGCACGACGACGAAGAGGATGTGGCCCCCTATTCGTCGCGCCGCCAGCTCGAGAACATGCTCGACCGGTTCAAGAAGAAGGGCCTTACCCCGGTGGTCGCCACCGAGCTCGAGTTCTACCTCTACCAGCCCCGCGACACCCAGGACGAGGCGCCGGTGCCACCGGAGCGCACGCCGGAGTTCCAGAACTACGATCTCGACGTGCTCGACCGCACCCAGGCGATCCTCGACGCGATCCGCGACAGCGCCATCGACCAGGGGCTCGAGCCCGACACGCTGATCGCCGAATACGGCCCCGGCCAGTTCGAGATCAACTTCCACCATACCGACGATACGCTGAAGGCCGCGGACGACGCGCTGATCTTCCGCCGGCTGGTGCGCGGCGTCGCGCGGCGCCACGAGATGGGCGCCACCTTCATGGCCAAGCCCTATGCCCATGCCCCCGGCAACGGCATGCACGCCCATATCTCGCTGCTCGACGCCGAGGGGCGCAACATCTTCGACGATGGCTCCGACGAGCCCTCGAAACTGCTCAAGCAGGCCGTGGCCGGCACGCTCGCCACGATGCCCGACCTGCAGGCGATCTTCGCCCCGCACATGAATTCCTACCGCCGGTTCCAGCGCAATTCCTTCGCCCCCCACGCCCCCGACTGGGGCCTCGACAACCGCGCCGCCGCGGTGCGGCTGCCGGAGGTTTCGGGCCCCGGCGCGCGGCTCGAACACCGGATCTCGGGCGCCGATGTGAACCCCTACCTGGTGCTCACCGCGATCCTCGGCGGCATCCTCTTCGGCCTCGAAAACCCCACGCTGCCGCTGCCCCTGCCGCTCGACGACGACGACGGCGAACACGCCGATCCGCTGACCGGCGACTGGGCCACCGCAGTCGACAATTTCGAGGAATCGGTGATCGCCGCCGACATCTTCGGCGCCCAGTTCCGCGACATCTACACCGCGGTGCGGCGCAACGAGATCGAACAGCTGACCACCGCGATCAGCCAGGTCGAATACCGCACCTATCTCGGGCGGATGTAGCCATGTCCCTCCGCGCCGCGTCTACGTATTGCGCGCGCCCTTCCCGCCGGGGCCAAGCGATTTCGAAATCGCTTGCCAGGCGGCTTCGAAGCCGCTTGCGCCGCGCCGTCTGCGATCTGGCCCCCCGATGACCCGGCTCTGGGAACCCTTCGCCTATTCCGACGCGCCCCGCGCCGATTGCGCCTGGGCGCTCGACCGCGACTGGCCCGGGCTCGACGGCGATCTCGCCACCGATGTCGCGGTGATCGGCGGCGGCTTCACCGGCCTCTCGGCGGCACTGCACCTCGCCCAAGCCGGCGCGCAGGTGACGGTGCTGGAGGCGAACGCACCCGGCTGGGGCGCCTCCGGACGCAATGGCGGCTTCTGCTGCCTGGGCGGCGCCAAGGTCTCCGACGCCACCCTGGTGCGCCGCTTCGGCCCGGGCGCCGACGACGCCTGGTTCGCCGCCGAGATGGCGGCCGTCGACCTCGTGGCGGGGCTCCTCGAGACCCACGGGATCGACGCCAACACTCATTCCGACGGCGAGGTGCTCCTCGCCCACCGCCCCCGCGCCTACCGGGGCTTCGCTGAAGACGCCGCCACCTTCCGCCGCCGCGGCGTCGAGGCAGAGGTGCTGCCGCCCGAAGCGATGAAGGAACGCGGGTTGAACGCCGCCGGCACCCATGGCGGGCTGTTCTTCCGCAAGGGCTTCGCCCTCGATCCCGGCGCCTATGTCGCCGGCCTCGCCCGCGCAACCCAGCGCGCCGGCGCCGATATCCGCGCCCGCGCGCCCGTCCATGCCGTTACCCGCGAGCCCGCGGGCTTCCGCCTCGCCACGCCCACCGGCACCGTCACCGCCCGCCGCCTGCTCGTCGCGACGGGGGGCTATTCCTCGGAGCACCTGCCGCCCTGGCTCGGCGGCCGCTTCCTGCCGGTGCAGTCGAGCATCATCATGACCCGGCCGCTCACGGCGGACGAACAGGCGGCCCAGGGCTGGACCTCCGATCTCATCGCCTACGACAGCCGCAAGCTCCTGCATTACTTCCGGCTGCTGCCGAACGGCCGCTTCCTGTTCGGCATGCGCGGCGGCATCCGCGCGACGCCCCGCGCCCAGGCCCATATCGCGCGGAAGATCCGCGCCGATTTCGCCCGGCTGTTCCCGGCCTGGGCCGGCGTCGAAATCGGCAACGAATGGTCGGGCCTCGTCACCCTCTCGGCCCGGCGCACCCCCTATGTCGGGCCGATCCCCGAGCTCGACGGCGCCTTCGCGGCATTGGCCTACCATGGCAACGGGGTGGCGATGGGCAGCTATTCGGGCGCGATGGTGGCCGATCTGATCCTCGGCCGCGCGCCCACGCGGCCCTACCCCGACGCGATGCGCGACCCGCTGCTGCGCTTCCCGGCACCGAGGTTCCGCCGCGGCCTCTTCGCCGGCGTCATGGCGCTGATGGCGCTGTCCGACCGGCTCTAGCGTCAGACCGCGCCGGCCTTGCCCCGCGCCGCGCGCCCCGACCGGCGCATCAGCGCCAGCGCGTTCGACACCGCGAGCGCGCCCAGCACCAGCGCCCCGCCCGCGAGCGTCCACGCCCCCACCGCCTCGCCGACCACCACCCAGGCGAGGATCGGGGCGAGCACGCTTTCGAGCAGGATGAGCAGCGCCACCTCGGCCGAGGGCAGGTAGCGCGGTCCCAGCGTGATGAGCGCCATCGAGGCAGCGATGAACACCGGCCCGTGCACCGCCACGTAGGGCAGGCTCGACCGCGCCACGTCGAAAATGTCGGTGAACGGGTAGATCACCAGCGCGGCGAGCAACAGCCCGAACGGGATCGCCGGCACCAGCGAGGCCGCGCGCAGCCGCCGCGCCGTGGTCAGCGCGACGGCGAAGATGATCGCCACCACCAGCGCCACGAGATCGCCGAGCCGGCTCGCGTGTTCCACCTCGCCCGAGCCCCAGGCGATGATCCCGATCCCCACCATCACCACCGCGATGGTGATCGCGGTGCGGCGCGACAGCCGCTCGCCGAGGAAGGCCCAGCTCAGGAGCGCGGCAAACGCCGGCATCGCCGCGATGATGAACACGACGTTGGCGACCGACGTGAGCGAGACCGCGACCACGAACAGCACGCCCGAGGCCGCCATGTTGACGATGTAGAGCCAGAGCCCCGGCCCGAGCCGGGCGAGCGCGCGGAACGCACCCGGCCCCTGCACGAGGAGCACCCCGAGCGCGAGCACGATGGCCGCGAGCAGCGCCCGCCAGAACGCGATGGTCAGCGCCGGCGCCTCGGTCAGCCGCACGAACAGCGAATCCGGCACGATCATCAGAACGCCGAGCGTGGTTATGAGGAGGCCCTTGAGATGGTCTTGCATGGCGCGACAAGAGCCCGCGCCGCGTCCCCGCGCAAGCCCCCGCTTGAGGGGCCGCGCGTTTTTCCCGCGGGCTCAGCCCCGCTCGGCCTCCGCCTCCAGCGCCGGGTAACGCAGCCCGAGCGTGATCCCGCGCGCGACGAACGAGATCAGCAGCGCCGCCCAGAGCCCGTGGTTGCCCATGAGGGGCAACAACACCGCCAGCGCCGCGAGGTAGATCGCGGCCGACAAGAGCATCATGTTGCGCATGTCGCGCGTCGCCGTCGCGCCGATGAAGATCCCGTCGAGCATCCAGGCCGCCCAGCCGAGGATCGGCGCGGCCACCATCCAGCCGAGATAGACCCGCGCCGCCGCTCGCACCTCGGGCGCGGTCGACATCAGGTCGATCACCCAGCCGCCGGCGAGCGCGAAGCCGAGCGCCAGCACCGCCACCGTCACCAGCCCCCAGAAACTGGTCATCATCGCCGCCCGCCTGAGCCGCGCCCGGTCGCCCGCGCCCAAAGCCTGGCCGACGAGGCTTTCCGCCCCGAAGGCGAAGCCGTCCATCGCGAAGGCGGTGATCATCAGGAACTGCATCAGCACCTGGTTCGCCGCCAGCGCCACGTCGCCGAAATGCCCGCCGAGAAAGGTGAAGCCGAGGAACATCGCCTGCAACAGCGCCGAGCGGATCAGGATGTCGGTGTTCACCCGCACCATCCGGATGAGCGTCGCCCGGTGCAGCACCTGCGCCCGGTCGCGCCAGGCGGGCGTCGCGAAGGCGTCGCGGCAAAGCCACAACCCCAGCCCGAGCCCCGACCACTCGGCGATGGCGGTGGCCAGCGCCACCCCCTCGACGCCCCAGCCGAGCCCGAGCACGAACCACAGATCGAGAACGATATTGGCGGCATTCATCGCGAACTGGACGACGAACAGCCCCCGCGTGCGCTCGAGCGCGATGAGCCAGCCCATGATCCCGTAGAGCGCGATCATCGCCGGCGCCGACCACACCCGCACCGCCATGTAATCGCGCGCCAGTCCCTCGACCTCGGCCGACGCCGGGCTGAGCGCGAAGGCCGCCCGGAACAGCGGCCCCTGTAGCACGATCATCCCGAGCCCGGCGGCGAAGCCGATCAGCAGCACCCGGGTCAAGAGCGCCGCCACCTCGGCGCGGTCGCCCCGCCCGTGCGCCTGCGCCGCCATCCCGGCGGTGCCCATCCTGAGGAACCCGAAGATCCAGTAGGCCGAGGTGAGGATGATCGCCCCGATCCCCACCGCCCCGATCGGCGCGGCCTCGCCAAGCTGGCCGACCACCCCGGTATCGACCGCGCCGAGGATCGGCACGGTGACATTGGCCAGCACCACCGGCACCGCGATCTTCAGCACCCGGCCGTGGCTGATCGGCGCCGCCGGACCGGCGGCGGGGAACGCGTTCACGCCCGTTCGCCTAGTCGTCGCGCCGGGGCATCAGGAAATGCCCGCTCGCGGCCGCGAACGGCCGGTCGCGGTTGTCCTGCCAGGCCTCGACCTGCACGCTCGCGTAACGCCGGCCTGAGCGCACCACCCGCGCCCGCGCATAGGCATCGCGCGGCAGACCCGAGCGCAGGTAATCCACCGTGAGGTCGATCGTCTTCGGCAGCCGCGGCATCGTCTCAGGCGTCAGCGCCGCGGCATCGACCTGCCCGCTCTCGATCTCGTCCCAGAGCATCGACCAGGCCAGCTGGATCGTCGCGGTCGCCTCGAGAAACGCCGCCGTCACCCCACCGTGGATCGCCGGCAGCATCGGGTTGCCGACGATCTTCTCGGCGAATTTCAGCGTCGCGGTCAGTTCGTCGCCCTTGCGCTCGAAGCCGATCCCGAGCCAGCCGAGATAGGGCACCTGCCCCACCAGCTTGGCGAGCGCGGTATCGCGGCGTTCCTTGACCAGGTGCACGGGTTCCGGCTGTTTCACGACAACGCCTCCGAGCTTTCGCGCCGGTCCTCGCCGGTGCCTGCGGTGAACGCGCCGGTTGCGCTGGCGACGGGCCGCTCGGCATCGTCGTCGAACGCCACCGCGCGCACGAAGGCGACGGTGCGGGTGACATGGTAGCAGGTGGCCCGCGCGGTGATCCGCTGCCCGGGCGTGGCGGGCCGCATGTAGTCGATCCTGAGATCGAGCGTCGCGGTCACCCCGGGGGTGCGCTCGGCGCTGATGACGGCGGCGCCGCAGCAGGTGTCCATCAGTGCCGAGACCGCGCCGCCATGGATCACCCCGGTGCGCGGATCGCCGACGAACCGCTTGTCATAGGGCATCGAGATCACCGCCACCCCGCCGCCGATTTCTTCGAGCTGCATCCCGAGCTCGCGCGAATGCGGAATAGCGGCAATGAATTGCCGGGCGATCCGCGCCTTGGTATCTTCGTCGGGCGGGCTGTCCTTCGGGGGATCGGTGGGCGACAACGCACGGGCCTCCTGCTGGTTCACGCCCGTTATTCGCCCTCGCGCGTCCGGGGGCAAGGGCCAAGGCCGCGCCCGGGCTTTCCGCGCGTCAACAACGGTTGCACCGCGCCGCTGCGGGCATTAGCTTACGCAAGGTAAGGACATGGAGTGACATGGCCGGGACTCGTCTCAGTTTCAAGGAAATGTGCGCCAGGTTCGACGTGACGCCACGCACCTTGCGCTACTACGAATATATCGAGCTCCTGTCGCCCACGCGCGAGGGGCGCGCGCGCTATTATGCGGCCCGCGACATCGCCCGGATGACCCTGATCATGCGCGGCCGGCGCTTCGGCTTCTCGCTCGAGGAAGTCCGCCAGTGGCTGATGATCTATGACGAAAAGGGCAGCGCGGCGCAGATGCGCGTGCTGGTCGAGAACACCGACCGCCAGCTCGACAAGCTCAACGCCCAGATCGACGAGCTGGTCGCCGCCCGCGACGACCTGATCGCGCTGCGAGACGAGGTTTCGAAAGACCTCGACTGAGCCCCCGGACCGCTCCGCAACGCCACGTCTCCCTGTTCAGCCGCGCGTGCCGTCACATCCTTGTGTCCGTGCGCCGAGTCTCTTGACGTTGACGTAAACGTCAACATATGCATCATGACCGGATCGACGCGCCATAATTCTGCGCGCCTGTCGGTTTACACCCGCCTGAGTCACGACGGCCCCGGAGGTCCCGATGAGCGACGAGTTGATGACCATTCGCCAGATGTGCGACACCTACGGGGTCACCGCACGCACTCTGCGCTTCTATGAATCGAAGGAACTCCTGTCGCCCCATCGCGACGGCCAGAAGCGGCTGTTCACCCGCCGTGACCGCGCCCGGCTGAAGCTGATCCTGCGCGGCAAGCGTTTCGGCTTCCCGCTCGAGGAAATCCGCCAGCTGCTCGACCTTTACGACGTCGGCGACCAGCAGAAGACCCAGTACCGCGAGACGATGGAGCGTGCCCGCTTCCACCTCGAGGCGCTGCGCCAGCAGCGCGACGAGCTCGACGAGGCGATCAAGGATCTCGGCGAACAGATCGAATGGGGCACGCGAATGCTGGCCACCATGGAAGAGGGCACCGCTCCCCCGGCCGCCCGCCAGAGCCGCTGACCCCACACACCACCACCTGCCACAGCGCGCCCGAGCCGCGCCGACCGGAGAGGAGACCCGCGACAATGACGAGCTACAGAGCGCCCGCCCGCGACATCGATTTCCTGCTGCATGAGGTGATGCGCGTCACCGAGAGCGACATCCCCGGCTATGCCGATCTCGACCGCACCGTGACCCGGGCGATCGTCGACGAGGCCGGCAAACTCTCGGCCGAGGTCTACGAACCCCTCAACGTGGTGGGCGACCGCGAAGGCTGCCGGCTGGAAAACGGCGTCGTGCGCACCCCCACCGGCTTCAAGGCGGCCTTCGACAAGCTGCGCGAAGGCGGCTGGACCGGGATCGACTGCGCCGAGGAATACGGCGGCCAGGGCATGCCGAACCTGATCGGCACCGCGGTGGGCGAGCTCTGGGTCTCGGGCAACATGGCGCTCAACATGTACCACGGCCTCACCCACGGGGCCTATTCGACGATTCACGCCCATGGCACCGAGGCGCAGAGAAACCTCTACCTGCCGAAGCTCGCGTCCTGCGAATGGACCGGCACGATGAACCTCACCGAGCCCCATGCCGGCACCGATCTCGGCCTCCTGCGCACCCGTGCCGAACCGCAGGCCGATGGCAGCTACAGGATCACCGGCACCAAGATCTTCATCTCCGCCGGCGACCACGACATGGCGGACAACATCATCCACCTCGTCCTCGCCCGCATCCCCGGCGCACCCGAGGGCGTGAAGGGCATCTCGCTGTTCATCGTCCCCAAGGTGCTGGTGAACGAGGATGGCGCGCTTGGCGCCCGCAACGCGGTGAGCGTCGGCGCGCTCGAAGACAAGATGGGCATCCACGGCAACGCCACCTGCGTGATGAACTACGACGGCGCCACCGGCTACCTGCTCGGCGAGGCCCACAAGGGGCTGAAGGCGATGTTCACGATGATGAACGAGGCGCGCCTCGCGGTCGGCGTCCAGGGCCTGGGCGTCGCCTCGGTCGCCTACCAGAACGCCGCCGGCTATGCCCGCGACCGGCTCCAGGGCCGCCGCATCACCGGCCCGGCCGAGCCCGACCAGGCCGCCGACCCGATCATCGTCCACCCCGACGTGCGCCGCATGCTGATGAGCCAGAAGAGCTTCGTCGAGGGCGCCCGCGCGGTGACCTACTGGGCCGCGAGCCTGATCGACCGCGCCGCGCGGATGGACGACAAGGGCGCCGAAGCCCTCGCGGGCCTGCTCATCCCGGTGGTCAAGGGCACGCTCACCGACCGCGGCTTCGCCTCGGCGGTGATGGCCCAGCAGATCTGGGGCGGCCACGGCTACATCGAAGAGAACGGCATGAGCCAATACGCCCGCGACGCCCGCATCGCGATGATCTACGAGGGCGCCAACGGCATCCAGGCGCTCGATCTCGTCGGCCGCAAGCTGCCCGCCCAGGGCGGCAAGGCGGCAATGGCCTTCTTCGCGCTGGTCAAGGATTTCATCAGGCAGAACGAGGCCGACACCGAATTGAAGGCCGAGTTCCTCGACCCGCTCAAATCGGCCTCGAAGGATCTCCAGGCGGCCGCGACCTATTTCGTCCAGGAAGGCATGAAGTCGCCCGACAACGCGCTCGCCGGCGCCACCGACTTCATGCACCTGTTCGGCCATGTCGTCTTCGGGCTGATGTGGGCCGAGATGGCCAAGGCCGCGCGCGCGGGCCTCGCCGAAGGTCATGGCGAGCCCGAGTTCTACCGCACCAAGCTCGCCACCGGGCGCTACTACATGGCCCGCGAACTGCCCGAGACCCGCACCCTGCTGGCCCGGATCGAGACCGGCGCCACCCCGGTCATGGCGCTCGCCGCGGAGGCCTTCTGATGCCCAAGCGCTTCCGCCTCACCCGCCGGTTCCAGGCCGCGATGACCGAAGACGGCTACCGCCGCCTCAAACGCTTCGCCCATGACGCGGGCCTCGACGAGGGCGAGGCGCTGAGCTTCCTGTTCGAACATTTCGACAGCGTCACCGACGAAGAGACCCTGACCCACCGGCTCAGGCTGTTCAACTCCGAGCTCGAGGCGCGCAAAAGGTGACGACGCGTGGGGGGAGACGTCTGATTTTGAGTATTTGGGCCAAGATGAAGGGGCAGACCCAGCGGCGCGCGAATGGAGGCCATCCGCACGCCAACCGGACCGGAGACAATCCCCGGCCCGGCGGTCGCGCGAGCGCTTCACGCTGGTTCCGCCTCCACCGGACCGGTACAATCGGCAGCAGGGGGCGAACCTTCACCTTGGGCGGTCATCGGCTCTCCAGCCTGTACCGCAATGCCATTCTTGACCGGTTAACCTTAATTTTTCGTTACCCTGCCTCTTCATCTTGGTGAAAATACTCCGCGGGGGT
>JAGRMO010000065.1:0-19142 GCA_020441205.1 Maritimibacter sp.
CGACCAGTTGCCGTTGGGCGTGAATACTTCGGTCACCAGAAGCGAGTCGCAGCAATCGCGGTCTTCCATCGCGATGTTGTTGATATAGCGGGTGTTTCCGCCCTTGCCGCGCTGGGTGAGCGTGATGCCCTCGGGGCCGAGCCGCTGCGCCGCGTGGCCGCCGTGGCCCGGCGCCGAGCACACCGCGAGGGTGCAGTCGGTGGTCGCGGTGGCCTGCCACTCGGTCCCGTTCGGCACGTAGAGCGCATGCGGCGGGGTCTTCTCGAAGACGTCCATCCGCGCGCCCATCTCGCCCCAGTCCTTGCCGGCCGCCTCGATCCGCGCCTTGCCTTCGACCAGCACGAGGATCGCCTCGCGCCCGCCGGTGGCCTCGGCGGCGCTCTCGCCGGGCTTCAGCCGGTAAAGCCCGAAGCCCACGTAGCCCCAATCGGGCGACAGCGTCGTGCGGGCGCTCTCGACGGTGATGTCATGCACCTTGCCGGTCTTGCCCTTCGGTTTCACCAGAAGTTCGGGCATGTCGTCCTCCTCACATGATACCCTGCTTTCTAGTCGCTTCCCGGCCGCGATTGTAGGCCCCTCGGACCTGTCGTCGCGGATCGGGCCCGGCCGGGGCGTCGGAGCCCCCCGGGGCGCCCCGATGGACGCCACGCGGAACTCCGGGCCATTGCCGCGGTCGCGGCCCCCCTGCCCTGCGCCTCGGCTCAACCCCCGACCGACTTCAGGAAGGCGTCGAACTCGTCGTCCCTGATCGGCACCGTGTGTTCGGCCGCGGGGTAGCCGCCCGTATCGACATCGGCCCTGAACGCCTTGAAGGCGCCGATGCGGGCGTCCTGAAGCTCCTTCAGCCTGGGCCCGAGCTCGGCATAGACCTTGCCGTGGCGGGGCTTGTGGTTGACGCCGTAGCCGCAGACATCTTCCGTGAACAGATATTGCGCATCGGCGTATCTGCCCGCGCCCATGCCGAGCATGACGAGCGCGGAGTTTTCGGTGAGGAACCTGGCGACGCGGTCGGGCACCACCTCAAGTTCGGCCGCGAAGACGCCGATGTCCTCCATCTTCTTCGCATGCGCCCAGAGCCTTGCGGCCTCGTCGGCGGTCTTGCCGACGGCGCGCCAGCCGGTCCAGGAGATATAGGAGGGGATGAGGCCGATATGGCCGACGACCGGCAGGTGGTTGTCGGCCAGGGTCTTCTGGATGTCGTAGGAGGCCGCGCAGTAGTAGGCGTCGCCCCCCATCGCGCCGAAGTGGAAGGCGGCCCGAAGGTAGTCTTCGGCCGTCGCCAGCTTCGCGCCGGCGGGCCCGTGAGGTCCATAGGGCAGACCCACCTGGACGAAGCAATCACCGGCGGCCTCGCGCATTTCGGGGCTGAAGTACCGCCCCTCGATCGACAGCATGTGGATGCCGGCGGTCGCGGCCGCGGCGGCCTCCTCCAGCGAGGTGACATAGAGCATCGAGATCTTCTCGCCGCGCTTTTTCATCGCGCGGATGTCTTCGACATGCGGGCGGTTATGGTACATGCTCATTCGCTTCTCCCGGTTCGTTTCGATCAGATCGTGAAGGCGGCGCGGAAGGCGTCGAGCGCCGCCGCTTCATCGCCCTTGGCAAAGGCTTCCATGCCCACCGGCCCCCGGTAGCCCATGTCGGCGAGCGCGCGGGCGATCACCGGCCAGTTCATCTCGCCCGTTCCCGGCTCGCAGCGGCCGGGATTGTCGGCGACCTGGATCTCGCCGATCCACGGCAGGCAGGCGCCGGCCCAGCGGATCACGTCGCCCTCGCCGATCTGGGTGTGGTAGAGGTCGAGGTTGATGCGCAGCTCGGGCCGGTCGACGGCCGAGACCAGCGCGAGCACATCGGCGGTCGAATTGAACGGGCAGCCGGGATGTTCGCGCAGGTTGAGGTTTTCCAGCGTGAAGGTCACGCCCTCGGCCTCGGCAAGGTCGCAGATCCGGTGGAGCGTGTCGCGGGCCTTCAGCCACATGCCCGGCGCAAAGGCGGCAAGCTGGGGGATCGGCAGGCCGAGATTGCCAAGCCCGGTGCCATGGAGGTTGAGCCGGTCGACGCCGAGACGCTTGCCGACCTGCGCGGTCTCGCGGGCCGAGGCGATCAGGCGGTCGGCGCCGTCGTCATCGGCGAGCCGGCCTTCGAGGTAGCCGTTCATGATGGTGAAATGCGCGCCGGTCTTCTCGAGGGCGGCGAGATCCCAGGCGGGCCAGTTCCACAGGCCGACGCCGAAGCCCATTTCGTGGAGCCTTGCGGCGCGCCAGTGGATCGGCCTGTCGGGCCAGAGCATCTCGGCGCAGGCGGCGAGCTGGAAGGGTTGGGTCATGGCTCATATCTCGACGAAGACACGGCCGTTTTCGACCTTGGTGGCATAGGTGTGCAGATCTTCGCAGGCCGGCGGGGTCTCAACCTCGCCGGTCGCGCAGTCGAAGATCGAGGAATGCTTCGGGCATTCGATCGTGGCCTCGACCACCAGTCCGTCCGACAGGTGGATTTCCTCGTGGGTGCAGAGCCCGTCGGTGCAATAAAAATTGTCCTCGTGGTCGCGCACGATCACGAAGGTGCGCCCACCGTGGTCGAAGCGGATCACATCTTCCGCCGCGATATCGCCGGTGGCGCAAGCGTCGATCCAGTCTGCCATTCGTGTCCTCCCGCGTTTGTGTGTCGCCGGTTGCCTGCGCCCCGTTGCGGTGACGCCGGGCGCGGCCGGTCGGCCTCAGATATCCTGCTATGCGGCATCGAAGGTGGCCATGGCCGCTCTTGCGGGCCCGATCCGCCTGCCGTTGCCGTCACCCCCCTCCGGGCCGGGTCGCGCCCGCGCCTCACCGCTCCGCCTCCCGGGCTGACCGTCTCGCGGCGGCGCGTTCCTTCTTTTTGCGAAACCGCGCCTTCATCGCTTCGTCGGCCTCTTTCGAGCCGTCGTGCCAGGAGCCGAACCACTGGTCGAGCGGCACCAGCCCATCGCCACCGTAGTTCACCTCGAAATACTTGTGGTGCAGGTAATGCGCATAGGCGTGGCTCTCGAGCGGCACGGTGTCGGTCAGTTCGAGCCTGTCGAAGCCGATATGTCCGTTGATCGCGCCGTAGGCGGCGAGGTTGAGCTGGAACACCGCGCAGAACGGATTGGACGGGATCAGGAGGTGCCACAACGCCACCGCGTGGTAGATGAAGCCTTCCACGGGGTGCATAGACAGCGACGACCAGGGGCTCGGGTTGATCGAGTTGTGGTGCACGGAATGCACCCATTTGTAGAGAAACGGAGTGTGGATCAGCCGGTGGATCGCGAAGAAATGGATCTCGTGCCAGAACGGGGCCCAGAGCATCAGCGCCACCAGCCAGAGCCAGTGCTCGTCCCAGCGAAGCCAGCTCGCCCAACTGTTGGCATAGGCCCACAGGATGACCACCAGCACCAGCGTCCAGAGCGGGACCGAGACGAAGAAGGTGCGCAGAACGTTGTCGAGGTTCTGGCTCCTGAACCAGAACACATCGGAGGGGCTCTCGGAGGGGAAGCGGTGGTTGTACTTGAACCGGGTGCCCTGTTTGCGGCAGGTGTAATAGACCAGCTCGATCCCGCCATAGAGCAGGAGGATGCCGGCGGCGTTGACCGCGTAGAGGTAGAGTACCCAGCCCCAGGACAACGTTTTCATCACCTCCCAGTCGGGAAGGAGGACGCCCATGTAGAGTGCGGTCACGGCGAGGTGGAAGGCGTTCCAGGGCCAGAGAAAGCCCAGAAGGAACCGGCCCATCCTGCCCCATTGTCCGGTCCAGAACGGGGCCACTTCGAGCCGCGCGTCGGGCGACCAGTCGCCCCGCTTGCTGCGGGTGCCGAATTGCGTGTCGTCCATGGCCACACTCCCAATGCCCAGCCCTTGCCGATGTTCCGCACCCCAGTCTGACGGGCTTCCTCCGTTCCGTCATCGCCGGATCGCAGAGATGAGTTCAAGACGAACGCACCGTACCTGAGCTTTTCGTTTCAGTTCATGCCACCCACTCTTGACATCTTTCGGCGCAGCCGCGCGGCGCTCGCCGACACGCAGGCCGCGACGTCACCGGGGGGACGGCCGCGCATCACCGCCCGTCACCGGCAGAGGGTGGCTTGCAGCGCATCGACGGAGGTGCGTAAGCCGGCCTCGGTCGACATGGTGAAATCCTCCATCTCGAGGCTGACCCAGCCGTCGTACCCCTCCATCCGGACCACCGAGAAGAACTCCTTCCACCATTGCAGGTCATGGCCCGCGCCGACCGCGACGTAGTTCCAGGCGCGGTCCTTCACGTCGGTCACCTCGCGGGTCTCGAGCACGCCGTCGACATCGACCTTGCCGCGTTCAAGTCTCGTGTCCTTGCCGTGGACATGGTGGATCGCGGGGCCGAGCGCGCGGGCCGAGGCGATCGGGTCGGCCCCCATCCACATCAGGTGCGAGGGGTCGAGGTTCATGCCGACCGCATCGCCCACCTCGTCGCGCAGGCGGAACAGCGTCGTCGGGTTCCACACCAGCATGGCGGAGAAGTTTTCGAGCGCGAACCGCTCGACGCCGACTTCGCCCGCGAGCTTCACCAGGCCGAGCCAATAGGGGAATGCACGGTCTTCCCACTGGTACCGGTCCCATTCCGGCATCTCGGCGGGCCAGGACCGCGTCGCGGTCAGCCAGTTCGGAACGGTGTCGCCGGGAGCGGCTTCGGGCAGCCCCGACATGGTGACGACCTTGGTCACGCCGATCTCGCCCGCGAGCCGCACGGTGTCCTCGATCTCCTTGCGGTGCCGCGCGCCCATCGCACCGGGGTCGAGCGGGTTGCCGGAGCAGTTGAGCGCGGCGATCTCGAGGCCACGCGCCTCGATCTCCCTGAGCCTGGACTTCAAGAGCCCCCGGTCGGCCAGCAGTTCGTCGGCGCGGAAATGCGGGCCGGGCGACCAGCCGCCCCCGGTCATCTCGACGCCCTCGACGCCGAGCGCCACGCATTTGTCGAGCATCTCGGTGAAGGACAGGTTGCCCATCACATCGGTGCAGATGGAAAGTCTCATCGTGTTGTATCCTCTCGCGCGAACCCGGGCTCAGCCATAGATCGCGGGCTTGTCGCGCATGGCGACGGCCTCCAATCCGCCGCTTTCGACCGCGCGCAGCGCCGCGTCGGCCACGAGCGTGGCGGCATAGCCGTCCCAGGCCGAAGGGCCGGTGGCGGTGCCCGCCTTGGCGGCGACGATCCATTCGCGGAATTCCTGGTCATAGGCGTCGATGAAGCGCTCGCGCCAATCCTCGGGGACCGCCTGGCGCACGCCGTGGGCGTCGCGCACCACGGTCGCGGGACGTTCGGGCAGCCGGGCGACGCCGGCCTCGCAGCTCACCTCGCCGCGGATGTCGTAGCCATAGGCGATGTTGACCGAGATCTCGACGTCGACCAACGCGCCCGAGGCCATGTGCAGGAGCACGAAGGTCGGGTCGCGCAGATCCTTGCCGCGGGTCGAGCGGCGCGGCAGGCGCACCTCGACGCCGGCGATCTCGTCCGACAGCAGGAAGCGCGCGATATCGGCGTCATGCACCAGCGTGTCGTTGAGCGGCATCTCGGAGGTGTAGAGCCCCTTCGGCACAGAGGCGTTGCGGTGCACCGAGTGATACATGAGCGGCGCGCCGAGGCTGCCGCCGTCGATCACCGCCTTGAGCCGGCGGTAATCGGCATCGAACCGGCGCATGAAGCCGATCTGGATCAGCCGCCTGCCGGCTGCGGCCTCGGCCGCGATCACGCGCAGCGCCGCCGCCTCGCTGGTGACCATCGGTTTTTCACAGAACACCGGCTTGCCGGCCGCTATGCAGGCGAGCAGCTCCGTCTCGTGGGCCGGACCCCAGGAGCACACGACCACCGCCTCGATATCGGCGGCGTCGATCAGCGCCTGACCGTCGGTGTAGACCCTGGCGCCCAAGGGGGCCGCGTCCTTCGCCCGCGCCGCGTCGATATCGGCCACGGCGACGACCTCGACGCCCGACAGCACCTGGGCCAGGCGCCTTATGTGGTCGCGCCCGATCATGCCGGTGCCGATCACGCCAACTTTCAGAGTGTCACTCATATCCGTTTCCCCTCTCGGGGCCTCATTTCTTGAAATGTTTCGCCACGTAGCCGTTGATCTTTTCGAGATTCACCCGCGCCGAGTCGTCGGCGCGCTCCTCCCAGGCGAAGACGCAGACGGTCATGATGCCGTCGAAGCCGATCTCGCCCAGGGTCTCGAAGAACGCATCCCAAGGCACTTCGCCCTGCCCCACATCGAGGTGCTGGTGCACCCGGTGGGTCGAGCCCGGCGGGTTGACGATGTAGCGCAGCCCGCTGGAGGCCTTGTGGTTGAAGGTGTCGGCGATGTGGACGTGCCTGAGCACGTCGGCACTTTCGAGCAGCATCCTGCGGGTATCGTCGCCGAAATAGAAGGTGTGCGGACAGCAGTAGAGGAAGCCGAGGTTCGGGCTTCCCACCGTGCGCACGAAGTCCACCGCAGGCTGGTAGGTCTCGACCCAGTCCTCGGGGTGCGGCTCGATGTTGAGCTGGATGCCCTCGCGCTCGAAGATCGGCATCAGCTCCTCGATCGACCGCCACCAGGCTTCCTCGGCGAACTCGTTGGTCTGGCCGCCGGCGTGACACGACGGGCAGCACTGGCCACCGTCCGGGTGCGGGCCGCGACCGAACTCGGAGTTCATCGTGTCGACCTCCATTTCGACCGCGACGTTGATCGCGCGCTTCCAGTTCTCGACCGCGGTGCGCCGCTCGTCTTCATTGGGCGAGGCCCAGCGGTACATCGGCAGCAGGGTGGCGATCTTCACGTCCGCTTCGTGCAACGCTTTCTTGAAGCTCTTGATCCGGGCCGGGTAAACGCGCGGGCGGCGGAACCATTCGAAGAAGTCTTCGCGGGGGCTGAGTTCGATCCAGTCGTAGCCCAGCTCCTTCACCTTGGCGGGCAATTCCTCGAGCGACAGAAACCGGTGCATGAACGGGTCGAGTGCGATGCGCATTTGCTTTCCTCTCGGGTCTTCGGTCGCCGATCCGGCCCGGCGACGGGCATTCCTGGGGTCACGAGACCGGCCCGAGCCGAGGCCCGGACCGGCTGGGAGGAGCCGCTAGGGTTTCGCCGCGGCGCGAGCATGGGCCGGGCTGTGCAATTCGGTGTCAGCGCCCGCGATCTGGGCCTCGAGCGTGGCCATGTCTTCGCCGCCGGCCATCAGGTCGGTGATTTCCTCGCGGGATTTCTCGCCCTTCATGAAGTTGGCGGCGAGCCGGCCGCGGATCAGCACCGCGAAATGGTCGCCGACCGCCAGCGCATGCATCACCTGGTGGGTGATGAAGATCACCGCGAGGCCGCGTTTCTTGGCTTCGTTGACGATCCGGAGCACGTGGCTCGCCTGTTTGACGCCGAGCGCGGCGGTGGGCTCGTCGAGGATCAGCACGCGGGCGCCGAAATGAACCGCCCGGGCGATGGCGAGCGACTGGCGCTCGCCGCCCGAGAGGCCGCCCACCAGCCGGTCGCCGTCGTCGATCCGCGTGATCCCGAAGTCCTGCACCGCCTGCACCGCGATCGCGTTCGCGGTCTTGCGGTCGAAGCGCTTGAACGGCCCCCAGCCCTTCGTGGGTTCGACGCCGACGAAGAAGCTGCGGCCGATGGACATCAGTGGAAAGGTGCCGCCGAACTGGTGGACGGTCGAGATGCCGGCCTCCTGCGCGTCGCGCGGCCGGGCGAAATGCACCTCCTTGCCGTCCATCAGCATCTTGCCCCGGGTCGGCGTGTAGACCCCGCAGAGGGTCTTGATCAGGGTCGACTTGCCGGCGCCGTTGTCGCCGAGCAGGCAGAGCACCTCGCCCGCGTGGACCTTGAGGGAGATGTCCATCAGCACGTCGATCGGCCCGAAGGACTTGTCGACGTTCTGCAATTCGATGATGGCGGGTTGCGCGGACATGGTCTGGCCTCACTTCCTTTTCTTCGGCGCCGCACTCAGCGCCTTCTTGCGGAAGGTCTCGTTCATCCCGACGGCGATCAGCAGCATGAGCCCGATGATGAGGTTGGCCCAGTTGCGGTCGATAGCGGTGAAGTCGATGCCCTTGTTGACGATGGCGAAGGTGATGGTGCCGACGAAGACTCCGGGGATCGACCCGAAGCCGCCGGTGAGCAGCACGCCGCCGACGACGACGCTGACGATGATGTTGAAGATGTCGTTCATCCCGCCCGAGACCTGCGCCGAGTTGAACTGGATCGCGTGGCACATGCCGACGAAGGCGGCCGAGGTCGAGGTAAGGACGAACAGGAGAACGGTGATCCTGTCGACCGGGATGCCGGCGTTGCGCGCGCTCACCCGGTCGCCGCCGATGGCGAAGATCCAGTTGCCGTACTTGGACTGGTGCATGACGAACCAGAAAACGAGGGCGACGAGGAGCCACCACAGGATGATGACCTGATGGCTGCCGCCGAACAGGAGCTGACCGAACAGCGCCTTGGCGAGCGGCGCGGCCTCCAGCGGCACTGAGGCGGCCCCGGTCAGGAGCTTGGAGCCCGCGAGCACGATGCCCTGCATGGCGACCAGGGTGCCCAAAGTGATGATGAGCGTGGGCACCGTGGTGCGCACCGCGAGGAAGCCGTTGAACAGGCCGACGAGCCCGCCGACGACCAGCGCGCCGAGGATGCCGAAGATCATCGGCAGACCGTAATGGCCCGAGATGATCGCCGTGGTCATCGCGCCGGCCGGGATCATCGCGCCGATCGAGATGTCGATCTCGCCCGAGATCATCAGGAGACCGACCGGGACGGCGACGATGCCGATGCGGGCGGCGTAGTTCACCCAGCTCGCGGCGCCGAAGAGCTGGCCGAGATCGACCCCGCCGAGGATGACGTAGACCGCGAGCACACCGATCAGGCTCAGGATCGAGGCGGCGGCGGGGCGGCGGAGCAGGGTCGCGATCTTGTCCATGGGTCCGCGCTCACTTCTTCCGGGTTGCGTAGCTGAGCGCCAGCGCGCGGAAGATGTCGTTCGACAGCACCGCGATGAGGAGCAGGACGCCGATGATGATCGAGCCGATGTTGGGGTCGAGCGCGGCGAAGAAGATGCCCTGGTTCACCACCGCGAAGGTCATGGTGCCGAGCACTATGCCGACGATTGAGCCGGCGCCGCCGGTCAGCAGCACGCCGCCGATCACGACGCACATGATCGAGTTGAAGATGAACGACTGGCCGCCGGCGACCTGGGCGGTCTGGTAGGTCATCACCTGGGCGACGCCGACAAACGCGGCGGCGAAGCCCGACATCATGAACAGGCCGATGCTGAGCTTGGTGGTCGGCACGCCGGCGTTGCGCGCGCTCTCGGCGTCGCCGCCGAGGGCGAAGACCCAGTTGCCGAGCGGCGAGACGTGGAGGAAGTAGTAAAAGGCCGCGACGAAACCCGCCCACCAGAGGATCGACACGTTGAACATGCCATTGATGAACCGGCCGAGCAGCGATTTGGTCAGCGGATCGGGCACGTAGGAGACGCTGGTCGAGCCCTTGATGAGCACCGCGAAGCCGAGGGTCAGGCCCATGACCGCGAACATCACGCCGATGGTCACGATGAGCGAGGGGATCGTGGTGCGGGTGACAAGGAGGCCGTTGACCCAGCCCACGACGAGGCCGACGGCGAGGCCGCCCAGAATGGCGACGAGGGCTGGCATCTCGTAATGTCCACCCAGCATCGCGGTCATCATCGAGGCGGCGGGGACGACCGAGCCGACCGACAGGTCGAACTCGCCAGCGATCATCAATAGGCCCACCGGCAGGGCGATGATGCCCACCTCGGCGGCGATGTTCAGCCAGCTCGACCAGCCGGGCGCGCCGAGAAAGACGGCGCCGCCGAGGACGGCGAAGAAGACGTAGACCACGACGAAGCCGAGCAGCGACCCGGTCTCGGGCCGGCGCACGAGACCGCCGAGTGTGGCCCGTCGTCTTCCGGTTGCGGATAGCGCCGCCATCTGTTCGCCTCCCGTCGCGACGATCTGCACGGTCCCGGGATGGGGCCGGCGGCAGAGGTTCGGTTGAAGCCGCCCGACAGCGCCGGGCGGCCTCGGCCTTTTCGCGGTCGCCGATCAGCGCGCGCCGGCCTTCACGCCTTCGATCACCAGCTCGACGTTCGAGGCGTCGATCACGCCCGGGCCGGTGAGGATCTCGCGGGTCGGGATGGTGACGCCGTAGTTGACGAAGTTGTTCAGGATCGACACGGCGAAGAAGCCCTGCTGATAGCCCTGCTGGTCGATCGCGCAGGCCTGGGTGCCTCCCTGGATGTTGGCCAGGATCGAATCGTTGAAGTTCATGCCGCAGACATGGACCGCCCCGGTCTTGCCGGCCTGCTGGATGCCGCTGACGGCGGCGTTGGTGTCGCCGTCGCCGATGGCGAACATCGCGTCGATGTCGGGGTTCTGCAAAAGATGCGCCCGCACCGCCTGGGCCACCGCCGTCGCGTCGCCGAAGGCGGTCGCGGGAAGCTGCAGCACCGAGCCGGTGCCGCCGCCGGCGGCGAGGCCATCGTTGAAACCGTTGCAGAAGGCTTCGATATTGGCCGCGCCCGGCAGGGTGTTGACGCAGGCGCCGGTCTTGTGGCCGGCGGCGGCGAGGTATTCGCCCCCGGCGAAGCCCGACTTGTAGTCGACCGCGCCCACATAGTTCATCGCGCCGAGGCGGTCGGCGGCCTCGATGCCGCCGGCGTTGTAGATCACCAGCGGGATGCCGGCGTCGACGGCCGCCTGGAAGGCCGGGTCCATCGCCTCGGGCACCCAATCCGGGCCGACGATGGCGTCGGCGCCCTGATCGATCGCCTGACGGATGAGCTCGGCGGCATCGGGGCCGAGGTTGTCATAGTTCTGCGGCCCGAGCCAGGTGACCGAGCCTCCCTGGGCGGCGGCCACCGCACCGGCGTCTTCGGCCCCCTTCTTGACCCGCGACCAGAACGGATCGTCGGGCTTGCCGCCGATCACGAAGATATCGGCCGCAAGGGCGGTCGAGGCGATCGTGGCCAGAACTGCGGCCGAGACGGTCGTCTTGAGGGCTTGCGAAAATGTCATCTGTCTCTCCTCCCCTGGACCATCACCGGATGGCCCTCTCTGGTGGCGGAGGGTTTAACTTGACCCTCTGAGCCAAAGGAGTTCAAACTTTCAATTGCTCCGTTTCCGTCTCATATCGTTTTGAGATATTTTGACATGATAGCGGGTCTTGAGATGAAGAGACCGACCATCGCCGACCTGGCAAAGGCTTCCGGCGTCAGCGTTTCCACCGTCAACCGCATCCTCGGCGGCAAGGGGGGCGTGCGGCCGGCGACGGCGCAGCTCGTGACCGACGTGGCGCGCGAGATCGGCTTCTACGGGCTCGGCAGCATCGAATCGCGGCGGCGGGACATGATCCCGGAATACCGGTTCGGCTTCCTGCTCCAGCAGCGCTCGCGCGAGGTCTACCAGGTGTTCGGTGAGCATATCGACCGGGCGGCGGCGGTGCAGCGCAAGGCCAAGGTGCGGCCGATGATCGATTTCGCCGACGACCTCGCGCCGGAGCGGATCGCCGAACGGCTGCGCCGGCTGGGCGAGACCAACGATGCGGTCGCGGTCATCGCGGCCGACCATCCATTGATCGGCCAGGCGATCCGGGAGTTGCGCGACAAGGGCAAGCCGGTGATCACCTATATCACCGATCTGTCGGCGCCCGATCGCGCCGGCCATGTCGGCACCGACAACTGGAAGCTCGGGCGCACTGCGGCCTGGTTCATCGCCGAGACCACCCATGGGCCCGGCCGGGTCGCGGTGTTCATCGGCAACCACCGCTACCAATGCCAGGATATTTCCGACGCCAGTTTCCGCTCCTACATCCGCGAGCACGCGCCCCGGCTCACGGTCGACGACAGCCGCCCGACCAACGAGGAGCCCGCTACCGCCTACCGGATCGTGAAGGAACTGTTGAGCGCGACCCCGGATCTCGTCGGCATCTACAT
Source organism: Maritimibacter sp. (assembly GCA_020441205.1). Lineage (GTDB taxonomy): Bacteria > Pseudomonadota > Alphaproteobacteria > Rhodobacterales > Rhodobacteraceae > Sinisalibacter. The sequence goes on from JAGRMO010000065.1 coordinate 11,967, forward strand.
CGCCGGCGGCGGCATCTCCGGCGTACTCCAGGCGATGCGAGAGATGCCGGAGGACCGCCGCCGCGCCGTCCGCATCGTCTGTCGCGATCACGGGCCGGAAACCCGTAAGGGGCTGACCGAAGGGCTGATCACCGCAGCCCTCAGCCACCCGCTCGAACTGATCTCGGACCGGCTGGTCGAGACGATGTTGGAGGCGAGCACGGCCAAGGGCAAGGGCTCGATCCTGCACCGCATCGTGCCCTTCGTGATCACCACGCCCGAGAGCCTCTAGCACCCGCGCGCGGCCGGGCGATCGATCCCGGCGGCGCCTTGTGCGTTGTCTTCCTGGCGGAATTCTGCGATCAGGGTCGGGTTAGCCACGTTGCGAGTCTCGGACACCGGTCTGGTGGCAAGTAAGTGGAAAAGATGAACCAGGAACACGAACGTATCGCGAGAACATCCCTGCTTCTCGCCAGCGCGCCCGCCGACGTTGTCGATGCGCTGCTGGCGCGTGCCGTGGTGTCGCATGCCGGGCATGGCGAGACGGTGTTCTCGCAGGGCGACCGGGCGGACGCGATCTACATCGTGCTCGACGGCTGGGTGAAGCTGTTCCGCATCGCGCCTTCAGGGACCGAGGCCGTGGTCGGGGTGTTCACCCGGGGCCACAGTTTCGGCGAGGCGGTGGCGCTGCGCCGGGCGAGCTATCCGGTCTTCGCCGAGGCGGTCACCGACTGCATTCTGCTGCGGCTCGACGCGCGCGAACTGCTGCGCCATCTCGACGACAACCCCAAGGTGGCGATCTCGATGCTGACCGCGACCTACGCGCATCTGCACAATCTCGTCGCCCAGGTCGAGCAGCTCAAGGCTCAGACCGGGCCGCAGCGCGTGGCCGATTTCCTGCTCGAACTGACCAAATCGCCCGTCGGCTCCTGCTCGGTCCAGCTGCCCTACGACAAGGTGCTGATCGCCGGGCGGCTCGGGATGAAGCCCGAAAGCCTCAGCCGGGCGTTTTCGAAGCTGCGCGAGCACGGGGTGCGGATCCAGCAGAACTCGGCCGAGATCGACGATGTCGAGAGTTTGCGCAGCTATGCCGAACGCGACCGGGCGATGTCCTGGCACCAGGACTGACCCTCAGGGTCGGGCGTGCGGGCCGGGCGTCAGGGCTGGGCGGCGAAGATCAGCGCCAACGCGATACCGGCCCAGAGCGCGAGCACGGCGACGAAGCCCCGACGGACCGGCGGCACATCCGACAGCCGCAGGTAATCCGAAAGGATCACCCGGGATTTCACCAGCGCCAGCACGAGCAACGCGGCCGCGGCCCAGAGCGCGCGGGTCTCGGTGAGGGCGAAGGCGGTGGTGGCCGCCGAGGCGGCGACGAGCACGCCCCAGGCCGCGACGATCCGGGTCACATCGCCCCCACGAGGTAGATCACCGGGTAGAGCAGCACCCAGACGAGATCGACCATGTGCCAGAAGGCCACGGCGGCCTCGGTTTCGCGGGCGCGGTCGCGCCAGGCGACGAGGCCGAGCAGCAGGATGCCGGCGGCGACATGGGCGGCGTGGAAGCCGGTGAGCAGGTAGTAGAAGGTGAAGAAGGCGTGGGTCTCGGTATCGATCCCGGCGGCGGCGAGATCGGACCATTCGGCCCATTTGAGCGCGAGGAAGACGACGCCGAGAGCGGCGGCGGCAAGCAGCCTGCGCCCGCCCTTTCGCGCCCCGATCGCGGCGAGCGCGCCGGAGCTCACCAGCACCATGGTGCCGATGCCCGCGCGCACCGGATGCAGATGCGCGGCCGCGTCGCGGAAGCCCAGCGGGTCGGGAATGCGGGCGCCGAGAAAGCCCAGAAGCCCCGCGCCGAAGACCAGAAGCTCGGAGACGATCAGCACCCAGATCATCAGATCGCCGGGCAGATCGTCAAGGAGGCCGCGCGCCGCGGTCGAAGAGTCCGGCGCGGGGCTCATCCATGCCCCACGATCTGGGCGTAGATCCGGGGCAGCGCCCGGGCAAGGTGGTCGGGCTCGGGCACGACCGCGAAGCCGCCCGGCCCGAAGATCCGGGCAAACCAGCTCTTCGCCTCGCGGTCGACCGTGATGCCAAAGACCGCATGGCCGGCGCGGCGGGCTTCGAGCACGGCGCGGCGGCTGTCCTCGATGCCGTGGCGGCCCTCGTAGTGATCGAGGTCGTTCGGCTTGCCGTCGGTCAGGACGATCAGAAGCCGCCGGTGCATCGCCTGGGTCGCGAGCCCGGCGCCCACATGGCGGATGGCCGCGCCCAGTCTCGTATAGAAGCCCGGCTTCAGCGCGGCGATCCGGGCTTCGACGGCGCGGTTCATCGGGTCGTCGAACCCTTTCGCCTCGTGGAGGAAGACCCGGTCGCGGCGCAGGGACGAGAAGCCGTGGATCGCGAAGCGGTCGCCGCAGGCGTCGAGCCCCCAGGCCAGCGCCGCCAGCGCCTCGCGTTCGATCTCGATGATCTGGCGCGAGATGCCGCGCGCGCAGCTCACCGCGCCCTCGGTCGAGCGCGAGACGTCGAGCAGGATCGAGACCGCGAGGTCGCGAGCAAGCGGACGCGACTGGCGCCAGACCCGACCGTCGCTCTCGCCGGTGGCGGCGAAATCGGCCAGCGCGCGGACCGCGCGCTCGCTGTCGAGCTCGTCGCCGTCGAGATGGCCCGGGGTAGAGACCAGCGCGGGGCGCAGCGCCTCGAACTGGCGACGCACCGCGCGGATGCGGGCCTCGGCCTTCGGGTCGAAGGCATGGGCATGCGCGGACGCGGCCACGACGGGTGCGGCCAGCACCCGCGCGTGCGCCGGCAGGTAGCGCCCCCGACGCACATCCCATTCGGGGTAGACATGCTCAGCCGAGAGCGCTTCGAGATCGGCATCCTCCGGGGCGAGGTCGAGGTGCAGGCGCAGCCGCGTCGCCGGCGCCCTGGCGATCTGGCCGAGACCGATCTCGTCCATGTCGTCGGCGGCCTTGCGGGCGGAGTCCTCGTCGTCGTCCTCGACGCGGCGGTTGAGATTGACGAACTGGGCGACCGACAACAGGGCCTCGAACTTGTGCAGGATGAAGCTGTCCTTGCGCTCGGCCTGGTCGGTGCGGTGGCGACGCGCCTTGCGCGCGGGGCCCTCGGGCTCGCCCTGGCCTTCGGGCATCGCGCCGGTCTCGCGGGTTTCGACCGCTTCGGCGTCGCCCAGCGCCAGCGGGCGCAGTTCGGGCCAGAGCGGCACCGGGGCGAAGGGCCGGTAGCCCCGGGGAGCGGTCGCGGCGGCGGTAACACCTTCGGCAAGGTGCGCGGCCAGGGCACCGGCCCGGGGCGGCAGCGCGGCCGGGTCGTCCAGCGTCTGCCGCACGAGGGCTTCGATGGCCGCCTCGTCCGGAGGCAAGGTCGGGCGCTGCCGGAGCCCGCGATAGGCGGCCGCCAGATCGTGCCAAAGCGGCGCGAGGCCCGGCGCCTCGGCAAGCGTCGCGGCGATCATCCTGCGGGCGCCAGCCAGCGTGGCCAGATCGCGCACGAGCGGGTCGTCCGCGTCGGCCGGCGTGGGCGCGTGGGCCGCGAGGGCCGCGAGCCAGAGATAGAGCGCGGCATTGGCTTCGCGGGCGGGAAAGACCGCGAGGCGCGCGGGCAGGCGCAGCGCCGCGCCGTCGAAGCTCGCCCGCGCCACGGTTTCGGCCTCGGTGCCGAGGCGGCGCAGGAAGCCGAGCCGGTGGCTGGAGACCGTGTCGGCGACGGGCCGGATCTCCACCGCCCCTGCCCCGCCCAGCGCACGGAAGAACACCGCGAGCCGCCCGGCAACCTCGGCGAGCTCGACGGCGTGGGCGTCGTGGGTGTCCGGCGCGCCGAGCCGGGTGGCGAAGCCGTGCCAGGCCTTGCCGACGACCTCCTCGGGTTCGAACAGGTCGCGCGGGTCCATCCGATCAGCCCCAGATCGCCGTCACCAGGTCGAGCAATCCGGCGCGGGTGTCGGCGTCGTCGGTCAGCGGCTCGATCATCGCCACGCGCACCGCGCGCTCGACGCCCATGCCGCCCGCGATGAGGGTTGCGGCGTAGACCACGAGGCGGGTCGAGACGCCCTCCTCGATGTCCTGGCCCTTCATCTCGCGCAGCTTGCCCGCGAGCCGCACCAGCGCGCGCACCCGGTTTTCGTCGAGCCCGCTTTCGCGCGTCACCACCGCCACTTCGTGCTCGGGCGCGGGGAAGTCGAAATCGAGCGCGAGAAAGCGCTGACGGGTCGAGGGTTTGAGGGTCTTGAGGATGTTCTGGTAGCCGGGGTTATAGCTTGCCACCAGCATGAAGCCCGGCGCGGCGGCGAGCTCTTCGCCGGTGCGGTCGATCGGCAGGATGCGGCGGTCGTCGGTGAGCGGGTGCAACACCACGGCCACGTCCTTTCGCGCTTCGACCACCTCGTCGAGATAGCAGATCGCGCCTTCGCGCACCGCGCGGGTGAGCGGGCCGTCGACCCAGATGGTCTCGCCGCCCTTCAGGAGATACCGCCCGACCAGGTCGGCGGCGGACAGATCGTCGTGGCAGGCGACGGTGTAGAGCGGCCGGCCGAGCCGGGCCGCCATATGGGCCACGAAGCGGGTCTTGCCTACGCCGGTCGGCCCTTTGAGCAGCACCGGCAGGTCATGGGCGGCGGCGGCCTCAAACACCGCGATCTCGTCGCCCTGGGGAAGGTAGAAGGGGGCGGTGACCGCCGCCCCCTTCCCGTCGCGTGTGCCGTCCATGACGGACCTCATTCGGCCGGCTGGCGCGACGGCCCGGCCGCGATGATCTCGCGGCGCGGAGCCAGGATCGCATAGAGGAACAGGAGCACGCCCAGCACCACCGCCACGCCCGAGCCGAAGCGCATCACGAAGAACACCCAGAGCTGGTCCTGCACGTCCATGAAGTATTCGCCGTTCACCCGCTGCAGATGGGTCTGCACCGTGCCCGCGAAGGTCAGGGTGAAGGTCATGAACACCATGCCGCCCGACATCAGCCAGAACGAGGCCATGTTGAGCACCTGGTTGTAGGGATCGCGGCCCTTCAGCACCGGCATGGCATAGGTGATGATCGCGAGGTTCAGCGAGACATAGGCGCCGAAGAAGGCGAGGTGGCCGTGGGCGGCGGTGATCTGGGTGCCGTGGGTGTAGTAGTTGATCCCGTGCAGCGTGTGCAGGAAGCCCCAGACGCCGGCGCCGAAGAAGGCGAGCGTCGCGGTGCCGAGCGCCCAGAGCAGCGCCGCCTTGTTCGGATGGTCGCGCCGGCCCTTCCAGACCATGACGAAGGCGAAGGCCATCATGCCGAAGAACGGAACCACTTCGAGCGAGGAGAACACCGAGCCGATCCACTGCCAGTAGCCCGGCGTGCCGATCCAGTAGTAATGGTGGCCGGTGCCGAGGATGCCCGAGAACAGCGCGGTGGCGACGATCACGTAGAGCCATTTCTCGACGATCTCGCGGTCGACGCCGGTGAGCTTGAGCATGAGGAAGCCGAGGATCGCGGCCATCACCAGCTCCCAGGTGCCTTCGACCCAGAGGTGGACGATGTACCACCAGTATTGCTTGTCGAGCGCGAGGTTGCCCGGGTTGTAGAAGGCGAAGAGGAACAGGAGGCTGAGGCCCCAAAGCCCGAGCAAGAGGATGTTGGTGATCGCGGTCTTGCGCCCCTTCAGCACCGTCATCGAGATGTTGAAGAGGAACATGAGCGCGGCCACGACGATGCCGGCCTTGACCCAGCGCGGCTGTTCGATGAACTCGCGGCCCTCGTTGCCGAGGAGGAAATTGCCGTCGAACAGGTTGAACGTGTAGGTCACGACGACGCCCGCGGTGCCGACGATCAGGATCAGGAGCTGGAGGTAGGCCAGCGTCGGCGAGTGGATCTCGCGCTCGCTCTCCTCGGGCACCAGGTAATAGGCTGCGCCGAAGAAGCCGGTGAGCAGCCAGACCACCAGCGAGTTGGTGTGCAACATCCTAGCGATGTTGAACGGAAGGATCTCGGCGAGGAAATTCGGGCTTACGTAGATCCAGCCGAGCACGAGCCCCATGGTCACCTGCACCGCGAACAGGATCATCGCGGTCAGGAAGTAGAGATAGGCGATTTTCTGGGTTTGATATTTCATGGCTTGGTCCCCTCAGCCGGCGTCGTTCGGCGGCCAGTCCTGAGTGCGGATCGTGTCGGTCCACAGCAGGAAATCCGCCAGCGCGCGGTATTCGTCGTCGTTTAGGCCGAAGTTCGGCATCTGGCGGCGGCCCTCGATGCCGGTGGGCATCGCGTCCATCCAGCCCTTGAGCACCTCGAAGGCGCCCTCGTGGTCACCCTCTTCGACGCCCCAGCGGGTCATCACGTTGCCGAGCTCGGGGGCGAAATAGGCGCCTTCGCCGAGNNGCCGAGGATCGTGTGGCAGTTGATACAGGCGTGTTTTTCCCAGATGTGCTTGCCCGCGCGCACGCTGTCGGAAAGCTCGGCCACATCGGTGGACGATTTCACGATGTACCGGCTCGAATGGGCCGACAGACCGACGAAGATGAGAATGAAGAACAGTGACCCGCCGTAGAAGATGTTTCGGGCCATGCTCTTTGTCATGACTTCCCGCATGTGCGACCTCCCTGGATTGGCATCGTCCTCCAGATATCGCCGGGCCACGCGCCGGCAGCCTTAACAAAAGTCAAGCATGCGCCGGCGCGGCCGGGGAGCGGGCTGGCCCCGGGCTTTCCTTCACAAAAGTCAAGGACAGGCCGCTCCCACCTGAAGATAGTGCCCACACACTGGTCAAGCGGAGGGAGGAACCCATGCCCAGAACCAATCACCCGAAATTCGCCTGTCTGCTCGGAGCGACGGCGGTCGGCCTGTTCGCCGCCCTGCCCGCGGCCTTCGCACAGACCGCGGTGATTCCCACCCCGTCGCAGCTCGGCCTCACCGAAGAGGTGCCGGGGCACGGGCCCGACGATCCGCTGATGACGCCCGAAGAATTCGATACCGCCCGGCAGATCTATTTCGAGCGCTGCGCGGGCTGCCACGGGGTGCTGCGCAAGGGGGCGACCGGCAAGCCGCTCACCACCGACATCACCCGCGAGAACGGCTACGAATACATGTATGATTTCATCACCTACGGCTCGCCCGCCGGGATGCCCAACTGGGGCACTTCCGGCGAGCTCTCGGAGGACGAGATCGACCTGATGACGCGCTATGTCATGGTCGACCCGCCGCTGCCGCC
>JAGRMO010000065.1:19299-34916 GCA_020441205.1 Maritimibacter sp.
GAAGAGGTGATCGACACCGGCTATGCGGTGCATATCTCGCGGCTGTCGGCCTCGGGGCGCTATCTGTTCGTGATCGGCCGCGACGCCGTGGTCAATATGATCGACCTTTGGATGGAGCATCCCAACACCGTCGCCAAGATCAAGACCGGCATCGAGGCGCGCTCGGTCGAGACCTCGAAATTCGAGGGCTGGGAAGACAAATACGCCGTCGCCGGCTCCTACTGGCCACCGCAATACGTGATCATGAACGGCGAAACGCTCGAGCCGCTCAAGATCGTCTCGACCCGCGGCGTGACCTATGACGAGCAGGTCTATCACCCCGAACCGCGGGTGGCCTCGATCGTCGCGAGCCATTTCGCGCCCGAGTTCATCATCAACGTGAAGGAGACCGGCAAGACCCTGATGGTCGATTATTCCGACCTGGTGAACCTCAAGACCACCGAGGTCGCGACCGAGCGGTTCCTACATGACGGCGGGTTCGATTCCACCCTGCGGTACTTCCTCGTCGCCGCCAACGCGCGCGGCAAGGTGGCGGTGATCGACACCAAGGACGACAAGCTGGTGACCCTGGTCGAGACCGAGGGCGAGACCCCGCATCCGGGCCGCGGCGCGAATTTCGTCCACCCGGTGTTCGGACCGGTCTGGTCGACCTCGCATCTCGGCGACGACACGATCTCGCTGATCGGCACCGATCCCGAGGGGCATCCCGACAACGCCTGGAAGATGATGCAGAACTTCACCGCCCTCGGCGGCGGCTCGCTGTTCATCAAGACGCATCCGAATTCGGATCATCTCTATGTCGATGCGCCGCTTAACCCCGAGCCCAGCTTCTCGGGCGCGGTCGGCGTGTTCACGATCTCGGAGATGAACGGTGTCGACGAGCCCGACTACGTCACCCTGCCGATCGCCGAATGGGCCGGGATTTCGGAAGGTCAGCCGCGGGTCGTGCATCCCGAGTTCAACAAGGACGGCACCCAGGTGTGGCTGTCGGTCTGGAACGCCAAGGACAAGGAAAGCGCGATCGTCGTGATCGACGACAAGACGCTCGAGCTGGTCACCGTGATCAAGGACCCGCGCCTGATCACGCCCACCGGCAAGTTCAATGTCTACAACACCCAGCACGACATCTACTGACATCGAGGCCGGGGGCGGCCCTCGCCTCCTCCGGCTCGCCCCGGCCGCCGGTCGCCCCGGCGGCCGGCGCTTTTTCGGAGCACGGCATGCGGCTGTTCGCCTTCATCCTCGCGGCACTCGCTGTCGCCGCCGGCGCGGCGCTCGGACAGGTGACGAGCGGCGACGGGGCGTGGATCGGCCGGCTCGAAGCCGGCGGCCACGAGCTGGTGATCGCCGAGGCCGCCAGCGGCGCCGATACGCATCGCCGCGCGCTCGTCTCGCGCGACGGCACGGTCGCCCGGGGGGCTGCGCTCATCGCGGTTCCGGCGCGACGCAGCTTCGTGATTGCGCTCGAGGGCTTTCCCGAGCTCTGGGAGGTCGCCCTCGACCCAGGGGCCGGGCCGTTCCACGACGGTTTCGTCCATTCCTACGAGGCCGGAATGGAAGAAAGCCTCGCCGCCGAGGAAGGGTTGTTCGCGCGTCAGCGGATCGTGATCGACGCGCCGGTGACAGGGCTCGCACCGATGCCGGGCAAGCGCTACGCGGTGGTGGGCACGAGGGCCGATGGCAGGCGGGCGGTGATCAATCTCGCGGTGAAGCGCGAGATCGCGGTGCTGCCGCCCGAGTGAGGGTTCACCGGTCTGCGCGCGGACCGAGGAAGGCAGGCAGAAGCGCGCCGGCGTAGAGCGCGAAGGCCGCGATCCACAGCAGCCCGGCGGCAAGAACCGCGGGGAAGTAGGCCCCGCCCGAGACTTCGGAGCCGACCCAACGCAGCACGGCCGCCAGCGGCAGCAGCGCATAGGCCAGCGCCACCGGCATCGGCGCCACCAGCGGACGCCCGGAATGGCCGAGGGTCGCGCGCGACATAACCGCGAGCGTCATTCCGGCGACGCCGCCGATCGCCAGGAGGTGCAGCGCGGCGACTTCGCTGAGCCCGGTGAAGGGCACGAGACCGGTCATCACGAGCCCGAGCCCGACCATCGCCGCCGAGACATGCAGCGCCGCTAGGATCGGCCGGGTGATCGCGAAGCCGATCCCCCAGCGCGACTGGCGCGCGAGCTGGGCGAGGCCGGCGGCGAGCGCGACGGCGCCGGCCACGGCGGAGCCGGGCTGAAACAGCGCGCTCAGCGGCAGAAGAACGGCCAGTCCGATCATCGCCGGGGTGAACAGCGCCGGATCGCGCGGCAGCTTCGCCTCCGGCACGCCTTCGCGGTGCATCGCGTTGCGGGTGAAGGCGGGGCCGACGCGGCCGCCGATCACCAGGATCATGCCCGCGAGCGCCATGACGCCGGCGCGCGCGCCGTCGATCTCGCCTCCGGCCCAGATCCCGGCCCAGCCGAGGTGCATCGCGAGGTTGCCCAGCCAGAACAGCGACAGGAACACCAGGAAGACCACGTTCTGCGGCTTGGGCCGGCGCCAGAGCAGGCCCGCGATCTTGATCCAGAGAATCGGCAGAAACGCGAGGTCGACGGCGGCGACGAGGCCCGCCGGCAGGCTTCCCGAAGTCCAAAGCGCCAGCCGGCCGGCGAGCCAGACGGCGGCGGCGAGGCCGATGAACCAGTGCCGCGCGGCGGTGGCCCCGGTCCAGTTCGGCACTGCGGTCAGCAGGAAGCCCGCGAGCGCCGCCGAGCCGTAGCCGAAGGCCAGTTCGTGGCCATGCCATTCGTGCGGCGCCATCGCGAAGGGGATGGCGGTGACCATCCCGCCGGTGAAATGGACGCCGAGATAGAGCGTCCACCAGGCCATGGCGAGGATCGCGAACAGCCCGGCGCCGAGGAAGAACACCCGGAAACCCTCACCGAAAAAACGTTTCAACATGCCCCGTTCCCTGCCTGCCGATCCGCGCCGATGTGTGAGCGCGCGCACGGGAAGGTGCGCGCGCTCCGGATTTTTCACACGCGGCGCGGCGGCGGGGCTTAACAATAATCAAGTCGCGGTCGCGAAATCCATGAGAGGGTTCTCGGGCACGGGGACTTCCTCACAAGGATCAGCGCGCATGTCGGCAAGCAGCCCCACATCTGCCTCCCGCTGGTCGCGCAGAAAGCTCGCAGTGGTGTTGTTTCCCTTCGTCGCCGCCGCGGTTGCGATCAACCTGTTCCTTGCGTCCCTGCTCGGCGCGGTCTTCGGGGTTCCCGTGCTCCCTCCCACGCTGGCGCTGCTCTTGTCGCTGCCGCTCGGGGTTCCGGCGACCTGGGCGGTCGCGCGCTGGGTCGACGGGCTGCTCGACGCGGCCGAGGATGGGAGCTGAGCCCCGGGGTCAGGCCGGCTGGTCGGCCCGTCGCGCCCCGCGCCCGGAATACTGCGCCCAGCCGATCAGCAACAGAACCACGAGGTTCATCTCGACGGCGTAGATCAGTCCGGGGATCGCAAGGCCGCTTTCGCGCATCAGCGCCGAGGCGACGAAGATCGTGATCGCCACGTTCTGCATCGTCGCCTCGACCATGATCGTGCGCCGTTCGGACGCGCGGAGCCTGGCCATGGCGCCGGCGAGAAAGGCGAGGACCGGCGCGAGAACGGCGAACAGCGTTACCGCCGCGCCGACCTGGGTAAAGGCCTGGCCCATCGCCCCCCAGTTCTGCCAGAAGGTGGCGAGCACGATGGCGAGGAACAGGAGCCGGGCCAGCGGGTCGAGCCGTCGCGACACGCCCGCGGCGAGGCGCGGCGCGAGCTTCGCTGCCAGCACCCCGACAAGGATCGGCACCAGCGCCACCGCGACCATGGCGAGGCTGATCTTCCACAGCGCTGCGGCGCCGGGGACGGTGACCGATGCGGCGAGCAGCACCAGCGGCAGGGTGATCGGGGCGGCGAGGCTGGTCAGCAGCGTCATCGTCACTGACAGGCCGACGGAGCCCCGCGCGAGCAGGGCTGCGTAGTTCGAGGTCACGCCGCCCGGGCTCGCGGCGACCAGCATCAGCCCGGCGGTGAGCGCGGGCGCGAGGCCGAGGCCCCGGCTCACCGCGAAGGCGATGAGCGGCAGGCCGATCACCTGCACTGCAAGGCCGGTCAGCAACGCGCGGGGTTGGCGCACCGCGCGCCCGGCTTCGGCCGGATCGAGCCTCAGCCCGAGCGACAGCATCAGCACCATCATGCCGGCCGGCAGAAAGGCAGAAATCATTTCGTTCATCGCGCGTCTCCCGTGCCGCCTTTGTGACCGGTCCGCGCGTGCCGATCCCTGACTTAAGTCAAGGCCCCGCCCGCCCCGGTGGGCCTACCCTGCGGCCGAAACAGACCCGAGGACCTCACCCGATGATCGACCGACGTTTCTTCGTCGCGGGCGCGCTTGCCATGACCGTGGCCGCCCTGCCCGCGCTGGCCCAGCACCAGGATCTCGGCGTCGCCGAAGAGCCGGGCGACACGCCGCCCACGCGGCGCTGGATGATGGAGGATACCTACGGCAACGTCGTCACCGACGAGGACATGCTGGGCAAGTTCACGCTGATCTATTTCGGCTATACCGGCTGCCCCGACGTCTGCCCGACCACGCTTTCGGTCATCGCCGAGGCGATGGAGGCGCTTGGCGCGCGAGCCGACATGGTGGTGCCGCTGTTCGTCACCGTCGATCCCGAGCACGACACCGCGCTGCTGATGCGCGAATACACCGGCTTCATGCATCCCGCCATCGTCGGGCTGCGCGGCCCCAAGGCCTATACCGACCACATGGTGGCGGCGTTCAACGCCCGCTACGAGGTGCATGTACCCGACCCGGCCTATCCCGACCGCTATTCGATCGACCACACTGCCTCGGTGGCGCTGGTGGGGCCCGACGGGCTGCTGATCAAGCGCTATCCGCATGGGACAACGGCCGACGAGATGGCGGCCGACCTCGGCGCGATCCTCGACACGGTGCCGCAATGAGTTTGTCGCGCCGTTTGCTGCTGGCCGGCGGGGTCGCGAGCCTCGCGGCCCGGGGCGTGCGCGCCTCGGGCGGAGACTTCGCGCCCTCGGCCGCCTCGCTCGCCCGCCCGGCCGCGCCAATGCGCAGCGCCGCGGGGCTCGCGATCACCGATGCGCAGGGCGCCAACGTCGCGCTCGCGGATTACGCGGGCAAACTCCTGGTGGTGAACCTCTGGGCACCCTGGTGCCTGCCCTGCCGGCGCGAGATGCCCTCGCTCGCGCGGTTGTCCGACCGGCTTTCCGGGCAGGACGCGCTGGTGCTGCCGCTTGCCTTCAGCTGGCAGGGCGCGATCGGCGTGCGGCGGTTCTACCAGGAGACCGGGATCGCCAATCTGCCGGTGCTGATCGGCGACGGCGACAACCTCAAGGCCACGCTGGGGATCGAGATCCTGCCCACGACCGTCGTGCTCGACGGGGATGCAACCCATATCGCCACCGTGACCGGCGAAGCGCGCTGGGACGACGCGGCCACGCTCGACTGGCTCGCCGGGCTGATCTGAGCCCGGGGGCGGCCCCCGCCCTTTCCGTTACACCAGATCCCCGCGCGAGAAGCGCCAGTAGCCGAGCCCCGCGAGCACGAGGCCGAGCGCCACCGGGTAGCCCATCGCCCAGGCGACGTAGCCGGTGACGCCGAAATGGTCGAGGATGACGTAGGACGACGGCCCGAGCAGAATGAGCTGCGGGTCGAACAGGATCATCGAGGCGGTGCGGAAGCTCTGCATCGGGTTGGCCAGCGCGATGGCGATGACGAAATCCGGCACGAAGCGCTCCTGGATCAGCACCGAGAGCAGCAGGAGATCGAGCAGCGCCACCAGCACGAGCCAGATCAGCAACGAGGCGCCCAGCGCAACCTCGGTCGAACGGCTCAGCGCCGAGATCAGGAATCCGAGGCCGAGGAAGGCGGTCGCGAGCGCGCCGACGAGGCCCGCGTAGAGGCCGACGTGATACCAGGGCACCGCATGGCCGCGCGCGAGACCGTAGACGGCAGCGATTGCGAGCGCGAGCAGCACCGGGGCGAGCACGAGGATCAGCCGGGCGAGGAACCGGCCCCAGTACCAGACCGGCAGGCTCACCGGGAAGGCCAGCATGTATTCGAGATTGCCTGCCTCGCGGTCGCCCACCATCGAGCGCGCGGTGGTGATGACGATGAACAGCGGCAGCACCGCCATGGCGATCTGGATATAGGTGACCAGCAGGCGCGACAGGCCAGTGAAGCCCAGAACCCGGCTTTCGGAAATGCCGGTGGTGATAAGCAGCAGCATGAGGCCGACGACGACGACCGAATAGAAATGGAACCAGCGCGAGCGCAGGCTTTCGGCCAGTTCGAGCCGCATCGACAGGCCGAGCCCGGTGCGGGCGGCGCGCGCGCCCTGCCCGTCCCGTTTCACAGCGCCCTCGATCTCGTCAGGTGTCATCGCGTTCATGTCTCATTCCCCGATATCGGTGAGCGGCAGGCAGCGCGAGCTGAGGCCGATGCGGATCACTTCGGCCTGCATCTCCTCGAAGCTCACCGTGTCGGGGCCCGAGGATTCGACCGCGCCGAAGCCGTAGTCCATCGGGCTCACCACGCCCGAGACGTAGCGCGCGCCGCGCGCCTCGAGCCAGCGCGTGCCGGTCTCGTAGTCGCGCACCCAGATCTCGGTCGCCGGGTCGCCGGCCCAGTCCTGCACGCTCAGCCAGTTGAGCGCGTCGCCGATGTCGTCGAACTTGAGCAGATCGCGCTCGGCCCCCCCGCGCACCTCGGCGCCGAACCGCGGATCGGAGATGATCATGCCGCAGATCGCGCAGGTCTCGCGGCCCCAGCGGATCTCTTCCGGTCCTTCGTCCTGGGGTTTGCAGGCGGCGAGAAAGGGCGCGGCGGCGATGAGGCCGATCAGCGCGCGGCGGCCCGGGTCGTGGTGGTGGTGGCAACGGCACATGCGCTCAACTCCTCCTTGGGGCGTCCTGATCGAGCGTGAGCCGGTCGATCAGGCTGCCGTAGCGGGCGAGGAGCCCGAGGAAGCGGAAGGTCTCGGCCGCCGGTACCGGGCCGGTGAACCTGAGGCCGGCGGCGTCGGCCTCGAAGCCCCAGTCGCCGATCGCCTGGGCGAAGGGCGCGTGGGCTGCGGCAAGCACGATCTCGGCGCGGCGAAACTCGCCCTCCTTCAGCCGGTCGACCACGCTGTCGTCGAGCACCACCCGGCCACGGTCGAGCTCGATCACCCGGTTGACCAGCGGCGCCACTTCTTCGAGCCGGTGGCTCGCGATCAGCATCGAGGCGTCGCGCCGGGCGGCGAGCAGGTCGATGAACACCGCGCGCGCCGCCGGGTCGAGGTTGGCGGCAGGCTCGTCGAAGATCATCAGCTCTGCGTCACGCCCCAGTGCCACGGTCACCAGGATCTTCTGCTTCTGCCCGCCCGAGAGCCGGTAGAACGGCCGCCCCCGCACTTCGTCGAGGTCGATCCCGAGGGCGGCGGCGATCTCGGCCATCCGCGCCCGCGAGGCACCCGCGCCCTTCTCGGCGAAACCCAGGAGCTCGCCCACCGGCATCCTCAGCGGCGGCGGCAGCTGCGGCACGAAGGCCACCCGGCCGAGCAGACCCACATCGCGCCGCCGGGCCCGGGCGGCGCCATCGATGCGGATCTCTCCGCCATGGCGATAATGGCCCAGAAGCGCGCGGAACAGCGTGGTCTTGCCCGCGCCGTTCGAACCGATCAGCGCGATCCGGTCGCCGGCGCCGATCGCGAGCGTCAGCTCGTCGAGCGCCGCGCGGCGGTCGAAGCGTTTCGTGACCCTGTCGATGGCAATCATGGTCGGGGCTCCTCAGAGGATCTTGTCGAGGCCGCGCATGGTGAAACTCAGCGCTTCCTGCGGGCAGACGTCGACGCAGAGCCCGCAACGGGTGCAATCGGGGCCGATGAATTCCTCGGTATCGGAGGCATAGCCCATCTTGGTGATCTCGAGCACGTGCGGCACCAGGCAGACCTTGCGGCACTCGCCTTCATGCAGGCATTTCGACAGATCGTATTTGACCTGCACCGGCGCGACCGCGCCGGTGATGCCGTAGGTGAGCCCGATCGGGCAGACGTAGCGGCACCAGAACCGGCGCGAGAAGAAAATCTCGACGCCGAGCAGGAAGATCACCCAGACCAGCGCCACGGTGGGGCCGTAGATCAGCGCGCGGCTGAGGATGCCGACGGGGTTGATGTATTCGAAGACGGTGTAGCCGGTGACGAAGGCGAGCACCATGAAGATCACCCAGAGCACCACGCGCAGGCCGCGGTGGAACGGGTGGTCCTTCACCCAGCCCTTGGAATTGAGCCAGAGGTGGATCGCCTCGGCCCATTCAGCGAGCAGGTGATAGGGGCAGGCCCAGGCGCAGAAGGCGCGGCCGCCGACGATCCACCACAGGAGCAGCACCGTCACCGTGCCGATGACGAGGTTCAGCATCAGATCCTTGAAGGCGAGCGTCACCTGCAGCGCGGCGTTCGGGTCGGCCATGTGGAAACCCAGAAAGCGCGAGGCGGTGAGCGAGCCTTCGACCAGTTGCACGTCCCAGGCGAAGGAGACGACGAACATCGCGTTGATGACGATGATTGAGAGCCAGCGCAGGTTGCGCCACTTGTGGCTGACCACCGGATGGTCGTGCTCGTCCTGAATGAGCGCCTTGCGCTTCTCGACCTGCTCCTTGGTCTTCTTGAACGCCTTCATCTCGCGCGCGGCGTCGGTTTCCTCGGTGTCCGAGGGGCGGCGCGGCTCGGCGCCGAACATCATCGCGAGCTTGTGCAGAAACCAGCGCATGTCAGGCCCCCCTTGCGAGCGCGAGCTCGGTGTCGACGACGATGGCCGCAGGCTCGGCCGGACAGATCATCTCGCAGGTGCCGCAGCCGACGCAGGCGTCGTGCACCACCGGGCGGAACCGGGTCTCGCCGGCCGCGTCCGAGACCGGCTCGAGGCTGATCGCGTTCTCGATCGGGCATTCGCGCACGCAGAGATCGCAGATCTCGAGGTCGTACTCGTAGCTTGCGATCGGCTGCGGCTCCCAGCGGTCGATCTCTTCATAGCGCAGGAGACCGGCGAAATCGGGGCCACGCGCGGTGCCCTTGAAGCCCTCGCCGCGCATCGCGAGGCAGGCGTCGGGCCGGGCGAGCCGGGCGAGGCCCATCGTCACCTCTTCCTTGGTCGCGATCCCGTGGGAGAGCGCGCCGGTCGGGCAGGCCAAGACGCATTGCACCGCGTCGCAGGAGAAGTCGCAGGCCTGGGCGCGGGCGTCGATATAGGGCACGCCGAGCCCGTAGCCCTCGTCGCCGTCGCCGAGCCGGATCGCCTGCACCGGGCAGACCTGGACGCATTGGCCGCATTTGATGCAGGAGGCGAGGAACTTCTGTTCGTCGAGCGCGCCGGGCGGGCGCAGCCGGTCGAAGACCCGGCGCACCACCGGGTACAGGCCGACGAGCCCCGCGGTCACGGCGACGAAGCCCGCGCCAATCGAGCGCAGCAGCACCCGGCGGCGTTCGAGCTCGCGCCGTGTGAGGCGTTTTCTCGGCTTGGCGGCTTTGTCGGGTGTATCGGTCATTGAGTCAAAAGCTCCAGGGCTGATTTCGGCGCGGCCGGCTGTTGCGGCGCAGCCTCGGCGCGAGCGGCGGCATGCTCGATCCGGTGGATGACCGGGCCTTGCTCGCGCACCAGCAGTTCAGGCTCGGTGAAGGGGGCGAGCCGTTCGACGAAATCGAGCGCGGCGAGGGCGAAGCCGCCGCGGAAGAAGGCCGCGGGCGGCAGGTCCATCCACAGCCGGTCGGCGTAGTTGTAGATCTCGTAGGGGGTATCGCCGGTGCCGTCCGCATCGTGGTCGAAGCCCGCGTAGTCGTCCCAGTGGTTGCCCTCCCAGCTCTCCTTCAGCGCCGTGCCGCGGCCGCGCACCGAGACCTGAGTGAAGTTCGAGCGGAAGTTGTTGTCGCCGAAGTGGTTGCCCTGCCATTCGGTGTGAAACTGCACGCCGATGCCGTTGTAGGCGATCTCGTTGCGGTGGAACTCGTTGGTCTTGTCCGGGTCCCAGGGCGAGGGGTCGAGATAGATGCCGATGGCGTTGCCGAGGATCAGGTTGTCCTCGATCACCGCGCCGGAGGTCTCCTTGAAACCCACGCCCATGCCGGCCGCGCCCCAGGCCCGAAGGATCTGGTTGTCGCGGATGGTGATGTCGTTGGCGTACATCAGGAACACGCCGACGACGCAGTCCGAGATCTCGTTGCCGACCACCTCGTTGGCGTTGGCATACATGAAGTGAATGCCATAGCGGCCATGCTGGATGCGGTTCGCGCGCATCACGTTGCCCTTCGAATACCAGATCACGATGTCGCGGGCGTGCTCGACGTGGTTGTCCTCGAACAGGTTGTTGTTCGAATACCAGACCCGGATGGAATCGCCGCGCAGCTCGAGCGGCATCGCCTTCGACGAGATGTAGTTGCGCCGGAAGACGTTGTTCGAGGCCTGGCTGAGGTCGATCCCGAACAGGCTGTTCTCGATCCGCACGTCGCGCACGACGTTGTAATTGCCCTTCACCTTGAGGCCCGCGTCGAGCGCGTTGTGCAGCCGGCCCGAATTGCGGATCGTGAGGTTCTTGAGCGTCACCCCGTCGGCGGCGATGGTCACCACTGTGCCCTGTCCGGCGCCGTCGATCACCGCCCCGCCCTGCCCGTCGATCACCACCGGGTGGTCGATCACCACGGGCCCCGCGTAGACCTTGCCCGCGTCGAGCACGATCTCGCCGCCCTCGGGCGCCGCGTCGACCAGCGCCTGCAGGGGCTCGGCCCCGAGCCCGGCGGCGGCGAAGAGCATCGCAAGGGCGGCGATGAGCGTGCGCATGGCCCCTCCTACATCGCGGCCGCTTCGGCACCGGCGAGCTTGAGCTGCTTGCGCCGGATCAGGGCGGCGAGGGCGAACAGCGCCGAGGCGGCCAGCATCAGGCCGAAGCCGATGGCGGGGTAGCTGTGGGTGGTGAACTGCGCCACCTTGCCGTCGCCGAAGACGGTCGGCATGAAGGGTTTGAGCGTGAAGGCGCCCATCGCGTTGAGGCTGTGGCCGTACCACCAGAGCCAGCCCGCGTATTCGGCAAGGAAGCCCACCGGCACCGCCATCGGCACCAGGATCAGCACCCAGTAAAAGATCCGTTTCGCCGAGAACGCGGCGAAGATGGCGAACAGCATCACCCCGAGCACCGCCCAATAGAGCGCCTGGGCGACGGTGGTCATGGTCGCGACCAGCGGATCGTTGCGCTCGGGCTCGTTGAACCATCGCGCGAGCGATTTGGCGTAATGCCAGCGGAACACCTGCATGATCGAGCCGGTCCAGGGCGCGCGCTGATCGGCGGCGAGCTTGGACTGGTCGATCTCGTAATTCGCCTTCAGGTTCTCGATCAGCGCCGCGCGGTCATCGGTGGCAGCCAGCGTCTCGGTCTTGGCCGCCTCGCTGGCGGCGAGGCTCTCCTTCAGCGCGCGGACGATCGGGTTGAGGTTCTGGTCGGCCACGTCGTCGCCGGAATCCTGGCCGAGCGAGACCACCATGCCCTTGAGGTAATTGGTGGTGTGCAGGCCGACGCCGTTGTCGCCCCAGACCGCCATCGTCATCCACACCGCCACGGCGCCGTAGCCCGCCACCGACACCGCGAGGCGGCTCTTGCGGCCGGGCGCGGCGAAGGCGAGCGCCATGACCCCGATCATGCCGAACAGGAAGGGCGAAAACGCCTTTTCCACGGGACCGCCGGACGCGATCGGATACATGCCGACATAGTGGTTGATCGTGTCCATCTCGTGGACGCAGTCGAGCGCCTCGGTCTCTTCGACCTCGGTCGAGCTGCGGATGTCGCAGCCGTTCTGCACGCTGTCCATGTGGAACAGGATGCGGATGCCCTGCGGAAAGGTCGCTTCGGGGTAGTTGGGCGCGGTCAGCGAGACCCACCAGCCGGGCTGGAAATAGGCCGCGCCGAGAAGCACGAGGGCGAGAACGGTCAGCACGCGGAACACGATGCCGCGCTTGCGGGAAGCTGCCTTGTCCATGAGGCGAGGTCCTTGGCGTTCGGGGGCCGGGCGGGCGGTCGGTCACCCGCCCGGTCCGGTTGATCTTGAAGGTCGCGTTACCAGTCGAAGTCGGGGTTCACCCAGTCGGGCGCGCCCAGCAGTTCGGCCGGCGGTTTCAGCCGGCTGACGTAGTCGAGCACGGCGGCGGTGTCCTCGTCGGTGAATTTCTGGATCTGCGCCACCATCTCGGGGTTGGCGTTGCGGCGCTTGCCTTCCTTGATCCACTGGTACTGGCGCAAGAGGTATTCGTAATGCTGGCCCTGGATGCGCGGGTAGAACTTCTCGTTCGAGCCCTCGCCCTGTTCGCCGTGGCACTGAACGCAGTTGTCTGCATAGAGCTGGGCGCCGAGCTCGAGATTGTCGCCGGCGCCGACGCCGTTGTCGGGGTTCATCGGCAGCGAGGCGATATAGGCGGCCACGTCGGCGATGGACTGGGCGCCGCCGATCTCCTGCGGCAGCGAGAACGGGTACATCGTCGGGTTGTCGCGGTTCAGCGCGCGGATGTCGGCGAGCTGCTTGATCGCCACGTTGGGATGCTGGCCCGCGATCTGCGGGAAGGTGCCGTCGGGCAGGCCCCAACCGTTAAGCCCGTGGCAGGCCGAGCAGACCTCGTAGGTATAGATCCCGTTCTCGTGGTCAGGGACGAGGCCGAGCGCCTCGTCCTGTTCGCCGCCGCCCTGGTTCCAGTCGGACGGCGCGCCCTCGGGCGCGGCGGTATCCTGCGCCATGGCAGGCAGCGCGAGCGCGATCAGCGTCGCCGTGATGATGGTCCGTTTCATCGTTCTGTCTTCCTCTCTACTGCGCCGAGCGGTCGATGGTCGCGAGCCAGGTGGCAATCGCGTGGATTTCCTCGTCGTCGGCTTTCTTGATCGTTCCCCACATCAGTTTCGACTGACCGGAGGTGCGCACCTTGTCGCGGATCTCGGTCATCGCGCGGGTGGCGTATTCGGGGTTCATGCCCGAGATGAACGGGTATTTCTTATTGGTCGGTTTCGAGCCGTCGTCGCCGTGGCAGGACCGGCAACCGAGCTGCTTGAAGGCCTTCTCGCCGGCGGCGAGCAGGTCCGGATCGGGCGCCGGATCGAGCGGCTTCGGCGCGGCGGCGGGCTGTTCCGACAGCCAGACCGCGACGTTCTCGATGTCGTCCTCGGTGACGAGGTGCATGATGTCGACCATGCCCTGTACGAAGGGGTGCCCGGTGGTCTCGTCCACCGTGCCGATCCGTTCGCCGTCGCGGATCGCCTCCATCTGGTCGATGATGTAATCGGCGCTCTGGCCGGCCAGCATCGGGTAGCTCAGCACCGGCTGGGCGCCGCCGCGGCCGTGGCAGGCGAGGCAGGTCTTGGTCATGTAGACCCCCTTGCCGGCCTTGAGCTGGGCTTCGTCGGCGGCCTCGGCGCCCGCGGCTGCGGCAAGACCGATCAACGCGGCCAAAGCGGTTGTCTTGAAAAGCTGCATATCGGTCCTCGGTGGAAACTTGGGTTCGCGCGTTTCGATTTCGGGGTGCGGGCGGCGACGCTGCCGCCGCCCGCCTTCGTGTCAGATCACTGCTGGACTTCGACCGCACCGTGCTCGTCGAGGAAGGTCTTGGCGCGCAGACCGATGTCGGCGGCCTTGACCTGGTACTGCCACCACTGGCCGGCCCAGAGGGTCGCGTTCTGCCAGTCGCTCGAGGCCGCGGCAGCTTCCATCTTCGCCTTCGCGTCTTCGGCGAAGGTGAGCTGGTCGGTGGCGTCTTCCACCAGCGCCACGACTTCCGGGAAGTCCTGGTAATTGCGGCCGGTGATGTAGACGACGACCGAGTCGATCACTTCCTGGGTCTGCTGGTTGGTGGTGACCTGCCGGTTGTAGTCGTCCTCGGTGTAGGCGGTGCCTTCTTCGCCGGCTTTCGCCTCTTCGACGTAGCCCTCGGGCTTGACGACGAGGAAGCCGGTCATCTCCAGGTGCAGCGCCGAGCAGAACTCGGTGCAGTAGTAGGAGAACACGCCCGGGTGGTCGGCGACGATCTTGGCGGTCGCGGTCTTGCCCGGTTCGAGGCTGAGGTTGACGTTGTAGGTCGACACCGCGAAGCCGTGGGTCTCGTCCTCGGCACGCTCGGAGTTGGTGATGATGAACTCGACGGTGTCGCCTTCGTTCACCTCGACGATCTCCGGCGTGAAGTGCGAGCGGATCGCGGTCATGTAGACCTTCACGTTGGTGCCGTCACGCTCGATGCGCTCCTGGCCCGGACGCACCGCGTCGGGGTGCTTCTCGCCGGTCCGCGAGTCGGTGCCGTACTGGTAGCGCACCAGGGGCTTGAGCTTGTCGGCGGCGATGGCGGTGACGTAGTGGGGTTCGCCCAGCGGCACCGGCATGTCGTAGAGCAGCTGCATCTTGTCGCCCGAGATGTCGATCAGCTGGTGGTTCTGCGGGTGCAGCGGACCCACGGGGTTGAACCGGTCGATCGCGAGCTTGTTGAGCGAGATCAGGTATTTACCGGCAGGGTGAACGGATTCCCCTTCCATCGCCACGAGGTGGCCGATGTTGTAGTGGATCGAGATCTTGTCGAGCACTTCGCCCTTGCAGTAGTCCCACTTGGCAACCTGGCTGTCGACGTAGAGCGAGGTGTAGACCACGCATTCCTTGCTGTCGAACTGGTTGTGGAGCGGGCCGAGACCGAGCGGCACCTGAACGTGCAGCGCGTCTTCCATCGCGATGACAGGGATGCCGTAGGGGTCGGTCCCGGCGAAGTTGCCGGCCTCGATCGCGGCCTGGATCTTCTCGAACGAGTAGACGCTGGCCTGGGTGTCGAGCTTGCCGCCGACGACGATGTATTTGCCATCCGGCGAAACGTCGACGCCGTGGGGCGATTTGGGCTCGGCGATGAGGTAGAGCAGCCCCTCTTCGATCGCCGTGTCCATCATGATCACCGGGTGATCGTTGATCATCGTGACCTTGCCGGCGGCGGCCACTTCGGCGGCCTTCCTCCAGTTGATCACGTGCAGATAGTCGGTGTCGTTCTGCGAGCAGCCGGCCTCGAACGGCGGGCGGCCCTGTTCGATCCCGCCGACATAGCGTTCGGCGCAGAACGAGTTGGTGAACGACCAGCCGTCCGACACCAGCTTGCCCGCGTCCGACAGGTCCTGGCTGTAGGGCGGCAGTTCCATCGAGAACGAACCGTCATAGCTGATCCGGCCGGCTTCCCGGTCGAACTTCCAGTAGGTCACCGCGCCGCGGAACTTGTCGTTGAATTCGCTGAGCGGGGCGAAGCCGCGGCCGAGCACGCTCGGATATTGCGCCGCCTCGATGACGTATTCGGTATTGGGCGTCACGAAGGCGCCGCCGTGCTCCGACTGCAGGATCGGGTTGACCACGATCTGCTGGGTCTCGAAATCGTGCAGCGAGACGAGACCGATGCGCGGCGCGGATTTGTCGTTGATGAACAGGAACTCGCCGTCGAGATCGCCATTCGTCTCCGAGATCGCCGGGTGGTGGGTGTCGCCCCACTGAATCTCGCGGCCGTCGACCTTGCCCTCTTCGAGGATCCGCTTCGATTCCTCGTCGAAGCCGAAGCCCTGC
>JAGRMO010000065.1:34931-37859 GCA_020441205.1 Maritimibacter sp.
ACGGTTCCGGCGTGAACACGGACACGTATTTCAGGATTCGCATCGACGGTACGCCGTAGACCATGATCTGGCCCGACTGACCGCCCGAGGAGAATGCGATGAATTCGTCCCTGCCGCCGGTCGGCGTGTAGGTCTTCGCCGCCGCGAGCAGGTCCTGCTGGGTCAGGCCGCGGCTTCCATAACCTCTTCCAGCGATTGCGCCGAGGCAATCGCCGGCAGGGTGAGGCCCACTGCGGTCGCTGTCGCCAACAAGCCATTGAAAATGGTCTTGGCCATTGAGTTCGTCCCTTTCGTCCGGACCGATTGCGAGCGTGTGAATACCCAAGGCCCGGGCGGTCCGAATCCCGTGCCCCGCCCTTCCATCACACGGGCGTGAGCGGGGCTCCTTGACTATTGTTAAGGCGCGGTCGGGGTTTGGGGCGGTACCGGGGCGTCAACCTGTCGCTTTCAACCCCCTGTCGGGAGACCTCCATGATGCACCGCCGTACCGTCCTCGCCGCGCTCGCCGCCGCCCCCGGCCTCCTCGCCGCCGCCGCCGGCGCCCAGGAGGCGCGCGCCGCCGGGATCGAGATTTCCGGCGGTTTCGCCCGCGCCACGGCCGGCATGGCGACCGCCGGCGCCGCGTTCCTGACGATCACCTCGCTCGGCGGGGCGGACCGGCTCGTCGGCTTCGCCACCCCGGCCTGCAACCGGCCGGAGCTGCACACCCATATCGACGACAACGGGGTGATGCGGATGCGTCAGGTCGAGGCGATCGAGGTGCCCGCCGGCGGTACGGCCGAGCTGAAGCCGGGCGGGTTGCACCTGATGCTGATCGATCTCAACGGTCCGCTGGTCGAGGGCGAGAGCGTCGTCGTGACGCTGATGTTCGAAACGGCCGGCGCGGTCGAGGTGACGCTGCCGATCAAGGCGGCGGGTGCGACGATGTGAACCGCCGGCGTCTTGCGCCGGCCCGGGGTCATCCCAGCGCGACGACCACCAGCAGCAAGGCCTGGAACAGCGCGGTCTGGCCCAGCAACCGGTTCAGCCGCGCGGTGATCGGCCAGTACCAGATCGCGTGGCCGAGCCAGAGCGCGAGCGCGGCCGGGAGCGCGAGCCAGACCGTCGGGTTCAGCCCCAGGCCCAGCCCGAGGGCGGCGACGAGCCCGGCGAAATAGCTCAGCCGCGACGCCGCGGGGCCGATCACGATGGCCAGCGTCCGCCGCCCGGCGCGGGCGTCCTGCACCCGGTCGCGGTGGTTGTTGAGCATCAGCACGGCGGCCGCCGGCAGGCCGATCATCAGCCCGGTGGCCAGCGTGCGGGGCGCGAGGGGGTCGACGCCCATGAGCCAGCCGGTGCCCGCCACCGCGACGAGGCCGAAGAAGGCGATCACCAGCGCCTCGCCGAACGGCAGGCCCGACAACGGGCGCGGGCCCATCGAGTAGAAAAAGCCAAGCAGGAGCGAGACCAGCCCGATGGCGACAATGGGCCAGCCGCCGATGCCCGCGAGCCAGAGGCCCGCGAGGACGGCAAGCCCGAAGGCAGCGGCCGCGGCGCGGCGCACCGCTCTGCCGTCGAGCAGGCCCAGCGCCGTCATCCGCGGCGGGCCGAGACGGTCGGGCCGGTCGACGCCGCGCGCGGCGTCGGCGGCGTCGTTCCACAGGTTGGTGCCGATCTGGATCGCGGCCGAGGCCAGCATCGCCGCCGCGACCACGTCGAGCCGTACGTCCGCACCGGCGAGCCAGGCGCCCGCGAGCACCGGCATCTGGCTGAGGCTCACCGTCTTCAACCGCGCCGCGATCACCCAGAGCGCGGGCCGCGGCAGGCCGGCGAGCCTTGCGCGGATCTCTTCGGCCGTGGCGCTCATGGCTTGCGCCCGACATGCATCCGGGCCACGCCGAAGACGAAGGCGCGTTCCTCGGTGAGCGCGAGCCCGGCGGCGCCGATCTCGCGGGCGATGTCTTCGCGGCCCGGGAAGCGGTCGATCGATTCGACGAGATAGGCATAGGCGCCCCGGTCGCGGGCCACGGCAGCGCCGATCCGCGGGATCACATGGCGCGCGTGCAGCGCGTAAAGCGGCGCGAACCAGGCGGCGGGCTTCGAGAACTCGAGCAGGACCAGATGCCCGCCGGGGGCGAGGACGCGGGCCACCTCGCCCAGCGCCCGGGCCGGATCGGTCATGTTGCGCAGGCCGAACGACAGCGTCACCAGCGCCACCGATCCGTCGCCGAACGGCAGGGTCTCGGCCGGGGTCTGCAGGTAATCGAGCGTGGCGCCGCCGCGTGTACGGGCGATGTCGAGCATGCCGCGCGAGGCGTCGGCCACGACGATCCTGCGGTCCGGCAACCGCCTGCGCAGGGCCAGCGCGAGATCGCCGGTGCCGCCGGCGAGGTCGACGAGCGGTCCGTCCGCGGCCGACGCCAGGGCGGCCGCCCGGGCGACGACCGTGCGTTTCCACAGCCGGTGGGTGCCGAAGCTCATCAGATCGTTCATCAGATCNNNNGCGCGGCGCGATCCGGTCGAAGAGCCCGGTGACCTCGGCCTCGCGCTCGGCCTGCGAGACCGCGCGCGCCCCGAAGGTCGTCTTCAGCTGTTCGAGTCTGGTCGCGCGGTCCATCGCCGATCCTGCTGTCGCCGGTCGCCCCGGCCTTAGCATTCCGCCGCGCCGAACGCACTTGACTTAACTCAAGTTCGAATGCATTTGGCGGTGTTATATTGATATAACACCCCGGACCGCTCCCGGGTGACCGCAGTCCCCGAAAGGCGCGCCGTGATCCGACCCGACACCCCAACCCCGCTTCGCGACCGCGCGCTCGGCGCCGCCGCCGCGCTGTTCGGCCTTGCCACGCTGGCGGCATCCTCGGGCGTGCTGTTCGGCCCCGCGTCGGCGCGCGCGCTGGCCGGCGACATCGTCCCTTTCGTCGTCTGGTTCAACTTCCTCGCCGGCTT
>JAGRMO010000308.1:0-367 GCA_020441205.1 Maritimibacter sp.
GCGGGTCTTGGGCAGGCGGTCGACCACCACGGCGGCCTTGAAGGCGGCGACCGGGCCGATCTGGTCGCGCACCAGCTTCACGCATTCCTTGACCACTTCGCCGTGGTCGCGGGTGCTCCCGGCGTTGAGGCAGAGGAAGCCGAGCGGCAACTGGCCCTTGAGCTGGTCGGTGACGCCGATCACCGCGCATTCGGCGACGTCGGGGTGCGAGGCCAGCACCTCTTCCATGCCGCCGGTGCTAAGCCGGTGGCCCGCGACGTTGATGACGTCGTCGGTGCGGGCCATGATGTAGACGTAGCCGTCCTCGTCCTTGTAGCCGGCGTCGCCGGTCTCGTAGTAGCCCGGGAAGGTGGTGAGGTAGGATTTC
>JAGRMO010000308.1:428-898 GCA_020441205.1 Maritimibacter sp.
CGATGGCGCCCAGCGTGCCGGGCGCGACCTCGTGGCCGCCCTCGTCGAGGATCTGCACGTCGTAGCCCGGCATCGGCACCGAGGGCGAGCCGAGCTTGACCGGAAGCTGTTCGATCCCGAGCGGGTTGGCGGCGATGGCGTAGCCGGTTTCGGTCTGCCACCAANNACCAATGGTCGATCACCGGCACGTGGAGCTGGTCCTGGGCCCATTCGATGGTGGCGGGGTCGGCGCGCTCGCCGGCGAGGAAGACGGCGCGCAGGCCGCTCAGATCGTATTTCTTCACGAAATCGCCGCCGGGGTCTTCGCGTTTGACCGCGCGGAAGGCGGTGGGGGCGGTGAAGAAGCTCTTCACGCCATGTTCCGAGATCACCCGCCAGAAGGTGCCTGCATCGGGCGTGCCCACGGGCTTGCCCTCGAAGACGATGGTTGTGGCGCCGTAGATCAGGGGCGCGTAGCAGATGTAGGAATG
>JAGRMO010000308.1:1031-2826 GCA_020441205.1 Maritimibacter sp.
GTGGTGCCGGAGGTGTAGAGGATGTAGGCCGGGTGGTTGCCCTCGACGGGCAGGCAGGCGGCGGGCTCGGCGGCCTCGAGATCGGCCCAGTCGACGTCGCGGCCTTCGATCATGTCGGCCGGTTTCTCGTCGCGCTGGAGGATCACGCAGAACTCGGGCGGCGTCTTCGCCTGGGCGATGGCGTTGTCGAGCAGGGGCTTGTAGGGCACGACCCGGCCCGGCTCGATGCCGGCGCTGGCGGCGAGGATGGCCTTGGGCCGGGAATCGTCGATCCGCACCGCGAGCTCGTGCGCGGCGAAACCGCCGAAGACCACCGAGTGGATCGCGCCGATCCGGGTGACGGCGAGCATGGCAATGAGCGCCTCGGGCACCATCGGCATGTAGATGATGACGCGGTCGCCCTTTTCGATGCCGCGCGCGGCGAGACCGCCGGCGAAGCGCGAGACGCGCTCCTTGAGCTGGGCGTAGGTGATCTCGGCTTTCCGGCCGGTGATCGGGCTGTCGTAGATGATCGCCACCTGATCGCCGCGGCCGTTCTCGACATGGCGGTCGACGGCGTTCCAGCAGGTGTTGACCTTGCCGTCGGCGAACCATTCGTAGAGCCCGGCGCCGCGCTCGGTGAGCGCCTTGGTGGGCGCCTTGTCCCAGTCGATCGCCTGGGCCGCCTCCATCCAGAATGCCTCCGGATCGGCCTGCCAGCGGCCGTAGACCTCTTTGTAGCCCATGGGCTCTCCTCCTCGTCTGTCGCAACTTTGTTACGAGAGGCGGGGCGGTTCGAGCAAGATGATAGCGCCGCAACCCGGGCGGATTTGTGCGGTGGTTTGCAAATGGGGCGTGGCCAACGCGGGGGGAATTTGCAAACCCCTCGCCGAATTGCAGTTCGCGGCAAAAGTCGGGAAGATTTGCAAAGATTTCCGCTGGAGTTGCAAAACGGGCAGAATCACCTTTCCTGCATTTTTCCGACATCGGACTTGCGTCGCGCCCGAGGCTCGGGCGAACCTGACCCCAGAATTGGTGGTGCAAGAGTAGCGGGAGCAAGGATGCCCGGCCCGATTTCGGTGCGATGCGCGTTTGCGGTTATGGCGGGCCTTGTCCTTTGCGGCGCGGGCCTGCCGGCGGCGGCGCAGAGCGGCGGGTGGCGGTCGGAGGTTGCGGGCGGCGCGGCGCAGGCGGTGGTCTGTGCCGAGGAGGCAGGTGCGGGCACGTGTTTCCGGATCGGCTGTGCCGACGGCGCGGCGCTGCACTTTTCGCTCGACCTCGCCGGGGGCGTGCCGGCCCAGCGGCTGGCGGCAACGCTTTCGGTCGATGGCAGCCCGGCGGGGTCGCTCGTCTTTGCTGCGACGGAGACGGGTGGGCCCCTGATCGCGCCGTTCGATCCGCGGCTTGATCCCGCCCTTCTGCAACGCCTCGGGCTTGGGGGGGCGGCGGTGCTCGGGTTCGGCGGGGCAGGGGTTCCCGACATCGCGTTCGGGCTCGCGGGGTCGTCCGCCGCGCTCGGCCAGGTGATGTCGAATTGCAGGGTGCCGGAGCCGCCGGTGGGCGATCCGGCGAGTGATGTTCTGGCCGGGGTGGTCGCGGCCTGCGGCGGGCTCGGCGGCACGGTGTCGCTCGAGCCCGGGTTCGAGCGGCGCGGCGATCTCGACGGCGATGGGCGCGAGGACGTGGTGATCGACCATGCCGCCGCGGTCTGCTCGGCCCGGCCCTCGCTCAATTGCGGCACCGGGGGCTGCACGGTGGGGATCTACCTCGCGCGCGGCGACGGGTTCGCCGGGTTCTTCACCGATACGATCCGCGG
>JAGRMO010000308.1:2980-3226 GCA_020441205.1 Maritimibacter sp.
CGGCGATCGACGGGGTGCCGGTGGCGGCGGCAGAGCCGGGCGCCCCGAGCCAGGCGGAGATCGACGCTCTCGTGGCGCTGACCTTCGGGACGACCGCCTCTGCCCTCGGCGCGGACGCCGACCTGCTGGTCGCGTCCGCCGAGGCGCGAGCTGTGATCGTGACGGTGCCGTTGCGGACCGCCCCGGCCGGTTCGGGCGGCGCTGCGGACGCCGGGGGCGGGGCGACGCGGGCGCGGGCGGCGGTTC
>JAGRMO010000010.1:0-702 GCA_020441205.1 Maritimibacter sp.
GAGAACTCGTGCGGATAGCGGTGCATCGTCGCTGGGTCGAGACCCACTTCGCGCATGATCTCGGCCACCATCTCGGTCTTCGAGCGTCCCGGATCGACGCCGTGCACGCCGAGCCCTTCGGCGATGATCTCTTCCGCCGTCATCCGGGGTGAGAGCGAGCCGTAGGGGTCCTGAAAGACGATCTGCATGTGCTGGCGCAGGCTGCGCAGATCGCGCGCGCGCAGGCCCTGGATGTCCGCGCCGAGGAAGGCGACGCGGCCCTCGGAGGCGATCAGCCGCATCACCGCGAGCGCGAGCGTGGTCTTGCCCGAGCCGCTCTCGCCGACGATGCCCACGGTCTCGCCGGCGCGCACGGCAAAGCTCGCGTCGTTCACCGCCTTGATATGGCCCACGGTCTTGCGCAGGAGGCCGCGGGTGATCGGGAACCAGATCCGCATGTGGTCGCCCTGCGCGATCACCTCGGCGCCGTCCGGCACCGGATCGGGGCGTCCGGCCGCCTCGGCCGAGAGCAGCATCTGCGTATAGGGGTGTTTCGGGGCCGAGAAGATCGTCGCGGTCGGCCCCGCCTCGACGATCTCGCCGTCCTTCATCACGCAGACCCGGTCGGCGAACTTGCGCACGATGGCGAGGTCGTGGGTGATGAACAGGAGCGACATGCCGAGATCGCGCTTGAGCTCGGCCAGCAGGTCGAGGATCTGCGCC
>JAGRMO010000010.1:802-7026 GCA_020441205.1 Maritimibacter sp.
ACCCGCTGGCGCTGGCCGCCCGAAAGCTGGTGCGGATAGGCCGAGAGCCGCGCCGCGGGGTCGGGGATGCCGACGCGGGTCAGCAGCTCGACGATGCGCGCGCGTATGGCGTCGCCCCTCAGCCCCTGGTGTAGTTCGATCGATTCGGCGAGCTGCTTCTCGATCGTGTGCAGCGGATTGAGCGAGGTCATCGGCTCCTGGAAGATGAAGCTGATGTCGTTGCCGCGGGTGGCGCGCAGCTCGGCGGCGCTGGCACCCACCATCTCGCGGCCCTGATAGCGGATCGAGCCCGAGATCCGCGCGCTGTCGGGGAGGAGCGAGACGGTCGAGAGCGCGGTCACCGATTTGCCGGAGCCCGATTCGCCCACCAGCGCCACCGTCTCGCCCTTCTCGACATGAAAGCTCACGCCGCGCACGGCCGGGTGATCCTGGCCGTCCTGGCGGAAGCTCACGGTGAGCCCTTTGACGTCGAGCAGCCTCATTCGAAGGTCTTCCGCGGGTCGAAGGCGTCGCGCACGCCCTCGAAGATGAAGACGAGGAGCGAGAGCAGCACGGTGAAGGTGACGAAGGAGGTAAACGCGAGCCAGGGGGCCTGCAGGTTCTGTTTCGCCTGCCGTGTGAGCTCGCCCAGCGAGGGGGCCGACGAGGGCAGGCCGTAGCCGAGGAAATCGAGCGCTGCCAGCGTGCCGATGGTGCCGGTGATGATGAAGGGCAGCATGGTGAGGGTGGCCACCATCGCGTTGGGCAGCATGTGGCGGAACATGATCTTGCGGTTCGATACGCCGAGCGCGCGGGCGGCGCGGACATATTCGAAATTGCGTGCGCGCAGGAACTCGGCGCGGACGACGCCGACGAGAGAAGGCCAGCCGAACAGCACGGTGACGAAGACAAGAAGCCAGAAGCTCCGCCCGAGGATCGCGAACAGGATGATGATGACGTAGATCGAGGGGATCGAACCCCAGATCTCGAGCATCCGCTGGAAGATGAGGTCGGTGAGCCCGCCGAAGAAGCCCTGGATCGCGCCGGCGATGATGCCGATGAGCGAGGTGGTGACGGTGACGATGATGGTGAACAGTACCGAGAGGCGGAAGCCGTAGATGACGCGGGCGAGCACGTCGCGGGCGGTGTCGTCGGTGCCGAGCCAGTGTTTCGCGTCCGGCGCCGAGGGGGCGGCGGTGCCGATGTCGTTGATCGTGTCGTAGCTGTAGGGGATCGGCGGCCAGAGGATCCAGCCGGTGTTGATGGGTTCGCCGGCAATCTCGCCGTCTTCGGCGTCGGCGATGAGGCCGGTCGGGTCGTCGAAGCAGCCTTCGTTGCCCTGGGCGACGATCAGGCATTGCACCTCGATATCGGCATAGACCGCCTCGGTGCGGAAATCGCCGCCGAACTCGGTCTCGGGGTAGAAGCGGAAGATGGGGGTGTAATAGCCGCCGTCATAGCGCAGGAGGATCGGTTTGTCGTTGGCGATGAACTCGGCGAACAGGGTGACGAGGAACACCACCGAGAAGATCACCAGCGACCAGTAGGCGCGCTTGTTGCGGCGGAAGTTGCGCCAGCGGCGCTGGTTGAGGGGCGAAAGCTTCATCGCGCCGTCTCCGCCGGGGGAAGGCCTTTCGAAACGCCTTTGCAAGCGGTTTCGAAACCGTTTGGCCGCAGGTGGAGATTGGCGCCCATCAGCCTTCCCTCCGCTCGAAGTCGATGCGCGGGTCGACGAAGACATACATAAGGTCAGAGAGGATGCCGACGAGCAGGCCCATCAGGCCGAAGACGAAGAGCGTGCCGAACATGATCGGGTAGTCGCGCGCCACCGCCGCCTCGAAGCCGAGCCGGCCGAGCCCGTCGAGCGAAAAGATCGTCTCGATGATGACCGAGCCACCGAAGAACACGCCGATGAACAGTGCGGGGAAGCCCGCGATGACGATCAGCATGGCGTTGCGGAAGACGTGACCGTAGAGCACGCGGCTTTCCTTCAGCCCCTTCGCCCGCGCGGTGACCACGTACTGCTTCTTGATCTCGTCGAGGAAGGAATTCTTCGTCAGCAGCGTGAGCGTGGCGAAGCTCGAAATCGTCGAGGCCACCACCGGCAGGGTGATGTGCCAGAAATAGTCGAGCACCTTGCCCACGAGGCTCAGTTCTTCCCAATTGTCCGAGGTCAGGCCCCTCAGCGGGAAGATCTGCCAGTAGCTGCCGCCGGCGAAGAGCACGAGCAGCAGGATCGCGAAGAGGAAGCCCGGGATCGCGTAGGCCACGATGATCATGCCGGAGGTGAAGGTGTCGAAGCGCGAGCCGTCGCGCACCGCCTTGCGGATGCCGAGCGGGATCGAGACGATATAGGCGATGAGGGTCGACCACAGGCCCAGCGTGACCGAGACGGGCAGTTTCTCGGCAATGAGTTCGAACACGCCGATGGAGCGGAAATAGCTCTCGCCGAAGTCGAAGCGGATGTAGCGCCACATCATGTTCAGGAATTGTTCGAGCGCGGGGATGTCCTCCTTCGCGCAGGCGTCGGATTTAAGGCTCGGCTCGCCCTCGTAGCCCGGTTCGCAGACGATCCGGGCGAAGCCCATCTCGATTTCGAGCGCGGCGATCACGTCGGGGGGCAGGCCGCGGGCGCCGAGGTACTTCTCGTCCGTCGTACCGGCGTCGGCGGTCTCCGAGCCGGTGCCGGTGACCGCCGCCAACACGTCGCCCTGGCCTTCCATGTTGGCGATGATCTGCTCGATCGGCCCGCCGGGGACGAACTGGATCAGGGCGAAGTTGATCACCATGATCCCGATCAGCGTCGGGATGATCAGCAGCAGCCGCCGGAGGATATAGGCGCCCATCGCCTGTTTTGCTCGTTTGCCTCTTGGCGGCTCAGCGCAGCGCGCCGGCCGCCTTCAGGGCCTCGTGTTTCTCGGCGTCGTACCACCAGAAGGCCATCTCGCCCAGCGAATAGGGCGGGATCGTCTCGGGATGGGCGTACATATCGTAGTAGGCCACGGTGTATTTCGGCTTGAACCATTGCGGGATGGTGAACTTGAGCGAGAGCAGCACCCGGTCGAAGGCATGGACGGCGGTGGCGAGGTCGTCGAGGTTGTCGGCGGCGACGACGCTCGGGATCAGCTTGTCGACCGCCTCGTTGCGCAGCCGCATGAGATTGCGCGAGCTGTCGTCGGCGGTTTTCGAGGCGAACCATTGTTCGAGGCCGATGCCCGGCTCGAAGCCCATCGTGAAGGAATGGCTGACGATGTCGAAGTCGGCCGCGCGGCGGCGCTCGACATATTGCGAGGTGTCGACGCGCTCGAGCACCGCCTTCACGCCCAGAGGGGTGAGGTTCTCGATGATCGGGTTGATGATCCGGTCGAACAGCGGGTCGTAGGTGAGGAAGACCGCTTCCAGCACTTCGCCGTCCTTGTAGCGCAGCCCGTCGGCGCCGACTTCCCAGCCGGCTTCGTCGAGCAGCGCGCCGGCGGCGCGGTAGGCGCCGCGCGAGGGCCGGTTCTGGGCGGCCTCGTTGGTGGGCGGGGCGACGACTTCGTCAGTGAGGATGCTTTCGGGCA
Source organism: Maritimibacter sp. (assembly GCA_020441205.1). Lineage (GTDB taxonomy): Bacteria > Pseudomonadota > Alphaproteobacteria > Rhodobacterales > Rhodobacteraceae > Sinisalibacter. The sequence goes on from JAGRMO010000010.1 coordinate 4,345, forward strand.
GGAGGCCCTCGTCGACCAGCGGCTTCAGGAGCGCCACTTCGCCCTCGCTCGGCGTGCCGGTGGCGGCCAGGTCGGAGCCCGGCCAGAAGCTGTTCACCCGGGTGTAGAGCCCGTAGAACAGCGCCTCGTTCGACCATTCGAAGTTGAACATCATCCCCAGCGCCTCGCGGACGCGCGGGTCGGCCCATTTCGGGTCGTCGAGGTTGAAGACGAAGCTCTGGGCGGTGCCGACGGTGCTGTCGGGGTATTCGGCCTTGATCACCCAGCCGTTCTCGACCCCGGGGAAGGTGTAGGAGGTGGCCCAGTCCTTCGAGCTGTTCTCGTTGCGGAAGGTGTATTCGCCGGCCTTGAAGCCTTCGAAGGCGGCGGTCGGGTCGCCGAAATACTCCACCCGGATGGTCTCGAAATTGTTCTGACCGATGTTGAACGGGTGATCGGCGCCCCAGAACTCCGGGTTGTAGCGGTAGACGACGCGGGCGTTGGTCTCGGCGCTGTCGAGCACATAGGGGCCGGTGGTCAGGAACGGCTTGTCGGAAGCTTCGTCGAGCCGGGCGCCGGAGGCTTCGAACCAGGCCTTCGAGAACACCGGGGTGCTGCCGGCGGTGCTGATCCGCTCGCGGATCGGCGCGTCGTCGGTGAAAGTGAACTTGACCGTGTAGGGGTCGATCACCTCGACGCTCTCGTAGAAGCTCTCGATGATGGCGCGGTATTCGGCGATGCCCTGGGTGAGGAACAGGTTGTGCGAGAAGGCGACGTCTTCGGCGGTCATCGGCGTGCCGTCCGAGAAGGTGACGTCGTCGCGCAGACGGAAGATCACCCATTTCTGGTCGGCGGGGTATTCCATCGTGGTGCAGAGGTAGCAATAGACCCCGTAGGCGTCGTCGGCGGTGCCGACCAGCAGGCTTTCCGAGCCGATGGTGTTGAGCGCGGCCGGAACGCCGTCGCGGGCGTATTGGTTGAAGGTGTCGAAAGTGCCGATGGTGCCCATCGAAAACTCGCCGCCCTTCGGCGCATCGGGGTTGACGTAGTCGAGATGCGCGAAATCCGGCCCGTATTTGACCTCGCCGAAGTTCGAGTAGGCGTGGGTCACGGTGGTGTCCTGCGCCTGGGCCGCCGTGGCAACGAGCGCAAATGCGACGGCGAGGCGGGCTTGGGTGGTGAGCATCGAGCGGGGTCCTCCGACGGGGGCATGGGTCGCCATAGGCTACGGCGTCCGGGCGGCGGCGTTCAAGGCGAGATTGCGTGAGCGCCGCGTGCGGCCGGATCGTCCGGGCGCAAAAAGGCCGCCCCGGTTGCCCGGAACGGCCCCTTGAACAGGTCTCGCGCCCGGCTCAGCCGCCGATGGTGGCGAGATAGGCGATCAGGTTGGCGCGGTCTTCGACCTTCTTGATGCCCTTGAAGCTCATCTTGTTGCCCGAGGCGAAGGCCTTGGGATCGGTCAGCCAGTGGTCGAGGTTCTCCGGCGTCCAGCTGTCGCCGGCATGGGCGAGCAGCGCGTCGGAATAGCCGAACCCGGCCTCGGTGCCGATGGCGCGGCCGACGACGCCGAACAGCGACGGGCCGGTACCGTTCTTGCCGGCCTCGAGCGCGTGGCAGGACTTGCAGGCCTTGAACTCGCCTTCGCCCTTGGCGGCGTCGGCAGCGGCGAAAACCTCGGCGAAGGGCACTTCGGGCGCGGCTTCCTCGGCGGCGCCACCGTGATCCTCGGCATCCAGCGCGGCGATCACATAGCCCTGGGCGGGCGCGTGGCCTTCTTCGTAGCCGTGGCCGGTATCTTCGGCGACCTGGTACATGGCGCTTGCCGCCCAGTTGGCGAAAAGCAGGATGAGCAGCGCGCCGGCAGCGGAGGCGCCGAACTTGATCAGGTTTGTTGTGTTCATGTCGCGGTCCCGATGTTCCCTGTGTCCGCGCCCTTCTATCCGCTTCCATAGATGCGTTTCAAGCGATATGAGCGCGACGAATTGGCCGTAGGGCGCGTTCGTCGCCGGCGGCAGCAGGGAGAGGGTCCACCGACATGCCCGGCAAGATCGCCTTCCAGGGGGAGCCCGGCGCCTATTCGCACCAGGCCTGCGTCGAGGCGCGGCCCGATTACGAGGCGCTGCCCTGCGAGACCTTCGAGGACGTGATCGGCGCGGTGCGCGACGGGGTGGCCGAGCTTGCCATGTTGCCGGTCGAGAACTCGACCTACGGGCGGGTCGCCGACATCCACCGCCTGCTGCCTGATTCCGGGCTGCATATTCTCGACGAGAGCTTCCTTCGGGTGCGGATCAGCCTTCTCGGCTTGCCCGGGACGCATCTCGACCAGATCCGCGAGGTGCGGGCGCATCTCGTGCTTCTGCCGCAATCGGCGGGGTTCCTGCGCACGCACGGGATCCGCGGCCATGCCGCGGCCGACAGCGCCGGGGCGGCGGCCGATCTCGCGCGCACGCGGACGCCGGGCGAGGGCGTGCTGGCTTCGGAACTCGCGGGCGAGATCTACGGGCTCGACGTGATCGCGCGCGACATCGAGGATCACGGCCACAACACCACCCGCTTCGTCATCATGGGGTCCGCGCTCGATCTCACGCGACGCGGCTCCGACGGGATGATGACCACCTTCGTCTTCCAGGTGCGCAACATTCCGGCGGCGCTCTACAAGGCGATGGGGGGCTTCGCGACCAACGGCGTCAACATGACCAAGCT
>JAGRMO010000309.1:0-1903 GCA_020441205.1 Maritimibacter sp.
CATGTCCTCGACCGAGTCGATGGCGACGCCGGCCTTGCCCACGTCGCCCACCACCCGCTCGTGGTCGCTGTCGTAACCCCGGTGGGTGGCGAGATCGAAGGCGACCGACACGCCCTGCTGCCCGGCCGCCAGCGCCTTGCGGTAGAAGGCGTTCGATTCCTCGGCGGTCGAGAACCCGGCGTATTGCCGGATCGTCCAGGGCCGGCCAGTGTACATCGTCGCGCGCGGCCCCCGGGTGAAGGGCGCGGCCCCGGGGATCGAGCCGGTATGGGCGAGCCCGGCGGCGTCGTCGGCGGTGTAGAGCGGCTGCACCGCAATCCCTTCGGGCGTGTGCCAGATGAGATCGTCGAGCGGACGGCCCCGCAATTCCTTCTCGGCCAGCGCTTCCCAGTCCTTCCGGTCGCTCATCGACGTTCTCCTTCGCTCGCGGCGCCGCTCACGGGCGCGTCATCCAGTTTTGCCGCGCCCCGGGGGGCCGCGCGTTGATGGTTCGTCGCGTCCCTCTCGGACGCGCCACCTTCATTCATTGTGTCGGGCGCAGGCGCGCCTATATTCAGGGGCATGGGAACCCGCAGTTTCAAAGCCTTGGCCGTGCTGGCCGCCCTCCTCGGCCCGGCCGCGCTCGGCCTGGCGCCGGCCTCTGCCCAGGACGCCCCCGTCCCCACGCCCGAAGCCCGGGCCGAGGCCGCGGGGCTCGCCATCGTCGTCGCCGCCGACCAGACGCTCGACGAATTCCAATGGATCGCCCGTCCTCTCGTCGTCTTCGCCGACAGCCCGTCCGATCCGCGGTACATCCAGCAGATGGAATACATCGGCGCCCGCGCCGGCGATCTCGCCACCCGCGACGTGGTGGTCATCACCGACACCGATCCCGCCGCCCGCACGCCGATCCGCGAAGAGCTGCGCCCGCGCGGCTTCGACATCGTGCTCATCGGCAAGGACGGGTTCAAATACCTGCGCAAGCCCTCGCCCTGGGACGTGCGCGAAATCTCGCGCTCGATCGACAAGATGCCAATGCGGCAGCAGGAGCTGCGGGACTTGCGCGGCAAGTAGGTCACGCCCTCATTCGAACTCCATGATGACCGCGTCGACCGCGAGGCTCTCGCCCGGCGCGCAGTTGATCCGGCTGACGATGGCCTTGCGCTCGGCGCGCAGGATGTTCTCCATCTTCATCGCCTCGACGGTGCAGAGCGCCTGGCCCTCCTGCACCTCGTCGCCCTCGGCCACGTTGATCTTCACGATCAGGCCGGGCATCGGGCAGAGCAGCAGCTTCGACGTATCGGCCGGCACCTTCTCGGGCATCAACGACGCGAGCTCGGCCTGCCGCGGGGTGCGGACATAGACCTTCATGTCGGCGCCCCGGGTGCGGATCCGGTAGCCGGCGTCGATCGGGTTGACCTTGAGCACCAGCGGCTCGCCGTTGACCTTCAGGTTGGCCAGCGGATCGCCCGGCGTCCAATCCGACGCCACCCGCATCTTGGTGCCGTCGAGGAACTTGACGGTCGAGCCCTTCTTGTCGGCCTTGATCTTCACTTCGAAGCTCTCGCCCGCCAGCGTCACCGTCCAGTGCTTGCCGACGATGCGGGTGTGGTTGTCCATCCGCCCGGAGATCCGGGTGCGCCGGATCTCGTCGACCCGGAACATCGCCGCCACCGCCGCTGCGACGCGCTGGAGCTGGTCCTGCGGCAGGGTCACGCCCTCGAAGCCTTCGGGATATTCCTCGGCGATGAACGCGGTGGTGATGTTCCCGGCGACGAACTTGTCGTGGTCCATCACCGCTGACAGGAACGGCAGGTTGTGCCCGATCCCCTCGACCTCGAACGAGTCGAGCGCGGTGCGCATGTGCTCGATTGCTTCGAGCCGCGACGGCCCCCAGGTACAGAGCTTGGCGATCATCGGGTCG
>JAGRMO010000309.1:1910-2945 GCA_020441205.1 Maritimibacter sp.
CGAGATCTCGCCGCCCTCGTAAACGCCGGTATCGTTGCGCACGACATGCGACGCATCGGCCACCTCCGCCGGCGGGCGGTAGCGGGTGAGCCGGCCGATCGAGGGCAGGAAGTTGCGGTACGGGTCTTCGGCATAGAGCCGGCTTTCCATCGCCCAGCCCTTCAAGTGCCGCGAGGTGTCATAGAGCCCGCCCGCCGGGTTGACGCGAATGAAATCTCGTTCCAGATCCCAACGAATGTCGGCCCGGCCCTTGTCGCCCGCTTTCTCGACATACTCACCGACGGTCATACCGTCGCGATACAGGTCAAACCGGTCGTGGGATTCGCTGCCGACCTGCTTCGGGTTTTCGGTGTTCAAGGAGATAACCCATTCGTCATCCCAGTTGTTCTTCTCGACATTGCCGATCTTGAGCTTCTCGCCGTTCGCCACCCGGATCATCTGCTCGACCAGGTCGACCCCGGTGATCAGCTCGGTCACCGGATGCTCGACCTGCAACCGCGTATTCATCTCGAGGAAGTAGAAATTGCGCTCGCCATCGACGATGAACTCGACGGTGCCGGCGGAGGTGTAGCCCACCGCCTTGGCCAGCGCCACGGCCTGCTCGCCCATCGCCTTGCGCGTGGCCGCATCGAGGAACGGCGAGGGCGCCTCCTCGATGACCTTCTGGTTGCGCCGCTGGATCGAGCATTCCCGCTCGCCGAGGTAGATGCCGTTGCCATGCGCATCGCACAGCACCTGGATCTCGATATGGCGCGGTTGGGTGACGAATTTCTCGATGAAGATCCGGTCGTCGCCAAAGCTCGACGCCGCCTCGTTCTTCGACGACTGGAAGCCCTCGCGGCATTCTTCGTCGTTCCAGGCGATCCGCATCCCCTTGCCGCCGCCGCCCGCAGACGCCTTGATCATCACCGGATAGCCGATCTCGCCCGCGATCCGCACCGCGTCATCGGCACTGTCGATCAACCCCATGTAGCCGGGCACCGTCGAGACGCCGGCTTCCATCGCGATCTTTTTCGAGGTGATCTTGTCGCCCAT
>JAGRMO010000310.1 GCA_020441205.1 Maritimibacter sp.
CGCCGCCTCGCGGCCCTCGAAGAACGGCGCGATATAGACGAACTCGGCAGATTTCTCCCGCCCCTGCTCGGCGATCGCATCCGTGCCCATCGTGCTCAGGGTCGCCGAGGTACTGGCGAACCCGTTGAACCCGAACAGATAATCGCCGGCATCCGTCAACCCGACGACATAATCGTCGATATGGTCGAGAAACGCGTCGCGTTCCGCCTCGCTCAGCATCAGCGCCGCCCGCACAGTGCCCGCGCCAGGCGCATCGCCCGCGCCGAAGATCATGAACATGTAGCGCGTGCTCACCGGAATGCCGTTCTTGCGTTTGACCAGCTCGTAATTGAGCTCAGGGTCGATCCACCCGGTCACATGCACCTCGTCGCCGAGATGCACGTCGCGCGCGCGTTCGAAACCGCCGAGATCGACCGGCGCGGGCATCCCGCCCTCCAGCGCCGCCGCCTTCTCCGCCTCGCTCTCCAGCGCCTGCCTGTAGGCGGTCTCGCCCAGCCAGACCACGCCCAGCGACGCCGGGATATAGGCCCACCAGGGCAGGAACATGAGGAGTGCAATCAGACGGAACATCGGCGCCTCAATCAGCTTTCGTCGAAACCACCTCCTTGTCGCCCCGGAGTTGGGCACCAATCGGGCAACGAAGGGGTAATAGGGCGGTATGAGCCGGGCCCGCCCGGGGTGCGGCATCGCGTGCGATTGGCCGCCCCCGGCCCGCCCGTTACCCTCGCCCGGCCTCACCACCGGAGCTGGCCCATGGACATCGCAACCCTGATCTCGGTGCTCGCCTGGGGCGGGCTTGTCGGCATCGTCTTCTCGGCCATCGGCGCCGCCGGCGGCATCCTCACCTCCTTCGGCCTCATCACCCTCTTCGCGGTGGCCGACCCCAACGCGGTCAAGCCGATGACCCAGATCGTCGTGCTGGCCACCGCCCTCACCTTCGTCCCCGGCTACCTCAGGCGCGGCGCCATCGTGCCCACACTCGGCCTGCTCCTCGGCCTCGGCGGCATCATCGGCGCCTGGGCGGGCTCGACGATTTCCGCGCGCTACCTCGCCGACATGGCCACCTTCCGCCCGCTGTTCGGCCTGCTCACCCTCGCCGTCGCCGCCCAGATCGGCTGGAAGCTCTGGCGCCACTGGCAGGGCACCCGCGCCGGCACCGCGGCCCCGATGCAGCCTTTCATCGGCGGCGTCACCGGCACGGTGCTGCGCCTCGGCTGCATGTGCTTCACCTATGCGGGCCAGCGCTACCGCGTCCCGGTGCTCTCGCCGCTCGCCGCCGGCGCGGCCATCAGCTTCACCGCCGCGCTGTTCGGCGTCGGCGGTGGCTTCCTGCTCGTGCCCTACATGGCCTCGGTGATCGCCATGCCGATGCACATCATCCCCGCCACCACCGCGATCCCGATCTTCATGTCGCTCGCGGTCTCGGTCAGCAATTTCATGTCCCGTGGCGCCGCGATCGACTGGCCGGTCCTCGCCCCCCTCGTCGTGGGCGCCATTATCGGCGCGCTCCTCGGCCCCTGGATCAACAAGCGCCTGCCCAACGCCGCACTCCAGGCCGTCATGGGCCTGATCGTGCTCGCCATCGGGGTGAAATACCTGCTGTTCTGACCCGCGCCCCGGTTAGGGCGCGTCGGGAACGAAGGACGGGAAGATGGCAGGGGCAGCAGGGCTTGAACCCGCGACCTACGGTTTTGGAGACCGTCGCTCTACCAACTGAGCTATACCCCTGTGGCCGAGGCACGAGTTAGCCCAAGGCCCGGGGGTTTTCAAGGAATTATTCGCCCGGTCCGGATCCCGAACGCGCAAGGGAGCCGGGCCGGGCCAGAAGCCGGCCAGATGTCCGCGCCCGCGCCTCAGACGAGGGCCAGCGCCATCATCGCCAGACCGACGAACCCGACCGTCCAGCTCAGGCTCCGCAACCAGGGCACGGCCGCGAGGTAGAGCGGCAGGTAGACCGCGCGCGCCACCGCGAAAATCATCGCGCCCCGGGCCGCCGCCGCCCCGTCCGCGCCCGGCAGGAGCAGGGCCAGCACCGCCAACCCGAGGAACGGCGCGAGATTCTCCAAGAGGTTGCGATGCGCCCGGATCGCACGGGCATGAACCGGATGCGGCTCCGGGTCCGCGTCGCGCGACCCCACATAGGCCGGGATACCGATCCGGGGCAGCAACAGGAGCGAGGGCAGAAACAGCCCGATATAGTAGATGGCCAGTACGACGAATATCCAGGTCAGCATGTGAAGGTCCCTATCCTGCTTCCGCGCTTGTAACGCACGCGGGCAGATTGCAGGATCGAGGGAATGAAACCAATTCCTTCCGAGGGTATGATGTCGCCATTTGGCGCTGTTCTGAAAGATGTGCGCGGACAGCTCGGCCTGTCGCAGGCGGCCCTTGCCGGCGAATTGTCGACCACCCAGCGCCATATCTCCTTTCTCGAGACCGGGCGGTCGAACCCGACCCCGGCCTTCCTCACGCGGCTCTGCCGCGAGCTCGGGCTGAGCGTCGCGCAGCGCGCCAACCTGTTCGAGGCCTCTGGCCTGCACAGCCCCTACGAGCGGCGCCGGTTCGATTCCGCCGAGATCGCCGCGGTCCTCGACATGATCGAGAACCGGATCCTGGCCCATTGGCCGTTCCCCGCGCAGGTCCTCGACACCGGCTGGAACATCATGCGCCGCAACGCCGGTTTCGACAGGCTCTTCGGCCCGTTCCTGGCGGCGGCGAACAGCTCCGCCAATTTCCTCGACATGCTGACCGGCCCCCAGTTTCGCGGCTTCATCGAGAACTGGTCCGAAGTGGCGCCGATCTTCTACTTCCGCCTCCAGGCGGCCGCGGCGCATGACGAAACCGTCGCCCGGCATTTCGCCGCGCTCAAGACAACCGGACTGTTCGACACGTTCGACGCCTTTTTCGCGTCGGACCGGCAGGTGCCACCCTATGTTCCCGTGCGCATCGCCTTCCCCGACGGGACGAAGCTGGAAATGACCTCGTTCCTGGGCCGGCTGGCCTCGGCCCAGGACGCCTTGGTCGAAGGCTTCGAGATCGAGTTCCTCCTGCCGACCGACGCGGCTTCCGAGCGGGTACTGTCCGCGATGCTGTGATCCCCGGCGCCGCGGTCGGTTCTGGCCCGCCCCCGACCGAAGCAAAAGGGCCGCCCCTTGGGGACGGCCCTTCCAATCTCGCGAAACCGCCGAAATCAGGCGATGATTTTCGACACCACGCCGGAGCCGACGGTACGGCCGCCTTCGCGGATGGCGAAGCGCAG
>JAGRMO010000311.1 GCA_020441205.1 Maritimibacter sp.
GATCGCGCCGGAATGGTGGCTCGATGAGCCGGCCTGGCGCTCGGGGCAACGCGATTACTGGCGGGTGACCACCGGGCGCGGCGCGCGGCTCTGGCTCTACTTCGCCCATGGCGGGGCGATGTCGGCGGGTTGGTTCTGCCACGGGGCGTTCGCGTGAGGGGCGCGGACCGGGCCTGGTTGGGGGGCCGATTGGGGGGCCAGCCCCCCAAACCCCCCGGGATACTTGTGGACCAAAGAAGAGGGCCTGGGATCAGGCCCCGATCCGCACCCTTTGGCGCTTGCGACCCCAGCTGCCGGGCGGGCCGTCGATGACGCCGGGGAAAAGCGTGCCGCAAGAGGTGCAATGGCCGGTGGCGTCGAGATGCCAGTCGGTGAGCTGGTGCCAGTCGCGGCCGATCACCTTGGCGCCGCAGCCGGAACAATAGCTCGATTGCGAGGGTTCGTGGTGGATGTTGCCGGTGTAGACATGGTGAAGCCCGGCGCGTTTGGCGATGTCGCGGGCGGCCAGCAGGGTCGCGGCCGGGGTGCGGGCGTGGTCCGGCATCTTGTGCTGCGGGGTGAAAGCGGTGAAATGCAGGGGCGTATCCGCGCCGCAGTTTTCCATCACCCAGCCCGCCATCGCCTCGATCTCGGCCGGGCTGTCGTTCTCGCCGGGGATCAAGAGCGTGGTGAGCTCGAGCCAGCAATCGGTCTCGCGCGCGACGTAGGCGATGGTATCCAGCACCGGCTCGATATGGGCGCCGGTGAGCTTGCGGTAGAACTCCGGCGTGAAGCCCTTGAGGTCGATATTGGCCGCGTCCATCTGGGCGAAGAACTCTGCGCGGGGTTCGGGCTCGATATAGCCCGCGGTGACGGCGACCGAGCGGACGCCCTCGGCCCGGCAGGCGATGGCGGTGTCGACGGCATATTCGAGGAAGATCACCGGATCGTTGTAGGTATAGGCCACCGAGGCGCAGCCGGCCTGTCTGGCGGCGCGGGCGAGGGCTTCGGGCGAGGCGCTGTCGGCCAGCCGGTCGACGCTCTTCGCGGTCGAAATGTCGTAGTTCTGGCAGAATTTGCAGGCGAGGTTGCAGCCGGCGGTGCCGAAGGACAGCACCGAGGTGCCGGGCAGGAAATGGTTGAGCGGCTTCTTCTCGATCGGATCAATGCAGAAGCCCGACGACCGCCCGTAAGTGTCGAGCACCAGCCGCTCGCCCTCGCGCATCCTGACGAAGCACATGCCGCGCTGGCCGTCGCGCAGGCTGCAGAACCGCGGGCAGAGCTCGCAGCGAAGCCGCCCGTCGGCGAGCGGGCTCCAGTAACGGGCGGGATGGCGGGGTGCGGTCATGATTTTGCCGGGGCTTTCCCCTACACTAGCGGCGAGGCGTTGTTATATGGAACTCACATGAGAACCATGGACGAAAATTCAAGGCGGCCCGCGGTGGCGGGCACGTTCTATCCGGGCGAGGCGGCGGCGCTCTCGGCCGAGGTGCAGCGCTGTCTCGCAGGGATCGAGCCGGGGCCGAGCCTGCCCCGGGCGATCATCTCGCCGCATGCAGGCTACGCCTATTCCGGCCGGCTCGCGGGCGCGGGTTTCGGCGCGACGGCGGGGCATGAGGTGCGCCATGCCGTGGTGCTGTCGCCCTCGCACCGGCACGCCTTCGATGGCATCGCCCTGCCCTCCGGCGGTTCCTACGCGATGCCCGGCTTCGCGATGCCGATCAATTCGGCGGCGCGCGACGCGCTGGTCGCGCGGGGGCTCGCCCATGTCGAGGACGCCGCGCATGAGCGCGAGCACGGGGCGGAGACGCAGTTTCCCTTCCTCCACGCGCTGCACCCCGGGGCGGATGTGGTGCCCCTGGTGATGGGGCGGGTCGAGGACGGCCAGGTGGCGGCGGCGATCGACCTCATCGACGGGCTGCTCGAAAGGCCGCTCTTCGTGCTGTCGAGCGATCTCAGCCATTTTCTCACCGAGGCCGCGGCGATCCGGCACGACGACGAGGCGTCGCGGATGATCGAGACCGGCGGCTGGCAAGGGCTCACCGGCCAGCATGCCTGCGGGATGAAGGGCATCCGTGGCTTCTTCGCGTCGCGGGCCGGCCAGGGCGCGCGGCCGGTACGGCTGGCGCGGGCGACGTCCGCAGATGTGACGGGCGATGCGTCCAGGGTGGTCGGCTACGGCGCCTGGGCGCTTTATGGCCCCGAGGGCGACGCGCTCGACGCGGGCGACCGGGGCGAACTTCTGCGGGTGGCGCGCGAAGCGCTCGCGTCCCGGACCAAACGCGGCCGCGATCCGGAGCTGAACGAGGCGAGCTTTTCGCCACGCCTGCGCGGCCATGGCGCGGCTTTCGTGACGCTGACCCGCGCGGGGCGGCTGCGCGGCTGCATCGGCTCGCTGAAGGCGCACCGGCCGCTGGTGCGCGACGTGGCCGA
>JAGRMO010000312.1 GCA_020441205.1 Maritimibacter sp.
GCGGCTATGTGCTGCGCGATCCGGCGCCGGGCGAGATGGCGGGCCCGCTGGCGATGGGCGCCTGAGGTTCTGACTTTCCCCCTGAAGACCCGACCCGGCGTGGCTGTGAACCGCGCCGGGTTTTTCGTTTGAAATCCGGAGCGCGAAGGCGACCCGGGATTCCGGCCGGGCCGACGCCGGGGTGTCGGCCCGGACATCGCAACATTCCGGCCCTCGATGCGGGGCGGTCCGAACCGCTCGGGAGGCCGGCCGGTGCCGACAAGCGCTGGACGGATCGGGGGGCGCGGCCTACACCGGAAGGGCGGACAGAGCGGGGGGCGAGATGTCGGAAACAGGGTTCGAAGGGATCGCCGTCGACGCGCTCGACGAGGCCGGGGCGGCGGCAGAGCTTGCCCGGCTCGCGGCGCTGATCCACCGCGCCAACACGGCCTACCACACCGAGGACGCGCCAGAGATTTCCGACGCCGCGTACGACGCCGCGAAGGCGCGCAACGCCGCCATCGAGGCGCGGTTTCCAGGGCTCAAGCGCGCCGACAGCCCGTCCGATGTGGTGGGTGCAGCCACGGCCGAGGGCTTCGGCAAGGTCACCCACGCGGTGCGGATGCTGTCGCTCGCCAATGCGTTCGACGCGAACGAACTGGCCGATTTCGACGCCGGGGTGCGCAACTTTCTCGGGCTCGAGAAGGCGGCGCCGCTCGCCTATACGGGCGAGCCCAAGATCGACGGGCTGTCGCTCTCGCTGCGCTACGAGAACGGGGTTCTGGTACAGGCCGCGACCCGGGGCGACGGCGAGGTGGGCGAGAACGTCACCGCCAATGCCCGCACCATCGCCGAGATCCCGCAGGAGATCGCGGGGGCGCCCGCGCTTCTGGAGGTGCGCGGCGAGGTCTACATGGGGCACGAGGACTTCGCGGCGCTCAATGCGCGGCAGGCGGCGGAGGGTGGCAAGACCTTCGCCAATCCGCGCAATGCCGCCGCCGGTTCGCTGCGTCAGCTCGACGCCACGATCACCGCGCGACGGCCGCTCAAGTTCTTCGCCTATGCCTGGGGGGCGCTGTCGGAGCCGCTGGCAGAAACGCAATCCGAGGCCATCGCGCGGCTCCACGCCTTCGGCTTCACGACCAACCCGCTCACCCGGCGCTGCGAAAGTCTTGAGGAGATGCGCGCGCACTATGCCGAGATCGAGGCGCAGCGCGCCACCTTGCCCTACGACATCGACGGCGTGGTCTTCAAGGTCGATGACCTCGCGTTGCAGGCGCGGCTCGGCTTTCGCTCGACCACGCCCCGCTGGGCCATCGCCCACAAGTTCCCGGCCGAGAAGGCCTGGACCTGTCTCGAAGGGATCGACATCCAGGTGGGGCGGACCGGTGCGCTCAGCCCGGTGGCGCGGCTTCGCCCCGTCACCGTCGGCGGCGTCGTGGTCTCGAACGCGACGCTGCACAACGAGGATTACATCGCCGGGCGCGATTCAAAGGGCGAACCGATCCGCGGCGGCAAGGACATCCGCATCGGCGACTGGGTCGAGGTCTATCGCGCCGGCGACGTGATCCCGAAGGTGGCGGACGTGGACCTTTCGAAGCGGCCCGAGGGATCGGAGCCTTACCGCTTCCCCGAGACCTGCCCCGATTGCGGCTCGGAGGCGGTACGCGAGGCGGGCGATTCCGTCCGGCGTTGCACCGGCGGGCTGATCTGCCCGGCGCAGGCGGTGGAAAAGCTCAAGCATTTCGTCTCGCGCGGGGCGTTCGACATCGAGGGGCTGGGAGCGAAACAGATCGAGATGTTCTATGCCGACGAAGTGCTGCCGATCCGCGAGCCGGCCGAGATCTTCACGCTGCAGGTCCGCGACGCGGCGACCGTCTCGAAGCTCGCCAACCGCGACGGCTGGGGCGAGACCTCGGCGCGCAAGCTCTTCGCCGCCATCGAGGAGCGGCGGCGGATCGAGCTGAGGCGGCTCATCTTTGCGCTCGGCATCCGCCATGTGGGCGAGGTGGTCGCGGGCGATCTCGCGCGCCACTACGGCAGCTGGGCGGCGTTTTCGCATGCCGTCGACCTCGCCGGACCGGCCGGCCAACGGCATCTGGCGGCGGAGGCGGCGGTGCGCGAGGAACGCGAGGCGGCGGCGGCCGACGGGCGGCGGGCACGGGTCTCGGAGACCGAGGCGGCCGCCTGGGCGGCGGAGCCCGCGGTGCCGGCGGAGGCGAAGGCGGCCTGGGACGAGCTCGTCGGCATCGACGGGATCGGCGCGGCGGCGGCGACGGCTCTGGTGGCAGCGTTCCATCAACCCGCCGAGCGCGCCTCGATCGACCGGCTGGCGGGCGCGCTCGAGGTGATCGACGCCGCGCGGCCCGCGACCGAGGGTAGCCCGGTGGCGGGCAAGACCCTTGTCTTCACCGGCACGCTCGAGAAGATGACACGGGCCGAGGCCAAGGCGCGGGCAGAGGCGCTCGGGGCCAAGGTGGCGGGCTCGGTCTCGGCAAAGACCGACCTGCTAATCGCCGGGCCCGGGGCGGGGTCGAAGGCGAAGAAGGCGGCGGAACTGGGCGTCGAGACCATCGACGAGGATGGCTGGCTCGCCCTTATCGGAGAGGGTTAGACGGGAATGGCGACGCGGCCCGAGATTCTGTTTCCGCTGTTCGCCGGGCTCGAGACCCTGGGCGGGGTCGGGCCGAAGACGGCCAAGGCTTTCGAGGCGCTGGATATCGAGCTGCCGCGCGATCTGTTGTTCGCGCTGCCCTATGCGGGGATCGACCGGCGGTTTCGCGCGAGCGTGCAGGAGGTGGTGCCGCCGGCAACGGTGACGGTGGAGGTCGAGGTCGGCCAGCACCGGGCGCCACGCTCGCGCAACGCGCCGCACCGGGTCGACGTGCGCGATACGCTGACGACGTTCCAGCTCGTGTTCTTCCACGCCAATCTCGACTGGCTGCAGCGCCAGTTGCCGACCGGCCAGCGCCGGCTGGTCTCGGGCAAGGTCGAGCTGTTCGACAACATCGCCCAGATGGTGCACCCCGATTACATCCTGCGGCCAGGACAGGCCGAGATGATCCCGGATTTCGAGCCGGTCTATCACCTGGCGGCCGGGGTCACGCAGAAGACCATGTTGCGCGCCATCGGGGAGGTGCTGACCCGGGTGGTGCCGCTGCCCGAATGGATCGACGCAGCGTTGATCGAGCGCGAACACTGGCCCGCGTGGCACGAGGCGGTGCGCAGCGTGCACGCGCCCGAGGGGCAGGACGACATCGCCCCGCAGGCGCCGGCCCGCCGGCGCCTCGCCTATGACGAGTTCTTCGCCCATCAGCTCACGCTGGCCCTCGCCCGGGCGACGATGCGGCGGGGCAAGGGGCGGGCGAGCCGGGGCGACGGGCATCTGCGCGCGCGCGTCCTGGCGGCGTTGCCCTACCGGCCAACCGGGGCGCAGGCGCGCGCGATGGAGGAGATCGCCGAGGATCT
>JAGRMO010000313.1 GCA_020441205.1 Maritimibacter sp.
CAAGCTCGACAAGACCGGCGGGCTCACCGAGGCGCTGGCGCTGCGCGATGCGGCGCGCGCCGGGGGCTACGCCATCATGGTGGGCTGCATGGTCGGCTCGTCGCTCGCCATGGCGCCCGCGGTGCTGTTGGCCCAGGGCGCGCTTGTGACCGACCTCGACGGCCCGCTCCTGCTCGCCCGCGACCGGGCGGTGCCGCTCCGCTACGACGACGCCGGCGTGCATCCGCCGGTGGCAGCGCTCTGGGGGTGAGACGAACCTGGGAGAGGGGACGCGATGAAACAGACCGCCTTGCCGCCGCAACCGGATGCGCGCTCGCCCGCCGGCGCTGAGATCCGGTTCGTCATGGACGGTCCGCCCGGCAACATGATCCACGGCACCGTGCCGCCGGGACAGATCAACCGCGCCACCGTTCACGCCACCGTGCACGAATTCTGGTACGTTCTCGAGGGTACCGGCGAGATTTGGCGGCGGCAAGGGGGCGAGGAACGGGTGACCGGGCTGACCCCCGGGGTTTCGATCGACATCCCCAGGGGCACCGCGTTCCAGTACCGGTGCACCGGCGCGACCCCGCTCAAGTTCATCTGCGTGACCATGCCGCCCTGGCCGGGCGACGACGAAGCGACCCCTCTCGACGGTCCCTGGACGCCGACGGTGGGAGATCGGGCTTGACCGGACTTCCCCGCGAGGGCAGGGAACCAGAAAACACCGAAGGAGCGCCCGCATGAGCCGTATCGTCTATGTCAACGGAGAGTACCTGCCGGAGGAAGAGGCGACGATCTCGATCTTCGACCGTGGCTTCCTGATGGCCGATGGCGTCTACGAGGTCACGTCCGTCCTCGGCGGCCGGCTCATCGACTTCGACGGCCACGCCGCCCGCCTCGCCCGCTCGCTCGCCGAGCTCGACATGGCCCAGCCGATCACCCGCGACGAACTGCTCGCCGTCCACCGCGAACTGGTGGCGCGGAACGGCATCGAGCACGGCATGGTCTATCTGCAGATCACCCGCGGCAACCCGGGCGACCGCGACTTCGCCTTTCCCGATCCCGAGACCACGCCGGGCACGGTGGTGATGTTCACCCAATCGAAGCCCGACCTCCTCGACAATGCCGCCGCCGCCAACGGCATCAAGGTGATCTCGCTGCCCGACCTGCGCTGGACGCGGCGCGACATCAAGACGGTGCAGCTCCTCTACCCCTCGATGGGCAAGATGGCGGCGAAGGCCGCCGGCGCCGGCGACGCCTGGTTCGTCGAGGACGGCAAGGTGACCGAGGGCACCTCGAACAACGCCTATATCGTGAAGGACGGCCGGATCATTACCCGCGAGCTGTCGCAGGACATCCTCCACGGCATCACCCGCGCCGCGGTGCTGCGCTTCGCCGCCGAGGCGCAGATGGTGGTCGAGGAACGCCCCTTCACCATCGCCGAGGCGCAAGCCGCCGATGAGGCCTTCGTCACCTCGGCCACCACCTTCGTCACCCCGGTGATCGAGATCGACGGCGCCGCGCTCGGCGGCGGCGAACCCGGACCGGTGGCGAAGCGCCTGCGCGAGATCTACATCGAGGAAAGCCTCAAAGCGGCGCTCTGACGCGCCGCCTGCCGCACAACTGGGCAGGGAGCGGCGCGGCCCGCCTCCGCGCCGTCCTTGACCCGGCCCCGTGACACAATGTCGTGCAGTTTCCCCTTGCACAATGACAGGCCTTCGGGCCTGTTGTTGCCCGACGCGGTACAGTTCGCGGTGCTTTTCAGGGGGGAGATCATGAGCAAGGGCTTGGGCGCGCTCGTCTTCGTGGTCGGGGTTGCCGGCCTCAGCTACTGGGGCTCGAAAGTACAGGCGGTGGCGATGGAGGACCAGATCACCTCCGCCGCCGAAGCGGTCACCGCCGCCACGGTTCACCCGCTCGATCTCACCGTCAGCGGTCGCGACATCACCGTCAGCGGCTTTGCCGACACCGAGGCCGAGCGCGATACGCTCGCCGCCGCGCTCGACGCCGTACGCGGCCGCCGGGTGGTGAACCTCGACGGCATCACCATCCTGCCCGAAATCGCCCCCTACGAGACCGCGCTGGCCAAATCGGCCGACGGCTCCATGGCCGCCACCGGCTACGCCCCGAGCGAAGCGGCGAAGGCCGAGCTGGTCGCCGCCGGCCTGCCGCTCGACGCGCTGCCGCTGGGCCACGGCGCGCCCGCCGGCTGGGCCGAGGCGATGGCCGCCGGCGGCGCGGCCCTCGCCCCGCTCGACCAGGGCAGCTTCAGCCTTACCGGCGACACGCTCACGCTCGCAGGCCAGGCCGCGACACCCGTCGAGGACGAGGCCGCCCGCGCCGCGTTGGACGGTCAGGGCGATTACGAGACCGTCGTCGCCATCGACGTGACCGATCCGGGCATCGTCGATTTCGGCCTCGACTACGACGCCATGACCGGCTTCTCGCTCGCCGGCATCCTGCCCGAAGGGCTGAGCCTCGACAAAGTGGCCGCGGCGCTCGGCGCCGATGTGACCGCGGGCGAGCTCGGCAGCACCTTTGCCGCCCTCCCGGGTGCCGAGGCCGCGCTCACCGCGCTGCGCCCGGTTCTGGGCCTGGTCGAGACCCTCTCGTTCAAGGGCGCGAACGCGGGCCTTTCGGCCAAGGTCGAGGCGCTGGCCGGGCTCGATCCCGAAGCGGTGGCCGCAGCCCTCGGCAAGGCGCTCGGCCCCGACGTCGGCCTCGCCGTCATGCCGGGCGCCGCCGCGCCCGAGAACGGCACCCGGCGCACGCTGCCCTTCACCGGCGCGACCCAGATGGCCTACGACGGCGGCTGGATCGCCCTTCCGGCCTTCGAGGTGTCGAAGCAGCAATGCGCCGAGCGCGCGATGGCCCGGGTGGCCGAGACGCCGATCCAGTTCGTCACCGGCTCGGCCGAGCTCGACCCGGTTTCGCTCGTCGTGCTGAACGACCTCGCCGGCATCATGATGCTCTGCACCGAGGGCGCCGGCATGACGGTGACCATCGGCGGCCACACCGATGCCGAGGGCGACGACGCGTCGAACTACGTCCTGTCGGCCGCCCGCGCCCGCTCGGTACGCGATGCGCTGGCCGCCCGCGGCGTGCCGGCCGGCCGGATGATCGCGATCGGCTACGGCGAGACCGAGCCGATTGCCGACAACGAAACCGAAGAAGGCCGCGCCCAGAACCGGCGCACCACTTTCGAATGGCCCAACTGAGCGGGACGCACGGGGAAAAGGAGAGGTAACATGTTTCAGGAATGGGGTTTTCTGATCAGCGAGATGGTGCTGCTGATCATCCTGGCCGCCCTGCTCGGCCTGCTGGTGGGCTGGATCATCTGGGGCCGCCGCAAGGCGGATACAGGCGCCGGTGCCGGCGCCTCCGCAGCGCTCCGCGCCGATCTTGACGCCTGCCGCGCCAAATCGGCCGAGAAGGACCGCCGGATCACGGCGCTCGAGGCCGAGCTGAAACAGGCCGAGGCGCTGATCGAGGCGGCCGAAACCGCCGCGATGGAAGCCGCCGGCGAGGCGGTGGCGGTGGCCGAGGCGGTGGAAGCCGACCACGGCAAGCACCCGGTACACCCGGTGGCCGCCATGCCGGAACCCGCCGCGGAACCCGCGAAGGATTACGACGGCGACGGCGTGGTCGAGGGCACCGGCGAAGGCGTGAAGCCCGCGACGCTGAAGAAGGCGCGCGGCGGCAAACCCGACGACCTCAAACAGATCAAGGGCGTCGGTCCCAAGCTCGAAAAGCTCTGCAACGAGCTCGGCTTCTGGCATTTCGACCAGATCGCTGCCTGGACCGCCGACGAGGTCGCCTGGGTCGACGCCAACCTCCAGGGCTTCAAGGGCCGCGTGAGCCGCGACGGCTGGGTCGACCAGGCCAAGGTGCTTGCCGCCGGCGGCACCACCGACTTCGCCAACAAGGTGAAGAAGGGCGGCGTCTACGACTGACGCCCGGCCGACCGAACGAAAGGCCCGGGGGCGCTGCAACGCGGCCCCGGGCTTTTTTGTTGCCTGAATTGGCCCTTGCCTCCCGGGCCTCAGCCGAACCGCCAGCTCGACGCGGTGACGCCGCCGAAGATCATCTCCTGGTGATAGGTCTGCGTGGCCGGCGCATCCTCGGCCGCGCCGAGGGCGGCGAACAGCGGCACCAGGTGGTCTTCCTGCGCATGGCAGATCCG
>JAGRMO010000314.1:0-200 GCA_020441205.1 Maritimibacter sp.
CCCGGACCCCCGAGGTATTTGTGGTACAGAGAAGAGGGGACGCGATGGGCTACGGCCCGACCGGGCGGGCAAGACGCGGGCGTCGGGAACCTGAGATCAGTCGTCCTCGCCAGGTCTTGCCGTTGACCCACCACCTGGCCCACCACCCGGGCTCTCGCCCAGCTCCCCCTCCAGGAAGCGCTCGAAGGCGTCGAGGTCGA
>JAGRMO010000314.1:208-1551 GCA_020441205.1 Maritimibacter sp.
CTGGCCGAAGGCCTGCATCCAGACGCTCGCGTCGCGCAGCGCCTCGGGCTCCAGCTTGCACCATTTGACCCGGCCGCGCTTTTCCTGGCTGACCAGCCCCGCCTCGGTCAGCACGCGCAAATGTTTCGAGATCGCGGCGAGCGAGATGTCGAAGGGCTCGGCCACGTCCGTCACCGCCATGTCGTCCTCGAGCAGCATCGCGAGGATCGCCCGCCGTGTCGGGTCGGCGAGGGCCGCGAAGATGGTGTCGAGCGGGGTTTCCATGGGCTTCGGGTAGCGCGGCCCCGCAAAACCGTCAACCGGACGGTTGAATATGGAAAATGCGATGTTTTTCCAGGGCCGCGGGGGCCGGCCGGTCGTCTCAGCGGGCACGCAGAATCAAACCCTCTATTTATCAATGCCTTAGGCCGCGTCCCGTTCGCGCTAACCCCCGTTGACTCGCGCCCGCCCGGGCTCTAGCACCATGGCAGGCTCATGAGGGGACCAACCGCTTGGCACAGCCGAAGGATCCGTTGCCGTCCGACCGCCTCAAGGCGCTCGAGACCCGGATCGCGGCGGCGAAGGCCGGCGAGGCGGAAGTGCCCCACATGAAGAAGGATTATGCCCAGGCAAACCTGGCCTGGCGGATGGTCATCGAGCTTGTGGCCGGTCTCGGGATCGGCTTCGGCATTGGATACGGGCTGGATTACGTCCTCGGGACGATCCCGCTGTTTCTGGTGATCTTCACCCTTCTGGGTCTGGCGGCGGGGGTGAAAACCATGCTCGCCTCGGCCAAGGAGGTCGAGAGACAACAGGCGGCAAAGGCCGCCTTGGACGATAGCGCGGCCCCGGCCGCTCGAGACGAGGAAGATTGACGTGGCGACTGAAGCGCATGGCGAAGAGGCCCCCGGCCTGGTGTTCCACCCGCTCGACCAGTTCATCGTGAAGCCGCTGTTCGGCGACGGGCCGGTGGGGATGTTCACCATCACCAACGTGACCCTGTGGCTGGCGCTCGCGGTGCTGGCGATCGTCGCGCTCTTCGTCTTCGGCACCCGCGGGCGCGCGATCGTTCCGTCGCGCTCGCAGTCGATCGCCGAGGTGCTCTACGGGTTCACCTACAAGATGGTCGAGGATGTGGCCGGCAAGGACGCGATCAAGTTCTTCCCCTACATCTTCACCCTGTTCATGTTCATCCTGGCGTCGAACTACCTCGGGCTTCTGCCGCTCAGCTTCGCCACCACCTCGCATATCGCGGTCACGGCCGTGCTGGCGCTCGCGGTGTTCCTCACCGTCACCATCGTCGGCTTCGTCAAGAACGGCGCGGGCTTCCTCAGCCTGTTCTGGGTGTCGTCGGCGCCCCTGGT
>JAGRMO010000314.1:1701-3070 GCA_020441205.1 Maritimibacter sp.
CCGGTCGCCGTGTTGTCGATCACCGCGATCTACGGGCTCGAGATGCTGGTCGCCGGCGTCCAGGCCTACGTGTTCACCATCCTGACCGTCGTCTATCTCAAGGATGCGCTGCATCCGGCGCACTGACGACGCCAACCGAACCCAGAATACCAACCATTCCATCGTAAGGAGAAAAATCATGGAAATGGAAGCTGCAGCCGCCATCGGCAAATTCATCGGCGCCGGCCTCGCCGGCATCGGCTCGGGTGCCGCCGCCATCGGTGTGGGCCACGTCGCCGGCAACTTCCTCGCGGGCGCGCTGCGCAACCCGTCGGCCGCCGCCGGCCAGACCGCGACCCTGTTCATCGGCATCGCCTTCGCGGAAGCCCTCGGGATCTTCTCGTTCCTGATCGCGCTCCTGCTGATGTTCGCCGTCTGATCCTGCCGACCCTTCCTTACGAACGGGCGGGGGAGCCAACGGCTGCCCTGCCCGATCTGACCCGGGTACCTGGAGGACCACATGGCTAGCGGAACCGAAACTGCTGCCGACGCCGCCCACGGGGCTGCCGACGCGGCGCATGGCGCGGCCGATGCCGCCGCGGCGCACGGCTCGTCCGGCATGCCGCAGCTCGACTTCGCGACCTTCCCGAACCAGATCTTCTGGCTCGTGGTGGCGCTGGTCGTCATCTTCTTCGTGCTCACCCGCGTGGCGCTGCCGCGCATCGCCGGCGTGCTCGCGGAGCGTCAGGGCACGATCACCAACGATATCGCCGCCGCCGAAGAGCTGAAGCTCAAGGCGCTGGATGCCGAGAAGGCCTATAACGAGGCGCTCGCCGAGGCCCGTGTCGAGGCCGGCAAGATCGCCGCCGAAGCCAAGGCCGAGATCCAGGCCGAGCTCGACAAGGCACAGGCCAAGGCCGATGCCGAGATCGCCGCGCGCACCGCGGAATCGGAGAAGGCCATCGCCGAGATCCGTGCCGGTGCCGTCGAAGCGGTCAAGACCGTCGCCAAGGATACCGCCGGCGAGATCCTCTCGTCGATGGGCTTCAAGGCCGACGCCAAGTCGATCACCGCGGCGATCACCGCCCGGATGAAGGGGTAACACGATGACCAAGCTGCCCAGCCCTGTCCTGGCTCTCGCCGCGATGGCCGCGGCGACCCCGGCGTTCGCCGCCTCGGGGCCGTTCTTCTCGCTGCACAACACCAATTTCATCGTGCTGCTCGCCTTCATCGTGTTCCTCGCGGTGCTGGTCTACTTCAAGGTGCCGGCGATGGTCGCGGGGATGCTCGACAAGCGCGCCGCCGGGATCTCGGCCGAGCTCGCCGAGGCCCGGGCGCTGCGCGAGGAAGCCCAGACGATCCTCGCCTCCTACGAGCGCAAGCAGAAGGA
>JAGRMO010000066.1 GCA_020441205.1 Maritimibacter sp.
TTCATGATGCCGATGCCGCCGACCACCAGGCTCACGCCCGCGACCGCGGAGAGCAGCCCGGTCAGTGTCGAGGTCACCGAAGACAGCATCGAGGCCATCTGCGCCATGTCCATCACCGAGAAATCGTCGGTCTCGGTCGCGCTGATGCCGCGGCGTTCGCGCATCAGCGCCTCGATCTCGGTGGTCGCTTCGTCGGTGGAATAGCCGTCGGCGACGGCCACGGTGATCGAGGAAACGTCGCTGTTGCCCAGCACCCGCACCTGAAGCGTGCGCATCGGCACGATGACCACGTCGTCCTGGTCCATCCCGAAGGAGCCCGAGCCGCGTTCCTCGAGCACGCCGATCACCTTGCACGACAGGGTGCCGAGGCGGATCCGCGTGCCTTCCGGATCGGTCTCGGTGTCGAACAGCGCCTCGCGCACGGTCTGGCCGAGCAGGCAGACCGCCTGCGCGCCGGATACCTCGCTGTCGGTGAAGCCGCGCCCGGAGACGATCTCCCAGTCCATCGCCGCGAGGTAGCGCCCGTCGGTGCCGACGACCTGGGGCGTGTCGCTGTTGGAGCCGAGCACCGCGGTCATCGTCTGGCTGCCGTAGGGGGCGGCGGTGGCGACGGCGGGAAGCTCGGTTTCCAGCGCGTCGACATCGCCGAGGGTGAAGGGCTGGGCCGAGGTGTCACGGCCCGGGCCCATGCCCTGGGCGCCGGGGCGCAGGGTGAGAATCGAGGTGCCGAGGCTTTCGACGTCGGAGGTGACCTGCGCCGTCGAGCCCTGGCCGAGGGTGACCAGCGCGATGACCGCGGCGACGCCGATCACCACGCCGAGCACGGTGAGCGCCGAGCGCAGCGTGTTGCGAAAGATCGCCTGGAGCGCAAGCAGCAAGGTTTCCCAGATCATTGCGCGGCCTCCCTGTGGTGGTGCTGGCTCCGACCGGTGGGGGCGCCGTCGCTTTCCACCCGGCCGTCGACCAGCCAGATGTGGCGCGGCGCGTAGTCGGCCATGTCGTCTTCATGGGTGACCATGACGATGGTCAGCCCCTGGTCGTGGAGCTCGGCGAGCAGTTTCATGATCTCGTGGCTGCGCTTCTGGTCGAGGTTGCCGGTGGGCTCGTCGGCGAGGATCACTTCCGGGTTCCCGACCAGCGCCCGGGCGATCGCGACGCGCTGCTGCTGGCCGCCGGAAAGCTGCGACGGGTCGTGCCCTTCGCGCCCGGCGAGCCCGACCCGCGCCAGCGCCGCCATCGCCATCTCGCGCCGCTCGGCGCGCGGCACGCCCTTGTAGATCAACGGCAGCTCGACGTTTTCCAGCGCCGTGGTGCGGGCGAGCAGGTTGAACCCCTGGAACACGAAGCCGATCCAGTTGCGCCGGATCAGCGCCCGCTGGTCGCGGGTCAGCCCGGCCACGTCGACGCCGTTGAACAGGAACCGTCCCGCGCTCGGACTGTCGAGGCAGCCGAGAATGTTCATCGCCGTCGATTTGCCCGAGCCCGAGGGGCCCATGATCGCGACGAACTCGCCGCGCTCGATCGAAAGGCTCACGCCGTCGAGCGCGCGCACCTCCGCCTCGCCGGTACCGTAGACCTTGGCGATGTCGCTGAGTTCGATGACCGGAGGGTGGGAACTCATGGTCCTGTCCTAGTTCGTGCTGAGCTTCGCGGTGATGACGAGATCGCCCTCTGCGAGCCCGTCGCCGGCCACTTCGGTGCGGCTGCCGTCGGTGGCGCCGGGGGTGACCTCGACCCGTACCGGCTGGCCGTCGCGCAGCACCCAGACGCTCTTGCCGTCCGCCCGCGTCGTGGTGGCGCTGTCGTTCTGTCCCGGCGGCCCCGGCATGATCATGCCGAACAGCCCGCCGTTGTTCCCGCCCTCGTCCTCCGCCGGCGCATCGCCCGCAGGCGCCGCTGCCGCGGTGGTCTCGACCGCGTCCGGATGGGCGTAGCGCAGCGCCGCGTTCGGCACGGTAAGCACGCCCTTGGCCTCGGCCACGACGATATCGGCCACCGCCGTCATGCCGGGCCGCAGTTTGAGATCGGTGTTCTCGACCGCGAGCACGGCGGTGTAGGTCACCAGCCCGTCGTCGTCGTTCGACGCGTAGCGCACCTGGGTGATCGCGGCGGGGAAGCTCTCGGTATCGTAGGCCTCGACGGTAAAGCTCGCCGGATCGCCCTCGGTCACCTGGCCGATGTCGGCCTCGGCCACATCGGCCATGAGCTGCATCTGCGACAGGTTCTCGGCGATGGTGAACAGCGTCGGCGCCGAGAGCGAGGCGGCGACGATCTGACCGGGCTCGGCGGCGACGTCGAGCACCACCCCGTCGATCGGCGAGACGATGACGGCCTTCTCGAGCTCGGCCGATTGCGCGTCGTAGTTCGCCTGGGCGAGATCGAGATTGGCCGAGGCGACGACATAGGCCGAATCCGCCCGTTTCCACGCCGCTTCTGCCGCCTCGAAGGTCGAATGCGTCACCAGACCGCGGTCGAACAGGCTAGACTGGGTGTCGAACGTGTCCTTGGTCTCGTCGAGCGTGGTCTGGGCCGAGAGCACCTGCGCCGAAGCGGCGGCGAGGTTGGCGCTCTGCACCGCGAGCTGGGCTTCGAGCTTGACCGTGTCGAGCTTGGCAAGCACCTGCCCCTTGGTCACCGTCTCGTTGAAATCGACCAGCGCCTCGGTGAGCGTGCCCGACAGCTCGGACGAGATATCCACCACACCCTGCGGCTCCACCGTGCCGGTGGCGGTGATGGTGACGGTGAGATCTTCCCGGGTCACCGCCTCGGTGCGGTAATTGGCCGCCGCCGAGACCGGTTGGCTCGCGGTGCCGAAATAATACCAGCCGCCGGCCGCTGCGGCGACGATCAGCCCGGCCCCGAGCGCCCAGCCGCGCCAATGCCGCTTGTGGTCGCCAACGGCGAGCGCGGCCTCGATCTCTGAACGCCGGTCTTTCATCTCAGGCTCCCTGCACGACCCTGCCTCAGAATGGAGGCATTGTCGTTGATACGAGCCAAGTCCGGGGTTCCGTCGGGCGCGACGCGGCGCGCGGCCGGTCATGACGCCGCGTCACCGCCTGGTTCCTCGCGCGCATGTGTCCCAACCCGCGGGTGAGTCAGTGGCCGGCCTCGCCGGGCAGACGGTCGCAGAGCGTGAAGATCCGGGCCGCCGGCTCGTCGCGCAGGAGGCAGAACGCGCCCGAGGCGGCAAGCCGGTCGCTCAGCGCATCGAGCCCGCCGCCGGGCAGGAGCTGCAGCGCCTCGTCCTCGGCCTCTTGCGAGCGGGTGACGAGGATATATCCCTCGCCCGGCCAGCCCCTCAGCCACTCGCCCAGCAGGCCCTCCGGATCTTCGAGAAGGGCCGCGTCGATATCGGGTTCGAGATCGAGCGGCACGTGGACGAATTTCTCGGGATGACGGAGCTGGCGCGGGTAGTTCGAATTGCCCTCGATCAGCAGCGCGCCAGGCGCGGCCTCGCTGTAGAGCCAGTCGACCGCGGCCACCTCTTCGGCGCCGATCCGGTACTGCCGGTCCTTGCCGTTGTTGGCGAGCAGGAAGCAGACCCAGCCGACGAGCAGGAACGCCATCATCAAGAAGGCGCCAACCGGGCCGATATCGGGATGCCGGCTGTCGAACGGCGCAAAGGCGGCGGCGGCGAAGAAGGCGAGGAAGGGCAGGGCGTAGAGATAGACGCGGAACACGATCTCGCCGCCGTAACTGGTCATCGCCACCAGCAGGATCGGCGCGCCCGCCAGCACCAGGAACGCGCCGTCCCTGAAGCCGGCGCGCCGCCGCCGCGCAAGTCCCGCCAGCGCGAACAGCGCGACGATCCCGCTGAGCCCGCGCGAGGCGACCGAGACGGCGCGCTGCCCGGCGGACACGAGCCCGGTGTCGACCATCGCGCCGAACGTGCCCGCGTCGATATGGCCGAGCCCCGCGCTGAGCTCGCCCGCCAACCGCGCCATCGTCGCCTCGGCGAAGACCACGAGCCAGACCGCCTGCACGACGACGGTGAAGATCAGGAGCCGCGGCCCGAGCCGCCCGAGCAGCACAAGACCGGTGAGCGACAGCAGCAGCAGGATCGGGGTGAGCTGATGGCTGGCGACGAGGCAGATGACGAGCGCGCCCGCCGCCAGCCCGGCGAGCCTGCGCATTTCGGGGTCGGGCAGGGTGCCGATCGCGCGCCCGTCGTCGAGAAGGCCGCGCAACCGGGTCACCGGCCGAAAGCGCGCGAGCCAGTCGCCGCCGGGCGGCCGACGCCCGAGGTAGCGCAGGGCCAGGAGCAGGATCGCGAGATAGAGGACGAAGGCCACCGCCTGCGGCGAGAAGTAATCCTGCCCGATCCAGTTGCCGACGAGGAACACCGCGACGGCGCGCACGTTCAGCCGCGCATCGTCCGAAACCTGCCGGAACAGACCGAGCAGCAGACCGACGTAGAGGAGGTTGATGGCCACCGGAAAGAACCGCCCGATCGCGGCGAGGGTCGACAGCTCGACGCCGAACAGCTGCGCGGCCCGCGCAAAGACGAGGAAGAACAAGGGCCAGTCGAGATAGATCAGCAGGTTCGGATCGCCCGGCGCCGTCGCGTCGTTGCGCTGCAGATAGTCGATGATCCCGATATGTCGCCAGGCCCATGGATAGCGCATCGTTTCGTAGACGATGGCGGGTGTCGCATGCAGGATGAGGACGAGTACCACCAGCGCCAGCACCGGCACCGCCGTCTCGGCCAGCCCGCTGTACTGGCACAGCGCGAGCGTGACCGCGACGAAGAACCCCGCGAGGTAGAACGACATCGGCAGCACCGAAACCAGGCCGTAGTCGGTCATCGCCTGCGGGTCGATCGCGGCGAGCGACGCGACCCAGAGGCCGGCCGCGCCGAGCAGCGTCAGGCCCGCCATCAGCACCGGGCCCGAGATCAGCGCGACCGTCTCGCGCGGCTGGATCGCCCCGCGCGCCATTCATCCGGCCCCGCGGCGAAGGGCTGCACCGGGGCGCATCGGGCCTTCGCAAAGGGGGGCATCAGCGCGCACGTTTCCAGATCCTGACAAAGTCTATCGCGAATTCCGCCGGGAAAACGGTCGATCTGTTGGGCGAGCCGGGCCAGTCCCCACCGACGGCAAGGTTGGCCACAAGATACATCGGCTCCTGTGGAATAGCCATCGCGGGCGCGGTGACCTCGGCGCGCCGCTTGCCGTCGAGATACCAGGTGATCCGGTCCGGCTGCCAGTCGACCGCGAAGACATGCCAGTCGTCGAGCGGCGCGCGGCTGGTGTAACTGTGCTGGACATTGCGCATCTCGCCGCCCGCGTCGAGGTAATGCGTGGTCATGTAGAGCGTCCGGGGCTCCTGGCCGAGCACCTCCATGATGTCGATCTCGGGCGGATGGGTATTGGCCGCGGGCAACAGCCAGAGCGCCGGCCAGAGCCCGCGGCCGGCGGGAATGCGGGCGCGGATCTCGGCGTAGAAATGCGTGTCGGCAAAGCGGTGCGGCACCGGCGAGGCATAGCCATCCTGCCCGGTGCTCACCATCCCGGAGGTATAGGGGAACACCGCGCCGCTCCGGGTGCGATACTCGCCCGCGCGCGCGGTGAGCACCAGCGCGCCGTCGCGCAGCGCGACGTTTTCGGGCCGGTACCATTCGAGCTCGTTGTTGGTCGCGATGGTGCAGCCGTCCTCGGCCCACCAGTGGCAGGTGACCCAGCGCGCCGGGTCGAGTTCCGGGCCGTTGAACTCGTCCTGAAACACCAGCGCCCAGGCGCCGCTCTGGCCGTCGGGCGCGCTCAGCGCCGCGCCGTGCCGCGCCGCCGCTGTCGCCCGATCGTCGCCCGCCGCCCCCGCCGGCG
>JAGRMO010000011.1:0-19340 GCA_020441205.1 Maritimibacter sp.
GCCGGGCTCACCGCACCCGTGGCGCCGATGTCCAGCACCACGGTGCCGGCGTCGAGCATGCGCGAGACGACGTTGCCGTAGCTGCCGTTGATCGCGTTCTCGATCCGCTGCGCGGTGGTGAAATCGGGATCGCGCAGCGCGAGGCGGATCGACTTCAACTGGGTGAAATCGAACTCGATCTCGCGCTCGATCCGGGCGCCAGCGGGGATCACGCCCGCCGTGGGCACGCCCTGAACCACGCCGCCGGCATCGCCTTCGGCTGAGGCGCCACCAGCGATGACGGTGCCTTGCGCAACGGCGTAGATCTCGCCGTCTGCGGCGTTCAGCGGCGTCATCACCAGGGTGCCGCCGAGCAGGCTCTTGGCATCGCCGATCGCCGAAACGGTAACGTCGATGGTTGCCCCGGCGCGGCCGAAGGGCGGCAGCACCGCGGTGACGAAGACGGCGGCCACGTTCTTCGGGCGAAACTGTTCGCCGGTGATGTTGACACCCAGCCGTTCGAGGATGTTCGACATGATGTCCTCGGTGAACGGGGCGTTGCGGATGCCATCGCCGGTGCCGTTGAGGCCGACGACGAGGCCGTAACCGACCAGATCGTTGCCGCGCACACCGTCGAATTCGACGAGATCCTTGATGCGGATCGCGTTGGCCTCGGCCGCGGCGGCGGAGAGGATCAGGACCATAAGGCCGAACAGGGCGAACAGGCGCATCATCTGACGTAATCCGTAAATTTGAGGGCGGCGATCTTGGCGGTCGCGGTGTAGAGGGTTTCGATCTGGCTGTAGACCGCTTCGAACCTCGTCGCGGTTTCGTAGGGATCGGCGCCGACAAGCTCGGTGCGGGCCAGATCGTAGGCGGCGGCTTCAGCGGCGTTGCGCGCCTCGGCATCCTCGATCCGCGCCTCGACGGTGCCGATCCGCGCGCGGATGTCTGTGAGGTCGTCCTCGGATGTCAGCATCCGCTCTGCCGCGGTGGAGATCAGCGTCGCCTGTTCGCCGACATCGCCCGAAAGCGCGCCTTCGGCGATCAGCCCGGCGAGCGCATAGCCCTTGAGCAAGCCGCGGATCTCTGCCGCGTCGGCGCGGGTGTCGGCGGCGACGGTCTCGCCATCGGCGATCTGGAACGGGGCGAGATCGGTGGCCGATCCGAGATATCCCATGGTCTCGAAGCCGCCGCCCGGATCGTCGAACCAGGCGTCAACGACGGCGACGACCCCGGAGGCGGTGGTTTCGCCTGCGACGAGGAGCTTGAGCTCGGCCATCATCGCATCGCCCGTGGCGAGCGCCGGCCGGTCGGTGGCGGCGCCGCCGAACAGGGTGCGGTCGGCATAGGAGGTGTTGAGGGTCGAGACCACGGAGGAGAACTTGGCGCGCGCGTCGCCCGAGGTTGCCCGGATCAGCGTCGCGTCGCGTGACGACGAGGCGGTGAGCAGCGCCGGCGTGACGTCGCGGCCGATGTCCTGCACGTTCTCGAGCGCGAGCTGCGCGGCGGCCATCATGCCGGCGGCTTCGGTGTTGGCGGTCTCGAAGGCGGCGACCGCGCGCAGGGCGCGTTCGATGCCGGCATAGGGGCCGTAGTCGCCGGCCAGCGCCTGACTAAGATCGGCTTTGCGCCCGGTGGTCAGCTCGGTGCCGAGGCGGGTCAGATCGGCCTTGAGCCCGGCGGTCTGGCGGCGGATCAGGAAGGAATGGGCGAGATCGCCGATCGACAGCATGGTCATCGTCAGAGCTCCATGATGGTCTGCAGCATCGTGCCCACGGTCGAGATTACCTTCGCATTGGCAGCGTAGGCCTGTTCGATCAGCATGAGCTTCTGCATCTCGTGGTCGGTGTCGACGCCGTTTTCCAGTTCCATCAGCGTGAGGCTGTCCTGCTGCGCCACGGCGTAGCTTTGCTGGCTCTCGGCGGCGGCGCGGTCGGTGCCCACGCGGCTCAGGAAATCGGCGGCCAGGCCGGAGGCGGAGCGGGCCACGCCGAGGAAGTCGCCCGAGGCGGCCACGCGTTCGGACGTGAGCGCGGCCGAGAGGCTCTGGAGCAGGGCGGCGTCGCCGGCATCGCCCGGCGCCGTGGCGCCGAGACCGTCGCGCAGGCGCCAGAGCGCACCGCCCTGGTCGGGATCGGCCAAGGCGTTCAGCCGGATGCGCGCAGATAGCCCCACCTCGAAGGCGGTATCGAGGGCGGCACCGGCGTCGGTAAACAGCCCGGGATCGCCGGAAGCGCGGGTGGCGTCCACGGCAGGATCCTCGAAGCGTTCGACGAGATCGCGGGCGACGGCGTCGAGCCGCGCCTGGGCCCCGGTGGCGAGCTCGTCGCGCACTTCGAACAGGGCCGCGAGCGAGCCGCCGCCGATCGGGCTGTTGTCGCCGCCGGTGCGCACAGGGTTGCCGTTGATGGTGAGGCCGGAGAGCCCGCCGCCGGCCTGGGTCATCTCCGGAACGATGACGCCGACCTTGGCGAAGCCGAGCTCGGCCGCCTTGCCGTCGAGCAGGATCGCGCCGCCGGGGGTGTAGAGCGCGACCTGGCCGAAATCGCGCTCGACCTGCTTGAGCGGCACGATCGCCGAGATCTCGTCGACCGCCTGCTGGCGCATGTCCATCAGCGAGGACGGATCCTGGCCGCGCGCCTGGGCCGACTTGATCTGGTAGTTGAGATCCTGCACCCGGCGCAGGCCGTCGTTGAGCCGGGTGACCTGCGCCTCGATCCCGGCATCGGCCTGTTCGCGGGCGTCCTGGACCCCGGCGGAAGCCGCGTTGAGCTTGCCTGCGAGGTTGGCGGCGGCGTCGCGCACAGCCTGGAGGCGGGCGGCGTTGTCGGGGCGCGAGGCGGCCTCGATCAGCGCCGCTTCCAGCGTCGCCATCCGGCCGGAGAGAGAGCCGGCCTCGTCAGGGGTGCCGATCAGCCCTTCGAGGTCGGCCTGGAAATCGGCGATGGTGGCGTTGTAGCCGACCGAGGCGTCGGCGAGCCGGCGGTCCTGCACCGTCTGCATGTCGACCTCGCGGCGCACGCCGGTGACGGTGACGCCGCCGAGCTGACGCTGTGCAAGGTCGAGCTCGCGCCGGCCGTAGCCCTGGGTCTGGGAGCCGGCCACGTTCGACGACACCAGCTCGGCCGCGCGCGAGGCGGCGGTGAGGCCGGAGAGGGCGTTCGACAGCGTGGCTGCGATGGTCATGCGATCCTCCTAGGTCCCCACCCAGGCTCAACGTTTGATGTTGGTGGTCTCCTGCAGCATCTCGTCGACGGTCTGGATCACCTTGGCGTTCGACGAATAGGCGCGCTGGGTCTGGATCAGGTTGGTGAGTTCGCCGGCGACATCGGTGGTCGAGCCCTCGCGGGTGAAGCCGATGACCTCCCCGGTAGGGCCGTCGCCGGCATCCCACAGGAAGAACGAGCCCGATTGCGGCGAGACCTGGTAGGTCTGGTTGGAATGCGAGATGAGCCCGTTCGGATTGGGCACGTCGACCAGCGGCACCTGGTAGATCGTCCGGGTGAAGCCGGTGTCGTAGGTGGCGGTGACGTAGCCGTTGACGTCGATCTCGACCGAGGTGAGGTTGCCCACCGGCGAGCCGTCCTTGGTGATCGAGACCGGCGCGAAGCTGTCGGAGAGCTGCGTGAGGCCCGACTGGTCGCCGATGGTGCCGATGGTCAGCTCGATCGGCCCGCCGGCGACGGTGAGGTCGATGGTGCCGTCGGTTCCGTTGTAGGTGCCGCCCGAGACCACGGTGACCGATTGCAGAGTGCCGCCGTTGGCGCGGCTGTCGTCGAACACGAGGGTGTATTCGCCGATCACCGCGCCGGCCGAGGCACTGTCCTTGATCGTCATCGTCCAGGTGTTGGTGGCCGGATCGCCGGAGGCGGCGGGCTCGGAGGGCGTGAAGGTGACGTCGAGGCTCTCGGAAGTGCCGAGGTTACCGAAATACTCGATCGAGAGCGACTGGATCTGGTCAGCGGGGTCGAGATCGGCGTCGTATTCGGTGGCGGTCGCGGGCAGGTTGACGCCGAGGTTCATCTTGGTGGTCGGGTCGCCCGATTGCTGGTTCACCTGCACCTTGACCGGTTCCAGCGAGGTGACCGTGTCGCGCGGGTAGGCGGGCACGTTGCCGTCGGCGTCGGCCGGCCAGCCGAGCAGGACGAGCCCGGTCTCGGTCTTGAGGATGCCGTCCTTGTCGGTGCGGAACGAGCCGGTGGTGGTGACCAGCATCGGTCGGTCGTCGCCCGAGTAGTTGAGATAGGCCTCCTGTGTCACCGGCAGCATGCCGCGGCCGGAAATCGCGATGTCGAGCGGGTTCGAGGTCGAGATCAGCGGGCCGTTCTCGTCAATCAGGCGCTGGGTTGTGGCGCGCACGCCGCCGGCGGAATAAGTGCCCGAGCCCGCCATGCCGCCGATCACCAGCGCCTCGAAATCGGCGGTGGCGCGCTTGTAGCCATAGGTGGCGGAGTTGGCGATGTTGTCGGAGATCGTCGCGAGGCGGGTGGCGTTGGCGTTGAGGCCGGCCACACCTGCGCTGAGCGAAGAGGAAATAGTCATGGGTATGCGCCTTTCTGCTGCAGCCCTCGTCGGCACCGGGATAAACGCCGGGCCTTAACGTCGGGCTAACAGCTAAAATCCTCTCGGTTTTGTCGGCGCCCCCCGTGCCTCTTCGTTGCCCTGTTCTAGCGTTTCGACCGCAACAGGATCAGCTCGATCCGGTTGTTGCGGGCCGCCATCGGGTTGCCGGTCGCCGGGCGGCGGTCGGCATGGCCGGTGACCCGGCGCATCCGCGCCGCGCCGACGCCTACCTCTTCGAGGGTCCTGCGCAGGGTATCGGCCCGCGCGCCCGAGAGCTCCCAGGTCTCGTTCTCGGCCACCACGACCGGCTGGGCCGCGACATGACCCTCGATGGCGATGCCGTTGGTGACCAGGCCGAAGACCTCGGCCAGCAGGTCGACGATCTCGGTGGCGAGCGCCGTCGGGATGACGGTGCCGGGCTCGAACAGCGGCTCGTCCTCGGTGTCGAACAGCTCGATCACGAGGCCCTCGTCGGTCAGCTCGGTGACGATGTGGCGGCGGGCAAGATCGCTGACCATGCTCTCGCCGGAATTGCCGGTGAGCACTTCCTCGAGTTCCTCGAGTGCCTTGGCCTCGGCCTCGCCGCCGCCGGCCGGATCGTCGGCGGTCTTGTCGCGCGACGGGTTCGGCACGCCGCCATGGCCGGTATGGGCCAGGGTCTCGTCGGTAAACACGCTGTCGCCGCCAAAGGCGCCGTCGCCGCCGCCCGAGGCGCGCATCACCGGGATCGTCGGCGCGAAGTAATCCGCGATCCCCTTGCGCTGTTTCTCGGTCGTCGCATTCAAAAGCCACATCAACATGAAGAAGGCCATCATGGCGGTCACGAAGTCGGCGTAGGCCACTTTCCAGGCCCCACCGTGGTGACCTTCGCCACCGCCCTTGCGTACCTTCTTGATGATGATGGGCGCGGTTGCATTCGCGCTCATCCCACCACCTCTGTATTTCACCCGTGGTCCGGAATACGCCCCCGCTCTTAACGTGCCCTTAAGACGGGCCCCAAGTCCCGGAATATCGGTCACGGTGGTTAACAGCCGCGGGCGACCGGCCAAGCTCCATCGTCGGCGGCTCGGGCTCGCGTATTGTCGGTTCCCCTGGTTGCGGCGGGAGGTTAGCCTTCCACTTGCCAGAGCATGGGGCTCCGGTGTCAACGAGTACCGGGAAGGAGACCCGCACCATGCCGCACCCGCCGTTCCTGCGGCAGCACCTGCTTGTGGCGGCTGTCGTTCTTGGTTTCGGACCCGTGTTGAGCGGCTGCGTGCCCACCGACGTGCCCGCCGGCGGAAGCGCGACCGGTCCTCAGATGACGGTCCCGGCGGCGAGATCCTACTACGGCGGCCATACCTTCCTGTCCTACGATCCCGGTCACGGCGCCCAGATCGAGTATCTCGATCCGAACGGCGCATCCTTCCTGTGGTATCCCGGCAATCGGGCCGTCCTCGTCGGCGCCTGGAAACTCGACGGATCCTACGGTGGACGGCCCGGCATCTGTTTCCGCTATGGGGCCAACACTTACAATCCGGTCACCCAGGCCCGCGGCGGCGACTGGGACTGCGTCGTCGGGAGCTTCCATGCCTTGTTCGTGGAGGAGCGCCTGGTCGGCGACCCGTTCAACCTGGCCAGTGGCAAACTTCCCTACGTGCTCGGCAAGAACGATCATCCGGCCTCCGTCGCGGCGCGCAAGGCGGGCCTTCCCGCCGGGGCGATTCAATCCGTACCGAAATGACCGCGCAGGTCTTGCGGCCGCTTCACAGCAGCCGGTCGAGCCCGCGCACGAGCCCGGTGATCTCTCTCACCTTGCGCGCCGCGAGCAGCGTGCCCGGCGCGTAGATCGTCGGGTCCATTCCGGCGTCGTGGGTGAGGGTGAGGCGCGAATTGCCGAGCGCGAACTGGCTGGTGACGGTGGCGGCGTAGGACGGCAGGCGCAGGCTATGGACCTGGACGCCGTTGATCGTGCCGCCGCGCAGGCCCGGCTCGCCCGCGACGGTCGCAGGATCGACCTCGTAGCGCGGCCGCTTCACGTCGCCCATCCGCTCGGCCAGTTCGCGCGCCGTGCCGGTGGGGGCGTCGGTCTTGGACGGGCGCGAGTAGTCGACGATCTCGAACCAGTCGAGATACTCCGCCGCCATCAGGCTGAAACGGGTCATCAACGCAGCGGTGAGGGCAAAGTTGCCCGAGGCGACGACGCCGAGGCCCGCGTTCCGGGCGGCGGCGTCGATTTCGGCATAGTCGGCTGCGGTCAGCCCCGACGTGCCCACCACCACCCGGCGTCCGGCGGCGAGGGCGTCGAGCGTGTTGGCCTTCACAACCGAAAGTGCGGTGTAGTCGATGAGCACGTCGAAATCGGCCTCGGCCAGCGCCGCCCCGACGCCTGCAAAACAGGGCGCGCCCTCGACCTCGGTGCCGGCCGCCCGGCGCGCGACGGTGGCGACCAGCGCCATGTCGTCCGTCGCCGCCACTGCCGCGGCCACCGCGCCGCCGGTGTGGCCGGTCGCGCCGCTCACACAGATTCTCAGCATGGTCCGGTCCTTTTTCTTGACTTCGTTGCATGTGCAACGATACCTTGCGCCTGCGACAGGATGTAGCACCTAGACCAGGGGGGACGCCATGGCCCGGGAGATGAAACGCGCGCCGAGCACCGGGATCACGCCCGGATACATGCCGGGGTTCGGCAACGATTTCGAAACCGAGGCGCTGCCCGGCGCCCTGCCCCGCGGGCAGAATTCGCCGCAGAAATGCGCTTACGGGCTCTATGCCGAGCAGCTTTCCGGCACCGCCTTCACCGCGCCGCGCGGGCAGAACGAGCGCAGCTGGTGCTACCGCATCCGGCCCTCGGTCAAGCACACCGGGCGGTTTGCGAAGATCGACATGCCCTATTGGAAGACCGCGCCGCATATCGTCGACGACGTGATCTCGCTCGGGCAATACCGTTGGGATCCGGTGCCGCACAGCGGCGCGGCGCTCACCTTCGTCACCGGCATGCGGACGATGACCACGGCGGGCGATGTGCACACGCAAGTGGGCATGGCCGCGCATATCTATCTCGCCACCGCGTCGATGGAGGACGAGTATTTCTTCTCGGCCGACAGCGAGCTTCTGGTGGTGCCGCAGGAGGGGCTTCTGAGGTTCCACACCGAGCTTGGCACCATCGACCTCGCGCCCCGCGAGATCGCCATCCTGCCGCGCGGGATGGTGTTCCGGGTCGAGGTCACCGAAGGCCCGGCGCGGGGCTTCGTCTGCGAGAATTACGGCCAGAAGTTCGATCTGCCCTCGCGCGGGCCGATCGGCGCCAATTGCATGGCCAACCCGCGCGATTTTCTCACCCCGGTCGCCGCCTTCGAAGACCGCGAGGTGCCGTCGAGCGTGATCGTCAAATGGTGCGGCCAGTTCCACCGGACCGAGATCGGCCACAGCCCGCTCGACGTCGTCGCCTGGCACGGCAACTACGCGCCGGTGAAATACGACCTCAGCACCTATTCCCCGGTGGGCGCGATCCTGTTCGACCATCCCGATCCGTCGATCTTCACCGTGCTCACTGCGCCGTCGGGTCAGGAGGGTACGGCGAACATCGATTTCGTGCTGTTCCGCGANNGCGCTGGATGGTGGCCGAGCATTCGTTCCGCCCGCCGTGGTACCACAAGAACATCATGTCGGAGCTGATGGGCAACATCTACGGCCAGTACGACGCCAAGCCCGAGGGGTTCATCCCCGGCGGCGTCAGCTTGCACAATTGCATGTTGCCGCACGGTCCGGACGAGGCCGCCTTCGAAGGCGCGTCGAACGAAGCGCTCGCGCCGGTCAAGCTCGACAACACGATGAGCTTCATGTTCGAGACCCGCTTCCCGCAGCAGCTCACCGCATTCGCCGCGACAGAAGCGCCGCTCCAGGACGATTACATCGACTGTTGGGCGGGGCTCGAAAAGAAGTTCGACGGCACGCCGGGGGTAAAATAGCTCCCGGGCGATCTCGCCATGATCCTGGTTTCCCGGGAAACCGGGATCCCAGAAAACCAGCAAGCGGCCGGACCGC
Source organism: Maritimibacter sp. (assembly GCA_020441205.1). Taxonomy (GTDB): domain Bacteria; phylum Pseudomonadota; class Alphaproteobacteria; order Rhodobacterales; family Rhodobacteraceae; genus Sinisalibacter. The sequence continues at coordinate 8,572 of JAGRMO010000011.1, forward strand.
CGGATCGCGACGACGCAAGGACCACAGCACATGCCGCTCCTCCGCTCCTGGATCGACAGCGCCAACAGCGCCACGACGCCGTTCCCGCTCAACAATCTGCCGCATGGCGTGTTCTCGGTGGGCGAGGGCGATCTCAGGTGCGGCATCGCCATCGGCGACCGGGTGATCGACGCGACCGTGCTCGAAGCGGCAGGCCTCCTGCGCGCCGATCCGGAAGCCGACGTGCTCGACGCGCCCTACTGGAACGATTTCATGGAGCTCGGGCCCAAGGCCTGGGCCGACTACCGTGCGCGGCTGACAGCGATGCTGGCCGAAGGCGCCGACGAGGCGACGCAGGATGCGCTCACCACCTTCTCGGTGCCGCTGGCCGAGGCCGCGCTGCACCTGCCGTTCAAGGTCACCGAATACACCGATTTCTACGCCGGCAAGCACCATGCGACCAATGTCGGCACGATGTTCCGGGGGGCGGAGAACGCGCTGCCGCCCAACTGGCTGTCGATCCCGATCGGCTACAACGGGCGGGCGTCGTCGGTGGTGGTCTCAGGCACCGATGTGCGCCGGCCCTGGGGCCAGCTCAAGGCGCCGGATGCCGAGCTGCCGGTGTTCGCCCCCTGCAAGCGGTTCGACCTCGAGCTCGAACTGGGCGCGGTGGTCGGCCAGGCCTCGTCCGGCCCGGTGACGGTGGCGGAAGCCGAAGACATGATCTTCGGCTACGTGCTGCTCAACGACTGGTCGGCGCGCGATATCCAGGCCTGGGAATACCAGCCGCTCGGGCCCTTTCAGGCCAAGGCGACGGCGACCACGATCAGCCCCTGGATCGTCCCCAAGGCGGCGCTCGCCCCGTTCCGGGTGCCGGTGCCGGCGCGCGAACGCCCGCTCCTGCCCTATCTCGACGAAGCCACACCGGGGCTCTACGACATCGACCTCTCGGTCAGCCTCGCCCCCGCGGGCAAGGCCGCCAGCACGATCTCGCGGACCAATTACCGCGAGATGTATTATTCGGCCGCGCAACAGCTCGCCCACCACACCACCAGCGGCTGCCCGATGAACGTGGGCGACCTGCTCGGCTCCGGCACGATCTCGGGCCCGGAGAAGTCCGCCCGGGGCTCGCTGCTCGAACTGTCCTGGGGCGGGAAAGAGCCGCTCACGCTCGACAGCGGCGAGGCGCGCAGTTTCCTCGAGGACGGCGACAGGCTCACGCTCCACGGCACAGCCCATGGCGACGGCTACACCATCGGCTTCGGCGATTGCACCGGCAGGCTCCTGGCGGCGCTCGCCGATCCCTACGCGCGATGAGCCGCGCGACGCCGCTTGTGCGCGGGCCGGCGCGCGCCCATGCTCGCGGGCATCTCAGACCGACAAGGAGTTGTCAGATGCGCCTTATTTCCTCCGCCGCCCTCGCCCTCGCATTGATGCTGTCCCAGCCCGCCGCCGGGCAGGACGCCGCCGCGCTTGCCCGGCAATATGCCGAAATGCCCGAAGTTCAGGCGATGTTCGACGACATGTTCGCGCCCGAGATGTTGGCCGAGCAGTTCCGCTTCGGCCTGCCGGCCGAGGTTCAGCTCAGCGACGACCAGATCGCGCGGGTGGGCGACGTGATGGCCGAAATGATGGCCTCGCTGCGTCCCGATCTCACCCAGATGATGGTCGACGGCATGGCCGCGAATTTCACCATCGGCGAGATCGAGGCGCTCATCGCCTTCTACGGTTCGCCCGACGGCGCCTCGGTCATGCGCAAGATGCAGCCCTACATGCAGCAGGTTCTGGGCGCGTTCATGCCGCTCATCCAGCAGCGCCAGCAGGAGTTCCTGCCAGATCTCATCGCCATCATCCAGGAGTAGCCCATGGCCAAGGCTTTCGCGTCGCAAGGCGACATGACCGAGAAGAAGATCAGCTTCACCGAGGTGGGTCCGGGGCTCTACGCCTTCACCGCCGAGGGCGATCCCAATTCCGGCGTCATCATCGGCGACGAGAGCGTGATGATCGTCGAGGCGCAGGCGACGCCGCGCCTCGCGAACAAGGTCATCGAAAAGGTCCGAGAAGTGACCGACAAGCCGATCAGCCATGTCGTGCTCACCCATTACCATGCGGTCCGGGTGCTGGGGGCGTCGGCCTTCGGCGCGGGGCAGGTCATCATGGGCGAGAAGGCCCGCGCCATGGTGGCCGAGCGCGGCCGCGAAGACTGGGCGAGCGAGTTCCAGCGCTTCCCGCGGCTGTTCGAGGGCCACGAGAGCATTCCCGGCCTCACCTGGCCAACCACCACCTTCACCGACCGGATGAGCGTCTATCTGGGCAATCGCCGGATCGACCTCATGCATCTCGGGCGCGGCCATACGGCGGGCGATATCGTCATCTACGTGCCGGACGCCAACGTGATGTTCACCGGCGATCTCGTCGAATACCACTCGGCCTGCTACTGCGGCGACGGACATTTCCACGATTGGCCGGCGACGCTCGAACGCATCCGCGCCTTCGACGTCGACGCCATCGCGCCGGGCCGGGGTGACGCGCTGGTGGGCCGCGAGATGGTCAACGCGGCGCTCGACCTCACCTCGGATTTCGTCCGCTCCACCTACCGGCCCGCGGCCCGCGTGGCGCTTCGTGGCGGCTCGCTCAAGGAGGCCTGGGACGCGGTGCGGGCCGAATGCGACCCCAAGTTCGCGAACTACGCGATCTACGAGCATTGCCTGCCGTTCAACGTGGCGCGCGCCTATGACGAGGCGCTCGACATCGACACGCCCCGGATCTGGACCGCCGAGCGCGACCTCGAAATGTGGGAGGCGCTGCAGGGGTGAACGCTCATCGCCGGCCCTGGGCCACTCTTCGCGAGAAGAGAGAGCAGGTCCGACGAATGCCCAACTGACCCAGATCAACGCCACCCCGCCCCGCCCATGCGATCCTTCCGCGTCCAGCCCGGAGAAGCCGATGTCCAAGATCTTCGAAACCCCGCTGTACCCCTATGAGCGTTCGCCCGACCAGGAGGCGGTGACGCCGGTGCGCCACAAGGTGGTCGTCATCGGCGCGGGGCCCATCGGCCTCGGCCTCGCCATCGACCTCGCGCTCCACGACGTGCCGGTGGTGGTGCTCGACGACAACGACAAGGTCTCGTTCGGTTCGCGCGCGGTGTGCTACGCCAAGCGCCCGCTCGAGATCCTCGACCGGCTCGGCTGCGGCGCGCCGATGGTCGACAAGGGGGTCGAGTGGAACCTCGGCAAGGTGTTCTTCGACCAGAGGCAGATCTACGATTTCAACCTCCTGCCGGAGGACGGCCACAAGCAGCCGGCCTTCGTCAACCTCCAGCAATATTACTTCGAAGACTACATGGTCGCGCGGGTGCGCGAGCTGCAGGCCGAGGGCAAGAGGATCGAGCTGCGCGGCGGCAACAAGGTCGTCGCCATCGGCGACCATCCCGACCACGTCCATATCGAGATCGAGACCCCGGAGGGGCCCTACGAGCTCGAAGCCGACTGGCTCATCGCCTGCGACGGGGCCAATTCGCCGACGCGGCGGATGATGGGGCTCGATTTCGTCGGCAAGGTGTTCGAAGACAACTTCCTCATCGCCGATGTGGTGATGGAGGCCGATTTCCCCACCGAACGCTGGTTCTGGTTCGACCCGCCGTTCAATCGCGGGCAATCGGCGCTCTTGCACAAGCAGCCCGACAACGTTTGGCGGATCGATTTCCAGATCGGCTGGGACATCGACCGAAAGGAAGAGCTGAAACCCGAGAACATCGACCGCCGGCTGCGCGCGATGCTGGGGCCCGACATCAAGTACGAGCTCGAATGGTCGTCGATCTACACCTTCCAGTGCCGGCGGATGGAGCGGTTCCACAAGGGCCGGGTGATCTTCGCCGGCGATGCCGCGCACCAGGTCTCGCCGTTCGGCGCGCGGGGCGCGAATTCGGGGTTGCAGGACACCGACAACCTCGCCTGGAAACTGAAGCTCATCCTCGACGGCACCGCACCCGAAACCCTGCTCGACAGCTACGATGCCGAGCGGATTCACGGGGCGGACGAGAACATCCTCAATTCGACGCGGTCGACCGATTTCATCACGCCGAAGTCGGAGATCAGCCGGATCTTCCGCGACGCGGTGCTCGACCTTGCCGAAGCCCATGAATTCGCGCGGCCGTTCGTCAACTCGGGCCGGCTCTCGGTGCCGGCGATCTACGACGGCTCGCCGCTCAACACGCCCGACGGGCTCGACGGCGGGCCCGAGCGCAGCCGCCCCGGCGCGCCCTGCCCCGACGTGCCGCTCGGCGCGGGCTATCTGCTCGACCGGCTCGGCGGCGGGTTCACGATCCTCAGCATCGATTGCGAGGCCGAGGAGGCCGTCACCGAAGGCGGCGTCACCGCGACCCGGCTCGCGCTGTCGACCAAGGACGATCCCACCGGTGCGCTGGCCCAGCGCTATCTCGGCACCGCGCCATCGGCGGTCTACCTGATCCGGCCCGACCAGCATGTCGCCGCCCGTTTCCCAGAATACGACGTCCAGCAGATCCGTTTCGCGATCCGCCGCGCCACCGGCAAGGAGTGATCCCATGGCCAAGCTCACGCTCACCCGGAACATCGACGCGCCGGACGATTTCTATGCCGAGCTGATCGCTGCGCATGAGGGGCTTTCAAAGGCCGAGAGCGATGCGCTGAACGCCCGTCTCGTGCTCACGCTCGCCAATCACATCGGCGACCGCGCGGTGCTGACCGAGGCGCTGGCGGTGGCGAAATCCGCGGGCTGAGGCGCGCTCACACCGCCTGCGAATGGCGGGCCGAGGTCATGTCGTAGGCGTCGAAGAAGCGGGCGATGATGCGGGCGAGCGGCTTCGCGCCCTCGTCGATGGTGAGCACGCCGCCGTCCAGCACCGTTGTGCCCGGCAGGGCCGCGTCGAGCCCATCGGCCATGGCGATGACGGTGGCCGGTTCGGCCCCGTGTTCCGCCGCCACCGCGTTCAGATCGGCGCGGAAATCGCACAGCAGCAGCTCGATGATCCGCGCCCGCACCAAATCGTCGCCGGCGAACACATGGCCCTTGGCGATGGGCAAATCGCCCGCGCGCACCCGCTCTTGATATTTCGACGTCGCCGGCTCGTTCTGGGCGTAGCCGCCGGGGAACCGGCCGATGGCGGAGGCGCCGACCGGGATCAGCACCGGCGAGCGGTCTTCGGTGTAGCCCTGGAAATTCCGGTGCATCGTGCCATTGCGGTGGGCGATGGCGAGCCCGTCGTCGGGCTTGGCGAAATGATCGATGCCGATCTCGTCCATACCGGCGCCGACGAACAGATCGCGCGCGGTGTTGTAGAGTTCGAGCCGCGCCTCGGGCGTCGGCAGCGCCTCGGTCGGGATGAGCTGCTGGCGCTTCGACATCCAGGGCACATGGGCATAGCCGAAGAGCGCGATCCGGTCGGGGTCGAGGCTGATGACCTTCTCGACCGAATCCGTGATCCGGGCCTGGGTCTGGTGCGGCAGGCCGTAGAGCAGATCGACGTTGAGCGAGCCGATGCCGCGGGCCCGGAGCCCGTCGACCGCGGCCTTCGTCACCTCGTAGCTCTGCGGCCGGCCGATCACCTCCTGGATCATCGGGTCGAAATCCTGCACCCCGATCGAGGCGCGGTTGAGGCCGGCTTCGGCCAGGGCGTCGAGCCTGGCGTCGTCGATCTCGGTCGGGTCGATCTCGACCGAGAACTGCGCGCCGGGGCCGAGCGGAGCGATGCGAAAGATCGCGCGGGCGAGGTCGGCGATCATCGCCGGTTCCAGCAGCGTCGGCGTGCCGCCGCCCCAATGCAGATGCTCGATGGTCACGCCCTTCGGCAGCCGCGCGCCGATCAGCGCGAGTTCCTTCTTCAGGGTCTCGACATAGGCGGCCACCGGCTCGGCGGTCTGGGTGCCCTGGGTGCGGCAGGCGCAGAACCAGCACAGTCTCCGGCAGAACGGCACATGGACGTAGAGCGAGACCGACGCGCCTTCGGGCAAGGCCCTGAGCCAGGCGGAAACCGTCTCGCTGCCCACGCCCGCATTGAATTGCGGCGCGGTCGGATAGCTCGTATAGCGGGGCACCCGGGCGTCGAACAACCCGAGCTTGCGAAGTTGCGTGAGTGACTGCATTCGACTAGGCTCTAGCGGAAACCGCGCGCGCCACTTTGATCAGGATCAAACCGGTAATCCGGCATGAAAGCCAAGTTGGATCTCGCCTTCGATTCGAAGGAATGTTGGAACTGCCCGATCAAGCATCAGGCGGTCTGCGCGCGCTGTGAGCCGGACGAGCTCAAACGGCTCGAAGAGATCAAGTATTACCGCAATTACGAAGCCGGGCAGCCGGTGATCTGGGCCGGCGATCACATGGAATTCGTGGCCTCGGTGGTCACCGGGATCGCCTCGCTCAGCCAGACCATGGAAGACGGCCGCACCCAGATGGTGGGCCTGTTGCTGCCGTCCGACTTCATCGGACGTCCGGGGCGCGATTCGGCGCCGTTCGACGTGGTGGCGGTGTCCGACCTCACGATTTGTTGCTTTCGCAAGGGGCCGTTCGAAGACCTGATGGTCTCGACGCCGCATATCGGCACCCGGCTTCTCGAGATGACGCTGGACGAGCTCGATTCGGCGCGTGAGTGGATGCTGGTGCTGGGCCGCAAGACGGCGCGCGAGAAGATCGCCTCGCTGCTCGCGATCATCGCCCGGCGCGACGCGGCGCTGACCCGCAATTCGCCCAAGGACGGGATGCATTTCGATCTGCCGCTCACCCGCGAAGCGATGGCCGACTATCTCGGGCTGACACTCGAAACCGTCAGCCGGCAGATCTCGGCGCTGAAGAAGGCGGGCATCATCGAGCTTGACGGCAAGCGCCGGGTGATCGTGCCTTCGCTCGAAAAGCTGATGGCCGAAACCGGCGACGACGTCGACGGCGGGTTCATTCCCTGACCCTGTCCGCCCGGTGCCGGAGGGCGGGTTCGTCCGGTCAGCCCTGGCTCTGTTTCTCGATATAGCCGCGCAGTTCCTCCGCCTCATGGCGGGCGTCGCGCAGGCCGTCCATCGCCGCGCGCAGCTCGGCCTCGGTCTGCTGCAGATTGTTGGTCATCTCGGCTTCGCGCTTCTGCAGGTAGGTGATCGCCTGGTCGCGGGTTTCCTCGGCCTCGTGCAACGCCTGCGCCAGCCGGTCGATCTCGCCCATGTCGCTCGAGGCCACGCGGGTGAAGCGGTGGGTGATCCAATGGGTGAACCAACCGAGGAGGAAGGCCACGAACAGGATGATGGCGGTCACGATGATGAACTCGGTCCGGTTCATTGGGCTGCCTCCGGGCTTTGGGCGTCGGGGTTGGTCGCGGATAAGGTCGTGGGCCTCGGGCGCGGCCTTGTGGTCACGAGGTCAGGGTTGACCACGGCAGGCGGGCGGCGCAGCGGCCGGGTCGCGGGCGTGGTCTCGGGGCCGTAGACGAGGCCGAGCGTGCCCAGCGGCGCCGAGCCGGGGGCGATGGCGGGCGTCGTGGCGGCGGTTGCCGCTTCGCCCTCGGTGGGCGTTTCGGTGCCGGCGGCTTCGTCCGTCGCGGCCGGCGTGTCGGTGGCCGTCGTCGCTTCGGCGGGGTCCGTCCCGGCGATCTCGTTGCCCGGCGCGGCGTCTTCGGTGCCGGCATCGGCCCCCGCGGTTTCTTCGGTTCCCGGGTCGGTGGCTTCCGCCTCCGGCGCCGGCGGCGACGCGGGTCCGGCCCCTGCGACCGGAGCGGCGATGTCGTCGCCCGGTGTCATGTCGGCCGTCGGCTCCGGCGTTTCCACGTCCACGCTCCGCTCCGCCTCCACCGTATCGCGGGTCGCGGCTGGCAGGGTCGTCGGCGCGGCCTTGTCGACCGGCTGCAATTCCACGGCCTCGACCGGCAGGCCGGCCTCGCCGGGCACTGGATCGGGCGGGCTGTCCGCCGCATCCACCGTCGCCGCGGGGCTCGCCTCCGCGTCGGCGGCGTCGCCTGCCGTATCCTCGCTCGCGGGGACCGGCGGCGTCTTTTGCGGCAGTTCGGCCATGTTCGGCTCCGCCCCGGGCATGTCGCCCCTCGGTTCGGCGGCCTCTTCCAGTGCCGCCAGTTCCGTGTCGTCGGCGGTTTCGGGTGCGACTTCGGCGACCGGGTCAGCGCCGATTTCGTCGCCTGACCCTTCGGGGATCGCGTCGGTCACGGCTTCGTCCAGGGCCGCGTCGAATGTCTCGTCGCCGGCATCCGCGACCGGCGCGTCGGTTGCGCCCGCCTCGTCCTCCGGCGCTGCCTCGCCCACGGCCGGGTCCGTCGCCTGCGCCAGATCTTCGGGCGCTCCGCCCTCGTCCGCACCCGCCCGGGCCTCGTCGTCGGCCGCGGCGTCGCCGTCTTCGGAACCGATCTCGTCCTCCGGCCGGGCCAACGGGCGCAGCGTCGGAGCGTCGCCGGTCTCGGGTTCGGCCGTCTCCCGCGGCGCCGCCTCGCCGACCAGCCGGAACTCGATCCGCCGGTTGGCCTCGCGGCCTTCCTCGATGTCGTTGTCGGCCACCGGGTTCTCTTCGCCGTAGCCGAAGGCGGTGAGGTTCGAGGTCAGCACCCGGCGCGCGAGCAGCGCCGACATCACCGCCTCGGCCCGGCGCTGCGACAGCGCCTGGTTCATCTCCTCGCGGCCCTGGCTGTCGGTGTAGCCGGCGATCTCCATCGCCACGTCGGGGCAGGTCTTCACGATCTCGGCGATGCGGTCGACGGTGTCGGCCGAACTCAGCTCGATCTCCGCCGAGCCGGGCGCGAAGGTGATCTTGGCGCGGGCCAGAACCGCGTTGATGTCGGCCGCGCATTCCGCCGGCGTCGGCATCGCCGCGACCGGGTCGAGCGCCTCCTCGTAGCGCACGTTGACCCGGAAATCCTCCGCCTCGCCGAGCTTTTCCGACAGGATGCGCGAGATCTCGGCCGAAGCGCCGCTGTCGCCGGTGGTGCCGGTGACCGTGACCAGCGCGGGCTGGATGACGACGCGACCGTCGGCGAGCAGGTCGAGCGCCTCGAGCCCCGCGAGCGTGCGCAGCGACCAGCCTGCGGGCAGGCCCTCGTCGAGGGTGAGCGGGGCGTAGACCTTGTCGACGCCGAAGCGGGCGCGAGCGTAGCTCACCACGATGGTGCGGTCCTGCTGGGTGGCGACCCGGCCCCTCAGCTGCACCCCCCCGCCGGTGGCGAGGGTGGCGGTGAACTCGGGCGGGCCGGCGGCCTCAGCGGCGCTGTCCTCGGGCCCCGGCAGCACCGCGTGCAGCGCGAAGACGTCGGGCAGGTCGGCCTCGAGTTCGCCGATCACCCGGTCGTAGGTGTCCTGGCTGGTGCCCTCGGGGGCGATCAGGCTGACGTCGGCATCCGAGAAGGTAAGCGCGCCGCCGCCCATCTCGCGCACCGCCCGGATCGCGCGCGACACCGCGTCGGGCCAGTCGGGCGAGGGCACGCCAAGCGCGATCGGGCAATCGACGGCGCCCTTCACGCCGGCGGCGATCCCGGCGGCGAGGATGACGTTGCGCCCGGTCTCGGTGTGGGCGGTGCAGGCGTCGAACCGGGCGCCGGCGGCGTCAGAGATGAAGCGCAGGGTGAACGGCGAGATCACCGGGCGCGGCGCCGAGATGTCGAGCGCGATGCGCAGGCCCCCGGGAGCGCGGCCGCGCAGCTTGCGCTCCCAGTCGGCCTTTTCTTCGGGCGAGTTTGCGATCGCCTCGACGCCCACGCGGTTCGCGTCCATCGAGATCTTGGAACGCGGCAGCAGCCCCGCGGCGTAGGTCATGAACCGCACCGCGTTGTCCCAGCCCTCGGGTTGGGGGTAATTCGCGGTTTCGAGCAGATCGGCGACCGGACGGATCGGGTCGATCTTCTGCATATCGGCGGCGAGCGCGGCGCGGTCGGTGGCCGCCGGCACGAGGCCGATCAGCGAGATGCCGGACTGGTTGCGCAGCAGTTCGATCGAGAAGCGCGGCGGGGCGATGGCGGCCGGGTCGGGCACTTCCATGAGGTCGATCACCCTTGCGCCGTCGACCTCGTGGCCGGCCGCGGTCAGCGCGCCGAAACGGGCGGGCTCCGAAGGCGCCGTGCCGGACAGGAACACCTGCAGCCCGTTGGTGTCGACCCGCGCCCAGTCGAGCCCCTCGATCATCAGCGCGTGTTCGACGGCGGATTTCGAGTTGCGCTCGACCGCCCAGAGCGCGCCCCAGGCGACGAGAATCGAGACCAGGGCCGCGAGCACCAGCACGCCGGAGGAAACGAGCGGGTAACTCCGGGGGAGCTTCGACTGTGGGGTCACGTCAGGCATTCCGGTTCCGTTACAGATGCGCCTCAATAGGGCGCGGCGCCCGGGCGCGCAATCGCGAGGGCTCAGAGCAGCGCGGCGATGGCAAGAAACAGCACGGGGATCAACCCGGCGTCGCGATTGGCGCGAAACAGCCTGAGGCAGACATCCGGGTCTTCGGTGTCGAGCACGCGCAGTTGCCACGACATGTGCCAACCCATGAACCAGGGTCCGCCCAGCGCCATCACCAGCCCGAGCACCGAGCCGTCGGGCACGTAGGCGAGGATCACGGCGAGCGCCATCAGCACCACGGTGGCGAAGAGAAAGCCGCGCAGCCAGGCATGGGTGTGCTGGCCGAACAGGCGCGCGGTGGATTTCACCCCGATGAGGGCGTCATCGTCCTTGTCCTGATGGGCGTAGATCGTGTCGTAGAACAGGGTCCAGGCGATCCCCGCGAGGTAGAGCGCGACCGCGGGCCAGCCGAGCCGGCCGGTGTGGGCGGTGTAGGCGAGCAGCGCGCCC
>JAGRMO010000011.1:19383-20173 GCA_020441205.1 Maritimibacter sp.
GCGAAGGGGTAGATCGCCACCGGCGCGAGCGAGATCAGTCCGAGCAGGATGGCGTTCGGGTGGAAGGTCAGCAGGATCGCGAAGGAGATCAGCGCCTGTGCCGCCAGCCAGCCCAGCGCCTGTCTGACGCTGAGTTGCCCCGACGGGATCGGGCGCGAGCGGGTGCGGGCGACGGCGGCGTCGATGTCGCGGTCGGTGATGTCGTTCCAGGTGCAGCCGGCCCCGCGCATCAGCCAGGCGCCAAGGCCGCAGCCGAACGCGATCCAGGCGTCCTGCCAGCCGAGCGTTCCATCGTCGCCGATGCCGAGCAGCAACCCCCACCAGCAGGGCAGCAGCAACAGCCAGGTGCCGATCGGGCGGTCGGCCCGGCTCAGGCGCAGATAGGGCCGCGACCAGGCCGGCGCGAGACGGTCGACCCAATTGCCGCGCACCGCGTCGGCAACCTGCCCCGCGGCCTCTGGCCTATCGTCACCTGCCGCCATATCGTGCCCCTCATGTGGCCGCGCGAGAAAATCCGCCTCTTTGTAGACGCCCCCCTCGGCGAGGGCAAATCCATCGCGCTCGGGCGCGACCAGGCGCATTACCTGTTCGGGGTGATGCGGCTTGGCGCGGGCGCGCGGGTGGCGTTGTTCAACGGGGCGGACGGCGAGTGGACGGCGGAAGTGGCGGAGGCCGGCAAGAAGGGCGGCACGCTGTCCTGTCTGGGCCGGAGCGCGGCCCAGCTCGATCCGCCCGATCTGTGGCTGATGTTCGCGCCGATCAAGAAGGCGCGGACCGATTTCATCGTCGA
>JAGRMO010000001.1 GCA_020441205.1 Maritimibacter sp.
GCGAGGTCGAGAACCTGCAGGTGTCGATGAAAGGGGCGGGCGATTTCGTCTCCCGCGCCGATATCGCCGCCGAGCAGATCATCAAGGACGAGCTGATGGCCGCGCGGCCCAATTACGGCTGGCTCGGAGAGGAAGGCGGCGGCGAGCCGGGCAAGGACCCGACCCGGCGCTGGATCGTCGACCCGCTCGACGGCACCACCAACTTCCTGCACGGCCTGCCGCATTGGGCGATCTCGATCGCGCTCGAGCACAAGGGCGAGATCGTCGCCGGGGTGATATACGACCCGGCCAAGGACGAGATGTTCTTCGCCGAGAAGGGGCAGGGCGCCTTCCTGAACGACACCCGCCTGCGGGTCTCCGGCCGCACCCGGATGATCGAGGCGCTGTTCGCCACCGGCGTTCCCTGGGGCACCAAGCCCGACCTGCCCGAGACGCTGCAGGATCTCGCGCGCCTGCTGCCCGCCTGTTCCGGCGTGCGCCGCTGGGGCGCGGCCGCGCTCGATCTCGCCTATGTCGCCGCCGGTCGCTTCGACGGCTACTGGGAACGCGGCCTCCATGCCTGGGATATCGCCGCCGGTCTGGTGATCCTGCGCGAAGCCGGCGGCTTCGTCGAAGCCATCGAACCCGAGGGCGACGTCCTCGACGACGGTGCGCTGATCGCGGCGAACGAGGCGTTGTTCGAAAAGTTCGCCAAGATCATCCGCAACCGCTGACCGGCCCTGCCGAAAACCTCTACAATCCGGGGCATTTCCACCGTTCTCCGCGGTTTCGGCACGCCGTTGCCGCAAAATCGCCGCCGTCCGCCGGTAGCTCTGCACCCTGTGCCCTTCTGGACGGGGCAGGGAAACGGGAATGGGACTGTCGCAATGACCAAGGTAGGATTGGCCCGGCGCAAGCCGGCCGGCTTGGGTTTTCTGGCCTCCGAAGACGGTGCGGTCACTGTCGACTGGGTCGTTCTCACCGCGGCCATCGTGCTCATGGGGGTCGCGGCCGGCTTCCTCGTCACCTCGTCGGTGCCGGAACTCGCCAACAAGATCGACGACACCCTGCAATCCATGACCGTGGTCCCGGACTAGACACCCATTTGAAAAGAAATCTTTTTTGAGCCCCACTCCCGCCGGATTCGGGCGACAGAACGAGTTTGCGTAACGAGGAATTTGGAATGACCAGAGACTACTTTGCCGCCGTTTCCACCCGGGCCGCCCGCGCCGTCGCGCGGTTTTCGAAGGATCAGGCCGGGGCGATCACCGTCGATTGGGTGGTCCTCACCGGGTTCATCGTCTTCCTGGGGATCGCCACCAGCTTCTACGTCGCCACCTCGGTCCCGATGGTCGCCGAAAAGACCCAAGGTACGATGGAAAACATGACGGTGATGCCCGACTAGCCCCGCGCCGCCGGGCCCGTCCCGGGGCGCGCGCACGACGAGCCGCCCCGAATGCCGAGGCCAGGGCTACCGACGCCGCCGCACCTTGGGCACGGCGCTGTCCACCAGTCTGTACCGCGCCGCCGGATGGTCCGGATGCCCCGCGGTCCGCGCCCAGAATGCCCGCCCGCCGGCCCTCAGCCACACCGGCAGCGCCCCGACCAGCCCGACGATGAAGCCGCCCGCATGCGCCCAATGCGCCACGCCGCCGCCATCGGCCGCGGTCGTCACCCCGTTGAACACCTGCAGCCCGAACCACAGCGCGAGCATCACCCAGGCCGGCAGCGGAAACACCTTGAAGATGATGACGATGATCACCAGAACGTCGACCCGGGCGCGCGGGAACAGCAGCAGATAGCCGCCCATCACGCCGGCGATGGCGCCCGACGCGCCCACCATCGGCACCTCGCTCATCGGCGCCGCCGCGATCTGCAGCGCCGCCGCGCCGAGGCCCGAGGCGACGTAGAAGACGATGAAGCCCAGATGCCCGAGCATGTCTTCGAGATTGTCGCCGAAGATCCACAGAAACAGCATGTTGCCCGCCAGATGCATGAACCCCGCATGCAGGAACATCGAGCTGAACAGGCCCAGATAGCCCTCGCCATGCGTGACCCGCACCGGCACCACGCCCCAGTTGTAGAACAGCGCCCCCAGCGTCCGCTCGTCGCCGAGCAAATTCACATAGCTCAGGAACACCGCGATATTCGCGGCGATCAGCACGTAGGTGACGTAAGGCACGCGCGTCGAGGGGTTATGATCGCGGATCGGAAACATGCGCCGAGGTCACACTGCGCAGGGCCCGAGGTCAAGCCTCTCGCGCGCGTGATTTGACCTGCGCGCAGACGCGCGAGAGGCTTGCGCCCATGAACCCGCGCGCCATTCCCCTCCGCCTCGCCGCCCTCGTCCTCCTCGCTGGCCCCGCGCTGGCCGAGGAAACCTGCCCGCCGCCCGCCGACATCTCGGCGGCGCTCGACGTGCTGATCGCCGACGCCCAGGCGGCCGAGAGCTACATGGCCGGCCGCGACGCCTTCCGCGACATGTTCGCGCTCTGGGCGGCGGCGCCCGACGGCTGGTCGGGCGAACTCATGGACGTGATCCAGGAGCGCATCGCCGCCGCCGACTATCCCGGCGCGATGAAGGGGCTCGACGCGCTCGTCGTCTACTGCCCGAGCTGGGCCGAGGCCTGGAACCAGCGCGCCTATGTCCGCTTCCTGCAGGAAGATTACCCGGCCGCGCTCGAAGACATCGACCGCGCCCTCGAACTCGTGCCGCGCCATGTCGCCGCGCTCTCGGGCAAGGGGGTCACGCTGATGCGCATGGGCGAAGCGGAGGAGGGCGACCGCATATTGCGCGAGGCGGTGGCGCTCCACCCCTGGCTGCCCGAGCGCGGGCTCCTCGACCCGCCCGCCGGCGCGCCGCGCTGAGCCGTCAGCCCGAGGCTTCCCCCGGTGGCCGCAATCGTCTAGCGTCGCGCCCGCTGGCCCGCGTGGTGGAATGGTAGACACAGGGGACTTAAAATCCCCAGGCTTCGGCCGTGCGGGTTCGAGTCCCGCCGCGGGTACCAGCGCGGTTCGGCCGGCGGGGCAGGGCGCGCGGGCTCAGCCGAAGACCGGCGCCGGACCGGTCGATTGCCCGAGGATCAGCTCGGATTCGAGCAGCACCTGCCGAACGGCGGTATCGGGAGATTGCACCATTTCCAGCACCATGCCGGCGGCCAGCCGGCCGGCGTCGCGCACCGAAGAGCGCGTGGCGGTGAACACCGGCACTTCGGCCCGGTTCTGCAGATAGCCCAGATCGTCGTCATGGGTGATGACCGAGATGTCCCGCCCCATCCGAAGCCCGCGCTCCTCGATCGCGCGCCGGATCCCGAGCGCCGAGAGGATCGACGAGGCGAGAAAGGCGGTCGGCGGGGCAGGACCGGCCAGAAAGCCGCGCGCGGCCGCATAACCGGTGCTCTCGGTCATCTCGTCCGAGCTTACCAGCGCCGCTTCCGGCTCGATCCCGCGCTCGGCCAGCGCCTCCTCGAACCCGGCGCGTCGTCGGATCGCGAAATCCATGTCGGCAAGCCCGTTCACCAGCGCGATGCGGCGGTGCCCGAGGTCGAGCAGGAAGTCGGTCGCGCGCTTGAACGCATGGGTGTTGTTCATGTCGACCCAGGCATAGGGCTCGTTGCTGTCCGACGCGCGCCCGTGCACCACATAGGGAATCCCGATCTCGTTGAGCAGATGGATCCGCTGCTCGGCGAGCTTCGGCGCATGCACGATCAGCCCGTCCACCGAGCCCTTGTTGCGCAGGTCGCGGTAGGTTCGCTCCTGCAATTCGTCCGGCACCACCGAGAGCAGCATGTCATAGCCATGGGCGCTGTAGACCTCGCCCGCGCCGGCGATGAAATCGGTGAACACCGGGTTCATCATCTCGTGCTTGGACGACAGCGGCAGCACATGGCCGATCGCCATCGCCCGCCCGGTGGCGAGCGAACGGGCGCGGGTGTTGGGATGGTAGCCATGCGTCTCCGCCGCCTCGCGCACCCGTTTGCGCGTGCTTTCCGAGACCTCGGGATAGCCGTTCAATGCCCGGCTCACCGTGGTCTGCGACAGGTTCAGCAGCTCTGACAGCTCCTTCAGTTTCATTGCACCCGTAACGTTTCAAACCGCTTTGAGAATTCCTTCGAGCCTAGGGGCGAAAGGGCGAGCCTGTCAAAACAAACCCCGGATTTTGTGCGAATCTCGCGAAAAACGCCGATATTTGTCGCGGAAACGGGAAGGATTGTTGACATCGAGCCTGTGACTGAGCGACGGTTGCGCCATCCAAAGCGCTTTGGGGTGAGTCGAAATGGCCCCTGGAGCCGAGTGGATTGGTTCAGGCGCCGCTTGTGGCGCAATCTGGGAGGATTATTGAAACCATGAAAAAAACTCTCTTCACCGGCGCCGCCGTTCTTGCGCTCTCGACCGGATGGGCCGCTGCCGAGCAGCTCACGGTCTTCGGGCCCTGGCTCGGACCCGACCAGGAAAACGTCGAGAAGGTGCTCGCGGTCTTCGCCGAGAAGTCGGGCCATGACGTGCGCTACGTCGGCTCCGATAGCTTCGAACAGCAGATCGTCGTCGACCTCGAAGCCGGCTCCGCCGCCAACGTCGC
This sequence comes from Maritimibacter sp., assembly GCA_020441205.1. GTDB lineage: Bacteria > Pseudomonadota > Alphaproteobacteria > Rhodobacterales > Rhodobacteraceae > Sinisalibacter. The sequence continues at coordinate 4,559 of JAGRMO010000001.1, forward strand.
GGCCTTCCCGCAGCCCGGCCTCGCCTCCGACATGGCCGCGCGCGGCTTCCTCACCCCGCTGGGCGACGACGTCGCCGGCTGGGTCGCCGAGAACTACGCCGCGGGCCCGTCCTGGGTCGCGCTCGGCACCTACAAGGGCCCGGACGGGGCCGAAGCCTTCTACGGCTTCCCCTACAAGAACGACGTGAAATCGCTGGTCTGGTACATCCCCGAGAACTTCGAGGATGCGGGCTATGAAGTCCCGACTACGATGGAAGACCTCAAGGCCCTCACCGAGCAGATCGTCGCCGATGGCGGCACGCCCTGGTGCATCGGCCTCGGCTCCGGCGCGGCCACCGGCTGGCCGGCCACCGACTGGGTCGAAGACCTGATGCTGCGCACCCAGTCGCCGGAAGCCTACGACCAGTGGGTGTCGAACGAGATGCCGTTCAACGATCCGGCCGTCGTCGCCGCGATCGAAGAATTCGGCTGGTTCGCCAAGAACGACGCCTTCGTCGTCGGCGGCGCCGGCGCGGTGGCCACCACTGATTTCCGCGACAGCCCGAAGCAGCTCTTCACCTCGCCGCCGCAGTGCTACATGCACCGCCAGGCGAGCTTCATCCCGGCCTTCTTCCCCGAAGGCACCGCGGTGGGCGAAGACGTCGACTTCTTCTACTTCCCGGCCTATGCCGACAAGGATCTCGGCACCCCGGTGCTGGGCGCCGGCACCACCTGGACGATCACCAACGACAACGCGGCGGCGCACGAGTTCATCGCCTTCCTGGAAACCCCGGAAGCGCATGAAACCTGGATGGCGCTCAAGGGCTTCCTGACCCCGTTCAAGGGTGTCGACACGTCCAAGTTCTCCGACCCGACCCTGAAGAAGATGAACGACATCCTCCTCTCGGCCACCACCTTCCGGTTTGACGGCTCCGACCTGATGCCGGGCGCGGTGGGCGCGGGCTCGTTCTGGACCGGCATGGTCGACTACGTCGGCGGCGCCGACGCCCAGGCCGTGGCCGACCAGATCCAGGCCAGCTGGGACGCGATCAAGTAATCGGCCCCGCCGATTGCCACGCGGGCGCCCGGGCCACACCCGGGCGCCCTGCCAAGAACACCTCGTAACCAATCGCCAGCCCCGCGTGTCCGGGGCCCGGCCCGAGGGATCACATCAAGGGAGGGGAAGACCATGCATCCGGCACTGCAGGGCGTGATCGTCGTGACCATCGTGGTAAGCGCGTCGATCGGCTATTACTACTTCTCCAACCTGTTCCTCGACCGCTTCATCTTTCCGCGCCGCGCCTTCGACGCCGACGACGCCAGGAAGCGCACCCGCATCGGCCTCGCGATCCTCGTCGCCGCCCCGATCATCGGCTACTTCCTGCTCTCGGTCGTCGTCCCCTGGATGGGCACCGGCGCCGGCTTCTTCGACGAAGGCGTGAAAGACCTCAGCGCAATGTCCGCCGGCGCCTCGATCGGCGCCTTCTGGTCGGGCGTCGCGAGCTTCGTCACCGGCGTCCTCTTGATGGCGATTTCGGTCAGCCTCGCGGTGATCGGCTACGCGCTTTTCGTCCTCGCCTTCATCCTGCTCGTGGCCTTCCTGCGCATCCTGCTCACGGCGGTCTTCCACGCCGGCGACGTCACCGCCTGGGCCTTCTTCGGCGGCCTCGGCCTCGCCCTGTTCTCGCGGATCATCGGCAGCTTCGGCGCCAACTGGGGCTTCCTCACCTTCGCGCTGATCGCGGGCCTCGCGGCCGCCGCCTGGGCCGTAATCCGGGCGCTGAAGGCGCAGGGCCAGCTCGTCCCCGCCTCGACCGTGGGCGACAATGTCAACAACGCCACCGCGCTCCGGCCCTGGTTCTTCCTGTTCCCCGCGCTGCTCGCCCTCGGCCTCTACCTTGCCTATCCGGTGTTCGAAACCCTGCGGCTCAGCCTGACCAATCGCGATTTCTCGGGCGGCGGCGGCTCCTTCACCTACGTCTGGGCGGGTCTGGACAACTACTGGAAGATGACGCAGGAGGCGAAGTTCTGGGAAGCGATCCGCAACAATTTCTTCTGGCTTCTCATTGTGCCGGCGCTGTCGACGGGCTTTGGCCTTCTCGTCGCCCAGCTCACCGACCGGCTCTCCTGGGGCAATATCGTCAAGTCGATCATCTTCATGCCGATGGCGATCAGCTTCGTCGGCGCCTCGGTGATCTGGAAGCTGGTCTACGATTTCCGCCCCGAGGGCACCGAGCAGATCGGCATCCTCAACGCGATCTGGACCGCGCTGGGCGGCGAACCCCAGACCTGGCTCACCATCCCGTTCTGGAACTCCTTCCTGCTGATGATCGTGCTGATCTGGATCCAGACCGGCTTCGCCATGGTGATCCTCTCGGCCGCACTTCGCGGCATCCCTGAGGAAACCATCGAGGCCGCCATCGTGGACGGCGCCAACCCGTTCCAGATCTTCTTCAAGATCAAGATCCCGCAGATCGCCGGCACCATCCTCGTGGTCTGGACCACGATCACCCTGACCGTGCTCAAGGTCTTCGACATCGTCTTCGCCATGACCAACGGGCAATGGGAGACCCAGGTGCTCGCCAACTACATGTACGACAAGCTGTTCCGCGCCTCCGATTGGGGGATGGGCTCGGCCTCGGCCATCGTCATCATGCTGCTGGTGACGCCGATCCTGGTCTGGAACGTGCGCAACGCGCGCAAAGAAATGCGCTGAGGAGAGACGACCATGGACAACATCGCAGGTCAGAAATCCGGGCTTTCCTGGGCGGTCAACCTCTCGGTGATCATCCTCGTCGTGCTCTGGCTGTTCCCCACGGTCGGCCTTCTGGTGAGCTCGTTCCGCACCGCCGACCAGATCGCCGGCTCCGGCTGGTGGAAGGCGCTGTTCCCGTCCGAGCAGAACCTCACCCTGCGCGCCGCCGATCCCGACGAGAACCGCAAGGCTCAGGGCGGCGTCTACGTGGTCGAAGGCAACCTGTTCACCGACGACGCAGCCGCCAACGGCACCACGGCCAATATCTCCGCCTGGGGCACGTCCTCGCGTGACGTCGCCGCCTACGGTCCCGGCGACACCGCCGACATGGGCGACGGTCAATCCATGACCGTCGAGGCCAACGGCGATTACGTCTGGACCGGTACGCCCGACCAGCTTTCGGGCCGCGGCCAGCGGGTCTTCGTCACGGCTAACACCCCGCCGGAATTCACCACCGCCAACTACGACAAGGTGCTGCGCTCGGGCTCCGGCACGGATTCGATGGCCAAAGCCTTCTTCAACACGATGACGGTGACGATCCCGGCCACGATCATTCCGATCGCCTTCGCGGCCTTCGCCGCCTATGCGCTCGCCTGGATGGATTTCCCCGGCCGTGGCATCCTCATCGCCTTCATCGTGGCGCTCCTCGTGGTGCCCTTGCAGCTCGCGCTCATTCCGCTCCTGAAGCTTCATTTCGAGATCGGCATCGGCAAGGGCTACCTCGGCACCTGGCTCGCCCATACCGGCTTTGGGCTGCCACTCGCGATCTATCTCTTGCGCAACTACATGGCGGGTCTCCCTCGCGACATCATCGAGAACGCCAAGGTCGACGGCGCTACCGATTTCCAGATCTTCACAAAGATCATCCTGCCGCTCTCCTTCCCGGCCCTCGCGAGCTTCTCGATCTTCCAGTTCCTCTGGGTCTGGAACGACCTGCTCGTCGCCAAGGTGTTCCTGATCGACGCCACCGGCGAAACCACGGTGATGACCCAGCAGATCGTCGAACTGCTCGGCACCCGTGGCGGCAACTGGGAGATCCTGGCCACCGCCGCCTTCGTCTCGATCGCCGTGCCGCTCGCCGTGTTCTTCGCGATGCAGCGCTACCTGGTGCGCGGCCTGCTCGCCGGCTCGGTCAAGTGAGGCGGCCATGAGCAAAGCTGAGGAGACGCCCAAGATGCGGCATCTGGTCAAGGACCCCGACTGGTGGCGGGGCGCGGTGATCTACCAGATCTACCCGCGCTCGTTCCAGGACTCGAATGGCGACGGGGTAGGGGACTTGCTCGGCATCGTCCGCCGGCTGCCCTACATCGCCTCCCTCGGGGTCGACGCGATCTGGATCTCGCCCTTCTTCACCTCGCCGATGAAGGATTTCGGCTACGACGTCTCGGATTACTGCGACGTCGACCCGATGTTCGGCTCGCTCGCCGATTTCGATGCGGTGGTCGAAACCGCCCATGGCTTCGGCGTCAAGGTGATGATCGACCTCGTGCTCTCGCACACCTCCGACCAGCACCCCTGGTTCGCCGAGAGCCGCAAGTCGAACGACAACCCGAAGTCCGACTGGTACGTCTGGGCCGATGCCAGGCCCGATGGCACGCCCCCCAACAACTGGCTGTCGATCTTCGGCGGCTCGGCCTGGCGCTGGGACGGGGGGCGCATGCAGTACTACATGCACAACTTCCTCGCCTCCCAGCCCGACCTCAATTTCCACGAGCCAAAGGTGCAGGCGGCGCTGCTCGACGTGGCCCGGTTCTGGCTCGAACGCGGCGTCGACGGCTTCCGCCTCGACACGATCAATTTCTACACCTGCGACGCCGAGCTGCGCGACAACCCGGCGCTGCCTCCCGAAGAGCGCAATGCCACCATCGCCCCCGCGGTGAACCCCTACAACTGGCAGAACCACCTCTACGACAAGAACCGGCCCGAGACGCTCGACTTCCTGCGCAAGCTCCGCGCGGTGATGAACCCCTATCAGGCCGCCGCCGTGGGCGAACTGGGCGACGCCCAGCGCGGCCCGGAACTCATCGGCGAATACACCGCCGGCGACGACCTCATGCAGATGTGCTACGGGTTCGAGCTCCTCTCGGGCACCCAGCCCACCGCGTCCCGCATCGCCGAGGTGCTCGAGCTCTACGAAAACTCCGCCCCCGACGGCTGGATCACCTGGGCCTTCTCCAACCACGACGTGGTCCGCCACGTTTCGCGCTGGAACCTCACCGCGCCCGCCGCCCGCGGCTTCGCCACGCTGATGATGTTCCTCCACGGCTCGGCCTGCATCTACCAGGGCGAAGAGCTCGGGCTTCCCGAGGCCAACGTCGCCTTCGAAGACCTGCAGGACCCCTACGGCATCGAGTTCTGGCCCGAGTTCAAGGGCCGCGACGGCTGCCGCACGCCGATGGTCTGGGAGCGCGACAACGCCAACGCCGGCTTCTCCACCGCGCACCGCACCTGGCTGCCGGTCGCGAGCGAGCATATCGGCCAGGCCGTCGCCGCCGCCGAGGACGACCCGGCCGCGCTCCTGCACCATTACCGCCGCGCCATCGCCTTCCGCCACGCCCACCCGGCGCTGAGGAAAGGCGTGATCGGCGATCTCCGGGCCGAGGGCAACGTGATCACCTTCACCCGCACCCTCGGCGCCGAAAAGGTCTTCTTCGCCCTCAACATGGGCGAAGACCCGGTGACGCTCGCGCCGCCCGAAGGCAACTGGGTCCCCGCCGGGCCCGAACTCAACAGCGCCCAGCCGGGCGTCGATGGAAACCTGCACCTGGCGCATTGGCAGCCGTGCATCATGCTCAGCACCGGTGAGCGCGGATAAGGGGAGGGACAGATGGCCGAACTCAAACTCACGGACGTGGGCAAGACCTACGGCGGCACCGTCGAGGTGCTCAAGCACATCAACATGGACATCAAGACCGGCGAGCTCATCGTCTTCGTCGGCCCCTCGGGC
>JAGRMO010000067.1:0-12144 GCA_020441205.1 Maritimibacter sp.
GCACCGAGGAACGCCGCAGCGGTGGAGCCGTCGGTGGTGCCGACGCGGCGGCCGTAGAGATCGTTCACGGAGGTGACCGAGCTCTGGATCGCCTCGACCGTCATCGTCGCGGTGATCCGGGCGACGAAGACCGAGACCAGGAACAGCGACGAGACCACGAGGACGACCGCGAGGAGGCGGCCGGCGAGACTGCGCGGCTGGCGCTCTTCGAAGCCGCCGTTGACCACGAGGTTGAGCGCCCACCAGAAGGAGGGGAACAGCGCCTCGCGGGCGGTGTGATCGAAATAGGGCTGGCGGCGGCGCTCGAACAGCCACATCAGCATGCCGGCGACGAACAGAAGGCCGAAGGCGGCGGTAAGGGCCAGGAGCAGATCGCGCGAGAAGAAGGTAGACAGGATCGAGCTGGAGGCCTTTTCGCTCGCCGGGATCATGATGCCGAGGCCGGCCTCGAAAATCGGCTGGGTGAAATCCATCGCCGCCTCGCGCTCGGCGGTGATCGAGATGTTGGCGGCGGCGGCCTCGACTTGGCCGGCGCGGACCAGATCGAGCATGTCGACGAAGGTCTCGGTGCGGACGATTTCGGTCTCGACGCCCATGTGTTCGGCCAGCGCCTGCCAGAGCTCGATGGTGAAGCCGGTGTCGGCGCCGTCTTCGACCAGAGAGAACGGGGGGCGGGTGACGGTGGCGACGCGGACCGTTCCGGCCGGACCGGCGGCGGCGGTTTCGGTCGCGGTTCCGGCGGGGGGCGCCACGCCGCTGTCCTGCGCGCAGGCGGCGCCTGCGGCAAGTCCGGCCAAGGCGACTGCCAGGGCGGAAGTCCAAACTCGCAAAGTCTCAGTCCCTATGGTCCCATCCGGGAGGCACTATGGCACCGGCGCGTTGGCGCGGCAATCTCAACCGGCCGCGAGCGCGGCGACGATGGTGCGGGTTTCGACCTCGGTGAGACGGCTGGGCGAGAAGCTGCGGTGGATCGGGATCGCCGAGAGCGGCATCTCGGCCAGCACCGTGCTCTGCACGATGGCCGGCCGCCGGGCGAGGGTGCCGACGAACAGGCTCTCGGCCCAGAGCCCGTCGTGGAGGATCAGATCGTGGACGTCGAGCAGGATCTGGTGATAGGTGACGAGCCGGTGGCGGGCCTCGCCGAGCGCATGGCGGCCGTTGACCAGGCTCGCGACCGGCATCAGCACCTCGTGTTCGCCGATCTCGTACTCGGCCTCGGCGATGTCGAGCCGCACCCGGTGGGCCGGGGCGAGCAGGATGTCGCGCCGGAGGCCGAAATAGGGGGCACGCAGCCGCACCGGGCGCAGGCCGCCCAGCGCCGGCACCCGGCGGCGGCCGATCCAGCGCACGGGCTGGGGGCCGGCGGTGGCGGTGACGACCATGTCGCCGAGCCGCAATTTCTCGACCGGGACGGGGCCGGAGGTGGTCTCGACCGTGGCGCCGGCGACGACGCCGTTGCCGAAGCCCACCGGCTCGATCTCGTCGGAGACGGCAACGAAAGTGACATCCTGCGCGATCGCGGTAGCGCGGCCGTTGCGCATGATCGCCTTGATGTCGGCCACCGGCAGCGGGACGGGATCGAAGACCTCGGTCTGGTAGAGCCGGCCCTCGTCGGGCAGTTCGACGGTGAGGCGGGCGGCGCGCTGGGGGGCGTGCCAGGCGTAGGTGAGACGCAGCCGGGCGTCGCCGGCGGGCGGCGGGATGTCGAGCGCGGCAGTGGAGCGGTTCGGTCCCTGGCGGAAGGCGAGCGCGACGCGGCCCGAGCCGTCGAGGGTGACGCTGAGCGCGCGCAGCCATTCGAACTCGCGCTGGAAGCTCAAGATCTCCTGCACACCCTCCGCCGGCACATTGGCGGCGAACTCGATCATCAGGGTGCCTTTGGGCATGATCTCGTGCTTCATCATCGCGCCGCGGACGCCAGGCGCGTGGCGGGGCACGCCGATCCCGCGGATATTGAACGCGGGGTTCGACCGGTCGGTCAGGGCGATCCAGCTCATCGCGCGCCGCCTTGCGCCGGTCGGGCGCCCGGCCCGGTGGCCAGGCCGCGACGGCCGGTTGCGCGGGGTTTCGATGTCCCACTCATACGCCTGCCTCCTGTCGAGGCAGGCGGACACGGATCCGGGGCGGCTTATGTGCCGCCTTCCATCGCTCGAAACCGCTCGTTCGGGGCCTATTGTAATCGTCGCGCGCCCCGCTCCCCTGCCTCGGGGTTTGTTATTGCCGCCACTATCTCGTGTTATGTTCGATTTGTGAATCGCAAAATGTGACCGGCGCTCCGAGGGAGTGTGCTTGTCGCCCCCGGGCCACATTTGCCGCCGGCGGGACACGGGTGTATCAGGGGCGGCGACCCGCCCCCGAAGGAGAGACAGATGGCCGAAACCGATCCCGTCGCGCTGACCCGGGCGCTGGTGCAATGCCCCTCGGTCACGCCCGAAGAAGGCGGTGCGCTGGTGCTGCTCGAGGAGGTTCTGAGCGGGGCCGGGTTTGCCTGCACCCGTGTCGACCGGGGCGGGGTGGCCAACCTGTTCGCCCGCTGGGGCCGAAAGGGGGCGAACCGGACGCTGGGGTTCAACGGCCATACCGACGTGGTGCCGGTGGGCGATACCGGGGCCTGGAGCGTGCCGCCGTTCGGCGCCGAGGTGAAGGAGGGCTATCTCTGGGGCCGGGGATCGACCGACATGAAATCGGGGGTCGCCGCCTGGGTGGCGGCGGCGGTGGATTTCGTCTCTGATGCGCCGGAAGACGCCGCGTTGATCGTGACCATCACCGGCGACGAGGAGGGCGACGCGACCGACGGAACGGTGGCGCTGCTCGACTGGATGGCGGCCAATGGCGAGCGGATGTCGGCCTGCCTGGTGGGCGAGCCGACCTGCCCCAACCACATGGGCGAGATGATGAAGATCGGGCGGCGCGGCTCGCTCACCGCGCAGTTCACCGCAACCGGAGTGCAGGGGCATTCGGCCTATCCGCACCGGGCGAAGAACCCGGTGCCGGCTCTGGCGCGGCTGATGGCGCGGCTCGATGCCCATGTGCTCGACGAGGGCACGGCGCATTTCGATCCGTCGACGCTGGCGGTGACCACGATCGACACCGGCAATCCGGCGACCAACGTGATCCCGGCGACGTGTCGGGCCAACGTCAACATCCGCTTCAACGATGCGCATTCGTCGGCCGGGCTCGAGGCGTGGCTCCGCGAGGAAATGGCGCTGGTGGCGGGCGAGAGCGGGGTCGAGATCGCGCTGAAGGTCAAGGTTTCGGGCGAGAGCTTCCTTACCCCGCCGGGCGCGTTCTCCGACCTCGTGGCCGCGGCGGTGCGCGACGAGACCGGGGTGATGCCGGAATTGTCGACCTCGGGCGGCACGTCGGACGCGCGCTTCGTGAAGGACCATTGCCCGGTGGTCGAATTCGGCCTCGTCGGCCAGACGATGCACGCGGTGGACGAGCGCGTCTCGGTCGAGCAGATCGGGGTGCTGAAGCGGATCTACGGGCGGATCATGCGGGACTATTTCGCTTGAAACCGACCCTTGCGGTCATGGTGAAACTGCCGGTGGCCGGGCGGGTGAAGACAAGGCTCGGCCGCGAGATCGGTATGGTACCCGCGGCCTGGTGGGCGCGGCACCGGATCGCGCGGATGGCCCGAGAACTCACCGACAAGCGCTGGCGGCTGGTGCTGGCGGTGGCGCCCGATGCCGCAGTGCCGAGCCCGGCGCTGCCGCCCCTCCCCCGGCTCGCGCAGGGTTCCGGCGACCTTGGCGACCGGATGGCGCGGGTGTTTGGCGCCCTGCCCGGCCCGGTACTGATCGTCGGCGCCGACATTCCCGGGATCACGCGGGGGCATGTGGCAGCGGGGTTTCGCGCGCTCGGCGCCCATGACGCGGTGATCGGACCGGCGCCGGACGGGGGCTATTGGGCGATCGGGCTCAAACAGAGGCGCGCCCTGCCGCGCGGGCTGTTCGCCGGTGTGCGCTGGTCGAGCGAGCATGCGTTTCGTGACACGTTAGTGACACTTTCGGGGCTGCGCACAGCGTTTCTGCCGGAGCTTGCCGACGTCGATTGCGCGGCCGACCTCGGGCGCGATTCCCGCTGACGCCGGCTTTGGCCCGTGCTAGGTCTCGGCCATGGCACGCATCCCTTCCAAAGACGAGATCCTCGCCTGGATTTCCGACAACCCGACCCTGACCGCAAAGCGCGACATCGCGAAGGCCTTCGGCATCAAGGGGGCCGAGCGGATCGAATTGAAGCGGCTCCTGCGCGAGCTCGAGGACGAGGGCCATCTCACCAAGCGCAAGAAGACCTACCGCGACCCCGACAAGCTGCCGCCGGTCTCGGTGCTGGAGGTGGCGGAGGTGAGCCCGGACGGCGACGTCTTCGCCCGGGCGCTGGAATGGGCGGGCGAGGGCGATGCGCCGCGCATCCTGTTCGTGGCCAAGCCCGGCGATCCCGCGCTCGCGGTCGGCGACCGGATCCTCGCGCGGATGACCGAAGTGAAGGCGGACGACCACGGCTACGAGGCGCGGCTGATCCGGCGCATCGGCCAGGCGGCGCATCGCATCCTCGGGGTGTTTCGCAAGAGCGCCGAGGGCGGTCGGGTGGTGCCGATCGACAAGGGCGCCGACAAGGAATGGATGGTGGCGGCCGACGCCACGAACGATGCGAAGGACGGCGAGCTGGTCGAGGCCGAGCAGACCGGGCCGCGCGCCCGGATGGGTCTGCCGCGGGCCAAGATCGTCGCCCGGCTCGGCGACCCGACCGCGCCGCGCGCCGTCTCGCTGATCGCGATTCACCAACACGGCATTCCCGACGATTTCCCCGACGCGGTGATCGCCGAGGCGGATGCGATGAAGCCCGCGGGGCTCAAGGGGCGCGAAGACCTGCGGCACCTGCCGCTCGTCACCATCGACCCGGCGGATGCGCGCGACCATGACGATGCGGTCTATGCCCATGAGGACGAGAGCCCGGGCAACCCGGGCGGCTTCGTCATCTGGGTCGCCATCGCCGACGTGGCGCATTACGTCACTCCCGGCAGCGCGCTCGACCGCGAGGCGCGGCGTCGGGGCAACTCGACCTATTTCCCTGACCGGGTGGTGCCNNGTGCCGATGCTGCCCGACCGGCTTTCGGGCGATCTGTGCTCGTTGCACGAAGGCGTGCCCAGAGCCTGCCTCGCGGCGCGGATCGTGATCGACGCGGACGGCGAGAAGCGCTCGCACAGCTTCATCCGCGGGCTGATGAAATCGGTTGCCACGCTCCATTACCGCGAGGTGCAGGAGGCGCAGGACGGGGCGCCGAACGAGACATGCGCGCCGTTGATGGAAGAGGTGATCGGCCCGCTCTACAGAGCCTATTCCGCCTTGAAACGCGCTCGTGAGCACCGCCAGCCTCTGGATCTCGACCTGCCGGAACGCAAGATCGTGCTGTCGGACGAGGGCAAGGTGGAGAGCGTGCGGTTTGCCGAGCGGTTCGACGCGCACCGGCTGATCGAGGAGATGATGATCCTCGCCAACGTGGCCGCCGCCGAGGAGCTGAACCGGCTGAAGCGGCCGTTGCTGTTCCGGGTGCACGAGGAGCCCTCGCCCGAGAAGCTCGACGCGCTGCGCGAGGTGGCGCAGGCGTCGGGCTTTACGCTCGCCAAGGGGCACGTGCTGAAGACCCGGCATCTGAACGCGCTGCTCGCGCAGGCCGAGGGCAGCGAGTTCGATGAGCTCATCAACATCACGACGTTGAGGTCGATGACGCAGGCCTATTATTCGCCCCATAACTTCGCCCATTTCGGGCTCGCGCTCAAAGACTACGCGCATTTCACCTCACCGATCCGGCGCTATTCCGATCTTATCGTCCACCGGGCGCTGATCTCGGGTCACGGCTGGGGCGCGGACGGGTTGTCGGGCGAGGATATCGACCAGCTCGAGGCGACGGCGCAGCATATTTCCGAGACCGAGCGGCGGTCGATGGCGGCCGAGCGCGACACCACCGATCGTTACCTCGCCGCCTATCTGTCAGAGCGGGTGGGCAACGAGTTCCCGGGCCGAATCTCGGGCATCCAGCGGTTCGGCGCCTTCGTGAAGCTCGACGAGACCGGGGCGGACGGGCTCATTCCGGTTTCGACGATCGGGGCGGAGTATTTCCGTTACGACGGGCAGGGCCAGACCTTGACCGGCGAGCGCTCGGGGCTCGAGATCTCGGTCGGGCTCCGGGTGCTGGTGCGGCTGGCCGAAGCGGTACCGGTGACGGGAGGGCTGATGCTCGAGCTTCTCGAGGTCGACGGCGCGCCGGTGCCCACCACGACGGGCGGCGGCCGCAGCGGCAAGGCGCCGGTCGGGCGGAGCCGCGGCAAGGCCCGTCGCAGTGCGGAAAAGAAGACGAAAATCGTGCGCCGGCGACGGAAGTAGGCTAGACTGGCCGCATCGATTTACCGCGTCCCCAGCACTGCCGGGAACAGGGCTGACGTATGAGTTTGACGTCTTCACCAGCCGATGCGGCCGCCTTCGAGGTCTGGATCGCCGACACTCTGCGACCCCGCGCCGCCGAGAAGCTGATCCGCGCCGAAACGTTCGGGCGGGCGATGGACGGGGTGAGGCTTCTGCCCGACGTTCTCGAGCGGCAGGCGAACCAGAAAGAGTTCAACCTGCCGATCTGGGAATATCTCGCCATCGCCGCGTCGGACGAGCGCATCCGCAATGGCCGACACCGGCTGCGCAGCCACAGGACGCTGTTCAACCGGATCGAACAGGCGTTCGGCGTCGAGCCCGAGGTGGTTGCGGCGATCTGGGGGCTCGAAACCGGCTACGGCGTGGTCAAGGGCGAGGTTCCGGTGCTGTCGGCGCTTGCGACGCTGGCGTTTCGCGGCCGGCGGGCGGCGTTTTTCGAGGACGAACTGATCGCGGCGCTACGGCTCGTGCAGCTCGGCGACGCGACACCCGAGACGCTGACCGGAAGCTGGGCCGGGGCGGTGGGGCACGGGCAGTTCATGCCGTCGTCGATGCTCGAATTCGGGGTCGATTTCGACGGCGACGGCAAGATCGACCTCAGCGGCGACGACCCGACCGACGCGCTCGCCTCGATCGCGAATTACCTCAAGAAACACGGCTGGCGGCAGGGGCAGCCCTGGGGGTTCGAGGTGCGGCTGCCGGAGGGGTTCGACCATGCGCGCTCGGGCCTCGACCAGCCGCTGCCCTCGCCGGACTGGGCCGGGATGGGCCTGTCGACGGTGACGGGCGACCCGGTGCCGGATTACGGCCCCGCTTCGGTGCTGCAGCCGGCGGGGGCCGGCGGCGTCGCGCTGATGGCCTTGCGCAATTTCCATGTGCTCACCCGTTACAACCGGGCGGTGGCCTATGCGCTGGGCATCGGCCACCTGGCCGACCGGCTGGGGGGCGGCAGGCCCTTCGTCGCCGCCTGGCCGGTGGGCGCGCGCGAGCTCGGCAGCGGCGATATCAGCGAGGCGCAGTTCCTGTTGTCGCGGGCCGGGTTCGACACGATGGGGATCGACGGGATGATCGGGCCCAACACCACCCGCGCGGTGCGCGCCTACCAGGTGGCACGGGGGATGGTGGCGGATGGCTACGTCGGCCCCTTGCTACTCGACCGGTTGCGCGAGGAGCGCGGCTAGATCGTCGAGCGTGAGCCCTTCAAGGCCGGGCCGCACGAGCTGGGCGTCCGCGAAATCCTGATCGTCGGTATAGACTGACGGCGTGATCAGCACCGCGAGCCCGGCGCCCCGAGCGGCGTGGAGGCCGTTGAGACTGTCTTCGAAGGCGATGCAGGTATCGGGGGCGAGGCCGAGGCGCGCGAGGGCGAGTTCGAACACGTCAGGGGCGGGCTTCTTCGCGGCCACCTCGTCGCCGGCGGCGATCACGTCGAAGACCGCGTCGGGCTCGGTGTTCCAGCAGCAGCGGGTGAGGGCGGCGACATTGGGCAGGTTGGTGGTGGTGGCGACGGCGAGCCTGAGACCGGCGGCGCGGGCCATGTCGATCAGCGCGGCCACGCCGGGGCGCAGGGCAAGCTCGCCGGCGGCAAGGATCTGGCCGTAAAGGGCGGTCTTTTCGCGGTGCAGCGCGGCGATCTCGTCTGAGGTCAGGCGGCGGGCGCCTTGCGGCAGGGTCTCCTGCCAGGCCTGCATCCGTTCCTTGCCGCCGGTCGTTTTCAGCAACCAGCGGTAATCGTCCATCGACCAGTGCCAGCCCAGCCCGTGGGCCGCGAAGGTGCGGTTGAAGGCGGCGCGGTGGGCCTCTTCGGTTTCGGCCAACGTGCCGTCGACGTCGAAGATCAGCGCCCGCAGCGTCATGCGGCGGGCATTGTGGCGACGTGGGTGTCGATGATCGGGCCGAGCGCGTCGAAATGATCGAAGCGGTAGTCGTGCGGCAAACCCTCGATCGCCTGCTTGCGGTAGCCGTGGGCGTAGATCGCGAAGGGCACTTCGGCAGCGAGCGCGACCTCGGCATCGACCTCGCTGTCGCCGACATAGAGCCGCGGGCCGGGACCCAAGCGCTCGAAGGCGAGGTTGAGGGGCGCCGGGTGCGGCTTCTTCTGCGGCAGGGCATCGCCGCCGACGACCGCGTCGATATACGTCTCTAACCCAAGGAGTTTCAGCATCAGCCGCGCCGGTTCCTCCGGCTTGTTGGTGCAGACGCCGAGGCGGTGGCCATCGGCTTTGAGCTTCGCCAGCAGCGCCGGGACGCCGGGCATCGGCCGGCTCTCGTCGGCGGGGGCAGCGTTGTAGAAATCCTTCACCTCGTCGTAGAGCCGTTCGAACTGGCTCGAAGGGATCTTGCGGGCGCGCAGCACCCGTTCGACCAGCTTCGGCAGGCCGTTGCCGATGAAAGAGGTGATGGTGGAGAGGTCGAGCGGTTCGAGCCCCTCGCCGCGCAGCATCCGGTTGGCGGCGACCATGATGTCGGGGGCGGAATCGACCAGCGTGCCGTCGAGATCGAAGACGATGTTCAAGGCCCTACCCTTTCCACTTGATCGAACAGCCCATCGAAGCGACCTGGTCGGCGGGGCCCTTGCCGGTCTCGGCCACCTGGCGCATCGCTTCGAACAGATCGCGCCTGAGATCGGCGGGGCCGGCCTCCTTGCGACTCGCGTCGAGCCGGCCGCGGTATTGCAGCCCGCCCTGGGCGTCGTAGCCGAAGAAATCCGGGGTGCAGACGGCATCGTAGGCGCGGGCGATCTCCTGGCTCTCGTCGTAGAGATAGGGGAAGGTGAAGCCCTGTTTCGCCGCCAGCTCGGCCATCTTGTCGGGCGCGTCCTCGGGATGGGAGGCGACATCGTTCGAGCTGATCGCCACCACACCGATGCCGAGGCGCTGAAGCTCTTTCGCGTCGCGCACGATGCGGTCGATCACCGCCATCACATAGGGGCAGTGATTGCAGATGAACATCACCAGGGTGCCGTTCGCGCCCCTTATGTCGGCGAGGGTGACGGTCTTGCCGGTGGCGGGTTCGGGCAGGGCGAAATCGACGATCGGCGCGCCGAAATCGCAGACGGGCGGGATGGCAGCCATGGTGTTTCCTTTCGTCTTGTCTCAGGCGGGGACGAAGCGGTAGGCCCCTTCGAAACGGTCGACATGGCCGACACCGCCATCGGGCAGGTGGAAGCCGATCATCGGGATGCGATCGGTGGCGAGCTGGTCGAGCAGGCTTGCGCGCATGGCGGCGGCGGCTTCGAGATCGGCATCGGCCCCGGTCTGCCAATCGGGATGGGCGAAGGCGACGTGATCGTTGAGCACCGCGTCGCCCACCACCATCGCCGTGTCGCCGGCATCGGAAAGCGCGAAGCTCATGTGGCCGGGCGAATGGCCGTAGGTGGCGCGCGCGGTGATGCCGGGCAGGATCTCGGCGGCGTCGTCGAACAGGGTGAACTGATCGCCGATCAAGTCGAGCCTGCGCTTGGCGCCGGCGGCCATCGGCACGCGATCCTGGGAAATCGTCTCTACCGTTGCGGGATCGGCCCAATAATCGAACTCGACCCGACCCATCAGATGCTCGGCATTGGAAAAGACCGGCTCGTCGAAATCGTCGAGCACGCCCCAGAGGTGGTCGGCGTGGCAATGGGTGAAGACGACATGGGTGATCTCGGACGGGTCGACGCCGAGAGCGGCCAGCGCGTCCGGCAGCTCGCCGACCGAGTCCATGAAGCCGGTGCCGGAGCCCGCGTCGAACAGGACGAGCCGGCTGTCGTGGCGGACAAGGGTGAGGTTGCAGGGCGGCGTGAGCGGGGCGGTACGGTCGATCCCCCGGCTCGCGAGAAATTCGCCGAGCGCGTCCTGCGGCATCGGCGCGAACATGAAATCGGCGGGCTGGGTGAGGTAGCCGTCCGACAGCGTGGTCACTTCCATGCCGCCGATGGTGAAGCTGTTGGCCGCCCAGGCGGCGCGCGGACGGAGTGCCGAAGCGGCGAGGCCGGCAGCGGCGCCCGAGAGGAGGGTGCGTCGGGTGATCTGCATGGGTCTACTCCGCTGCCTTGAGACCGCGGCCGAGCACCTTGGCGAGCGCGTCGAGCAGCCGGTCGACATTGTCGTCCTTCGCGGTCTCGCCCATCAGGCCGATCCGCCAGACCTTGCCGGCGAAGGGGCCGAGGCCCGCGCCGATCTCGATGCCGTAATCATTGAGCAGGGTGGCGCGGGTGGCGGCGTCGTCGACGCCTGCGGGCACCCAGACCGAATTGAGCTGCGGCAGGCGGTGCGGGGCATCGACGACGAAATCGAGTTCGAGCCCCTGGAGGCCGTTGGCGAGCCGGCGGTGCGCTTCGGCGTGCCGCGCCCAGGAGGCTTCGAGCCCTTCCTCGCGCAGCCGGCGCAGGCCCTCGTGGAGACCGTAGAGCGCGTTGACCGGGGCGGTGTGGTGATACGAGCGCCCGCCCTGCCCCGACCAGTAGCCGAGCTGCAGGTTGAGATCGCTGAACCAGCTCTGCACCTTGGTCTTGCGCGCCTTGACCACCTGGATGGCGCGCTCGGAGACGGTGAAGGGCGCGAGGCCGGGGGGCACCGAGAGGCATTTCTGGGTGCCGGAATAGGTGATGTCGACGCCCCAGTCGTCGACCAGCACCGGC
Source organism: Maritimibacter sp. (assembly GCA_020441205.1). GTDB lineage: Bacteria > Pseudomonadota > Alphaproteobacteria > Rhodobacterales > Rhodobacteraceae > Sinisalibacter. Next base: position 11,048 of record JAGRMO010000067.1, read on the forward strand.
ACGCCGCCGAGGCCGGTGACGGTATCCATCAGGCTGAGCATGCCGGCGTCGGCGGCCATGCGGGCGAGCGCGGCGGCGTCGGAGACGGCGCCTGTCGAGGTCTCGGCATGGACGAAGCCCAGAAGCTTGGCTCCTGGGTGGGCCTTGATCGCCTGGGCGACCTTGTCGAGATCGACGGGCTTGCCCCAGTCGGTCTCGACCAGCACGAGATTGGCGCCGCAGCGGGTGACGATATCGGCCATGCGGCCGCCGAACACGCCGTTCTGGGCGATGATCGCGGTATCGCCGTGTTCGAGCACGTTGACGAGGCCCGCCTCCATCGCCAGCGAAGCGGGGGCGGAGATCGGGAAGGTGACCTGGTTTTTCGTCTGGAAGGCGTAACGGAGGAGGTCTTTCACCTCCTCCATCATCGCGGTGAAGGCCGGATCGAGATGGCCGATGGTGGCTTGCGCGCTGGCGGCCAGCACCTCGGGGGCCACATTCGAGGGGCCGGGGCCCATGAGCAGGCGCTTGGGCGCCTTGAAGGGTTGGGTCATCGTCTTCCTCCCTGGTCCGGCGTCCGGTGTGATGGCTCAGGCGGCTTTCTTGAGCGCCGCCTCCGCCGCCGCGCGGATCGCGCGGATATTGTCGCCGTAGACGCCGGGGTTGTCGACCGAGCCGCCCTTGAACACGGCCGAGCCCGCGACGAAGCAATCGGCGCCGGCGGCCACGAGCGGGCCCACGGTGGTCGGGTCGACGCCGCCGTCGACCTGGATGTGGATCGGCCGGTCGCCGATCATCTCGCGCACCTGGGCGACCTTGGCGACGCTCGAGGGGATGAACTTCTGTCCGCCGAAGCCGGGGTTGACGCTCATCACCAGCACCATGTCGACGAGGTCAAGGAGCTCGGAAATCACGCTCGCGGGGGTGCCCGGGTTGAGGCTGATGCCGCATTTCTTGCCGGTGGCCTTGATCGCCTGCAGGGTGCGGTGCGGGTGCGGCCCGGCCTCCCAATGAGCGACGATCATGTCGGCGCCGGCCTCGGCATAGGCCTCGATATAGGGATCGACCGGGGCGATCATCAGATGCACGTCCATGAAGGTCTTCACATGCGGGCG
>JAGRMO010000067.1:12194-13616 GCA_020441205.1 Maritimibacter sp.
TCCATCACGTCGACATGCACCCAATCGGCGCCCTGGGCCTCGATCGCCCGGATTTCCTGGCCGAAATTGGCGAAATCGGCCGAAAGGATCGACGGCGCGATCTTGATGGAACGGTCGAAGGTCATGGTCGTCTCCCTGTTGGTCGGTTCAGGCGGGCCCGGGGCGCGGGGTTGCCCGGGGGACCATAACCCCCGGGCGCGGCGGTGTCATTCGGCAGCTTTGGCCGTAGCGACCTGCGGGTCGAGCGAACCCGAGGCATAGCGCTTGGCCATGTCGTCGAGGTCGATCGGCTTGATCTTCGAGGCATTGCCGGCTGTGCCGAAGCGCTCGAAGCGGTCGATGCAGAGCTTTTCCATCTCTTCCATCGCCGGGATCATGAACTTGCGCGGGTCGAACTCCTTCTTCTTCTCCATCGCCACCTTGCGGAACTGGCCGGTGAGGGCCATCCGGTTGTCGGTGTCGATGTTGACCTTGCGCACGCCCGACTTGATGCCGCGCTCGATCTCCTCGACCGGCACGCCGTAGGTCTGGGCCATCTCGCCGCCGTTCTCGTTGATGAGATCCTGCAGGTATTGCGGCACGGAAGACGAGCCGTGCATCACCAGGTGGACGTTGGGGATCTTGGCGTGGATCTCTTCGATCCGCTTGATCGCGAGGGTCTCGCCGGTGGGTTTGGACGAGAACTTGTAGGCGCCGTGCGAAGTGCCGCAGGCGATGGCGAGGGCGTCGACCTTGGTGAGACGGACGAATTCGAGCGCCTCGTCGGGGTCGGTGAGCAGCTGGTCGTGGCTCAGCTTGCCCTCGGCGCCCGAGCCGTCTTCCTTGGCGGCCTCGCCGGTTTCGAGCGAGCCGAGCACGCCCAGTTCGCCCTCGACCGAGGCGCCGACCCAATGGGCCATCTCGGCGACGGCGCGGGTGATGCGCACGTTGTATTCCCAGTCGGCCGGGGTCTTCATGTCGGCTTTGAGCGAGCCGTCCATCATCACGCTGGTGAAGCCGTGCTTGATTGCCGAGATGCAAGTGGCTTCGTTGTTGCCGTGGTCCTGGTGCATGACGATCGGGATGTCGGGATACATCTCGGTCAGCGCCTGGATCATGTGGCGCAGCATGATGTCGCCGGCATAGGAGCGGGCGCCGCGCGAGGCCTGGAGGATGACCGGGCTGTCAACCTTCTTGGCCGCGTTCATGATCGCGAGGCCCTGTTCCATGTTGTTGATGTTGAAGGCGGGCACGCCGTAATCGTGCTCGGCGGCGTGATCGAGGAGTTGGCGAAGCGAAACGAGTGCCATGTGTGTCTATCCTTACGTTTTCTGGTCGCGCGATGGGGTCCGAAAACCGGTGCCCACTTTTCGGATCGCGCTAGAGTCAGATCAGCTTGCCCATGGCGACGGCGGTGTCGGCCATGCGGTTGGAGAAGCCCCA
>JAGRMO010000067.1:13656-14007 GCA_020441205.1 Maritimibacter sp.
ACCTTGGTCTGGTCCATGTGGAAGGTGGACGAGTGCGGATCGTGGTTGAAGTCGATCGAGACGTTGGCGGTGTCGGTGTAGCCGAGGATACCCTTGAGCTCGCCATCGGCGGCCTTGCGGATCGCGGCGTTGATCTCGTCGACCGTCGTCGCCTTGCCGGCCTCGAAGGTGAGATCGACGACCGAGACGTTGGGCGTCGGCACCCGGATGGCGACGCCGTCGAGCTTGCCGTTGAGCTCGGGCAGGACGAGACCCACGGCCTTGGCTGCCCCCGTCGAGGTCGGGATCATCGACATCGCCGCGGCGCGGGCGCGGTAGAGGTCGGAATGCATCGTGTCCAGCGTCGGCTGG
>JAGRMO010000315.1 GCA_020441205.1 Maritimibacter sp.
CATCGCCATCGGGATGTAGGTGCCATCGGCCTTGATCGCGTCGAGCACGGCGAAGAACTCGTCTTCCGTCGCCGGAACAGCGAGACCGAGCGCGTCGAAGGCGTCCTTGTTGTAGATGAAGCCGTGGATCACCGAGGCCATCGGCACGCAGAAGGTGGCCGAGCCGTCGTCGGTCTGCCAGGCCGATTTGGCGACGTCCGAGAAGTTGGCCATCGAGGGCAGGTCGGACAGGTCGGCGAGCTTGCCGCCGTCATAGAGCGCGAGCGAGGCGTCGAACGGGCGGCAGGTGATGAGGTCGCCGGCCGAGCCCGCGTCGAGCTTGGAGTTCAGCACCGCGTTGTATTCGGCCGGGGCCGAGGGGGTGAACTGCACCTTGATGCCGGGATGGCCGGCCTCGAAGGCGGGGATGATGACGTCCTGCCACAGGGTCAGGTCGTCGTTGCGCCAGCTTTCGATGGTCAGGGTCACGTCCTGGGCGAAGGCGCCCGAGGCGGCCGTGACGAGGGCACTGGTAAGGAGCAGTTTGGCGAGCTTGCGTTGCATTGGGATCCTCCTGTTATGCAGTTCAGCTTCGTGTCGGGTTGCGAAGGGTTTCGAGCGCTTGGCGCAGATGGCCCCGCGCCGTGTCGAGCAGCGCACGGGCGGCATCCGGCGAGCCCGCGCCGGCGGCGATCAGGGTCGCGGCCTTGACGTTGCCATCGGCAGCGGCGAGCGCGGTCTGGGTGGCGGCGGCATCCGCGCCGGTGATCCGGCCGACGATGCCGGCGGCCCGGGCGCGGAGCTTGGCGTTGTCGGCGACGACCGCGACCATCATTCCGTCGTAGATATGCCCGAGCGCCACGCCCATCAGGGTCGACATCGTGTTGAGCGCGATCTTCTGCGCGGTGCCGGCGCCGAGGCGGGTCGAGCCCGAGATCACTTCGGGCGGAGTGGCGAGCAGGACGGCGATGTCGGCCAGGTCGAACAGCGGCGCGCCCGGGTTGTTGGCCAGCGCCACCACGGTGGCGCCGCGGGCGCGGGCACGGTCGGCGACGGCGAGAGTGTAGGGGGTGGTGCCGCTGGCGGCGACAGCGATCACGGTATCGGCGGCGGTCAGCTCCGCGAGTGCTTCGTCGAGGCCCTGGGTGTCGTCTTCGGTGGCGCCGGGCATCGTGGCGGACGCAGGCAAGCCGCCCGCCATCAGGATGCGGACGCGCTCGGGCGCGATCCCGAAGGTGCCGCCGAGTTCAAGCGCATCGGCCGCGGCCATCAGACCGGAAGATCCGGCGCCGGCGTACCAGAGCCGCCCGCCGTTCTGCAGCGCCTCGGCCATTGCCCGGGCGCCGGCGGCGAGCGCCTCGGCGGCGGCAGGCACAACGCCGGCGGCGTCGATCTGCCCTGCGGCCAGCAGGGCCGCGACCTCCTCCATCGGCTGCATGTCGAGCCCAGGGGCCTTGTCGTGCAACTTTTCGGTCGTGGCGGCCGGCATGCGAATCTCCCAAGATGCGCATAGAATACCTTTCTGATACCATTTGTCCAGACCTTTGCGCGGCTGCCATGGATTTCTCGAAAACCGCCCGATTTTGCGGCGGTTCGTATCAAAAAGGTCTTTCTATCGGGCAAGTTGTATCATATAGGTATTATCATGACTCGCGATGGACTCACCCGTTCCGTGATCGCCGTGGATGGTGGCGGATCGACCTGCCGGCTGGTGCTGGACGGGCCCGGGGGCCGTTATCTGGCCGAGCGCGGGTCGGCCAATGTCTCGTCGGATTTTGCTGCGGCGCTCGGTGAGATCCGGACCGGTCTCGCGGCGCTCGCGGCCCAGGCGGGCACCGATCTCGCCGGGCTCGCCGATGTGCCGGCCTATGTCGGTCTCGCGGGCGTCACCGGCCCGGCCAAGGCCGAAGCGGTGCGCGCGGCCCTGCCGCTGGCCCGGGTCCGGGTCGAGGACGACCGCCGCTCGGCGCTGCGGGGTGCGCTCGGCGCGCACGACGGCGCGATCGCGCATTTCGGCACCGGTTCGTTCTTCGCGCTTCAATCGGGCGCCGAGCTGCGGCTCGCCGGGGGCTGGGGGTCGCGGCTGGGCGACGAGGGGTCGGGCTATTGGGTTGTCCGCTCGGCGCTCACCGAAACACTCGCTTCGGTTGACGGGCTGATCGCTCCGAGCCCGCTCACCGAGGCGCTGCTTGCGGCCTATGGGTCGGCGGCCGAGATCGTCGCACGGGTTGCGGTCGAGACGCCACGCGAGACCGCGCGCCTCGCGCCGGAAGTCGCCGCGGCTGCGGCGGCGGGCGATCCCGTGGGCGCACGGATCCTGCAGGAGGGCGCCGACCATATCGCGCTCACGCTGGCGCGCATGGGCTGGCGCGACGGGATGGATCTGTGCCTCACCGGCGGCTTCGGCCCCAGCTACCGCGATTTCCTGCCCGATGGGCTTGCCGAGGCGCTGGTCGAACCGGCCGGCGCGCCGATCGACGGGGCGGTCGCGCTCGCGCGGGCGTTCGCGGCGGAGGCGGCGCCATGAGCATCGCCGCCTTCCTCGATCCGGCCGGTTGGCTGCGGCCGGACGCGGGTCCGCTCTATACCCAGCTTCGGCGCCGGTTGCAGGATGCCATCAAGGAAGGCGAGCTCGCCCCCGGCGCATCGCTGCCGCCCGAACGCGAGATCGCGGGGATCTCCGGGCTCAGCCGGGTAACCGTGCGCAAGGCGATGCAGGAGCTGGTCGACAAGGGGCTGATCGTGCAGCGCCAGGGTTCGGGCAGCTTCGTCGCCGAGCCGGTGCGCAAGGTCGAGCAATCGCTGCTCAACCTCACCTCGTTCACCGAGGACATGGCCAACCGGGGGATGCAGACCAGTTCGACCTGGCTCGAACGCGGCATTGCGCTCGCCTCGCCGCGCGAGGTCGAGGGGCTAGGGCTCGCGCCCGGCGCCTCGGTCGCGCGGATCTCGCGGCTCAGGGCCGCCGACGGCGAGCCGCTCGCCGTCGAGCGCGCCGCGCTGTCGCTCGACATCCTGCCCAACCCGCTGGCGGTGGAGGGGTCGCTCTACGAGCTGCTCGACCGCGACGGCAACCGCCCGGTGCGGGCGATCCAAAGGTTCACCGCGCTCAATCTCGGCGC
>JAGRMO010000068.1 GCA_020441205.1 Maritimibacter sp.
CCCCCAAACCCCCCGGGATATTTGCGGACCAAAGAAGGACAGACCGACGCGCCATGGAAGGCGGCGACGCGACCGGCACTTGTTTGCGAGGCGCCAAAACCGCGACCGTGGGCGCCCGCCCCCAGGCGTTCCGGCGCGGCGGTCGCGCGCGATTGCCGGTTGCCCCGGTCGAAGTTTCCCGGCCTACTCAGCCCAAGGAGACCCGCGTGCGCCTGTCCGATCTGATCGACCCCTACCACCCCGCCGAAGGCCCGCCGCCGCAGAGCCTCCTGGCCTTCATCCGCTGGTGCCTCGCCGGCGGCTGGCCGGTGATCGCGCTGGCCGCGACCTTCTCGGCCCTCGCCGGCCTCACCGAGACCGGCACCGCCTGGGTGCTGGGCCGGGTGGTCGACGCCGTTGTCGCCCGCGGCCCCGAGGCGTTCTTCTCCTCAGCCAATCTCGGCGTGCTCACCCTCGCCCTCGTGTTCTTCCTGGTGATCCGCCCCGCCGCCTTCGGCCTGTCGAACTATGCAAGCTCCGTCGTCGTCGCCCCCGCCCTCGCGCCGATGGTGATGTCGCGGCTCTACCGCTGGATGCTGGCGCAATCGGTCGGTTTCTTCGATGACGATTTCGCCGGCCGCCTCGCCCAGAAACAGGCCCAGACCGCGCGCGCCACCACCTCGATGGTGGTCGAGACGATCAACGTCGTCGCCTTCGCGCTGGCCTCGCTCGCCGGCACCTTCCTGCTTGTCACCGCCATCGACCCCGCCCTGTCGCTCGCCTTCGCCGCCTGGCTCGCCGCCTATTTCGGCGTGATCCGCTGGTTCATGCCCCGGGTCCGCACCCGCTCCAAGGCCCGCGCCGGCGCCCGCGCCCAGGTCACCGGCCAGGTGGTCGACACGATTACCAACATCCGCACCGTCAAGCTCTTCGCCCATGCCGAACGCGAAGACGCCACCGCCCTCGACGCGATCGAGCATTTCCGCACCACCGCGCTCGATTTCGGCCACCTGACCGCGGGGTTCCGCCTTACCCTCATGGTGCTCGCCGGCATTCTGCCCCTGATGCTCACCGGCGGCGCGCTCCATGCCTGGTCGAAGGGCGAAACCACCGAAGGCGCCATCGTCGCCGCCGGCGTGGTGGCGATCCGCATCGCCCAGATGACCGGCTGGGTCTCGTTCGCGCTGATGGGGCTCTATTCCGACATCGGCGAGGTCGAGGACGGAATGCGCACCCTCACGCCTGATCGCCGCCTGCCCGATGCCGCGGGCGCCGTGCCCCTCGCCGTCGCCGGTGGCGCGATCCGCTTCGAAGGCGTCGATTTCTCCTATGGCCGCACAGAAAGAAAGCACGAGACCGGCGTCACCGGCATCGACCTCGCCGTCGCGCCCGGCGAGAAGCTTGCCATCGTCGGCCCCTCCGGCGCCGGCAAGACCACGCTGCTCGCCCTCCTTCTCAGGCTCTACGATCCCGAACGGGGCCGCATCACCATCGACGGCCAGGATCTGCGCGCCATCACCCAGGACAGCCTGCGCCGCGCCATCGGCATGGTCACCCAGGAGACCGCGCTGTTCAACCGTTCGGCCCGCGACAACATCCTCTACGGCGATCCCGCCGCCGACGAGGCGCGGCTGATCCGCGCCTCGCGCGACGCCGAGGCGCATGGCTTCATCGAGGGGCTCGTCGACAATTCCGGCCGCGAAGGCTACGACGCCCATCTCGGCGAGCGCGGCGTCAAGCTCTCGGGCGGCCAGCGCCAGCGCATCGCGCTCGCCCGCGCCATCCTCAAGGACGCCCCGATCCTCGTGCTCGACGAGGCCACCTCCGCGCTCGACAGCGAAGTCGAGGCGGCGATCCAGGAGACGCTCTACGCGATGATGGACGGCAAGACCGTCATCGCCATCGCCCACCGCCTCTCGACCATCGCCCATATGGACAGGATCGTCGTGCTCGACCGGGGCCGTATCGTCGAGGCCGGCAGCCACGACGCCCTGCTCGCCGAGGGCGGGCTCTACGCAAGGCTCTGGACCCACCAGTCCGGCGGCTTTCTCGCCGACGCCTGACCGCACCGCGCGGTAACCGCTTTTTCACCTTGTCACCGGTCTGCCCAAATCTGACCGCAATTGCCGCCTAGTCTGGCGCCTCACAGGCTGCCGGACCTAGACACCAACGAGCGGTTGCGCCCGATGAGAATTCTTGCTGTTGACGACGACGACATGCACCTCAGCGTGCTGTCCCTGATGTTGCGCGAAATCCAGTTCGACGACGTCACCCTGGCCCAGACGCCTGCCGAAGCGCTCGGCCGGATCGCCGAGGCCCGCATGCCCTTCGATTGCATCCTGCTCGATATCGAGATGCCGCAGAAATCCGGCATCGAGCTCTGCCACGAGATCCGCCGCCTTCCGGGCTACGCCGAAGTGCCGATCCTGATGCTCACCCGGCTCTCCGACCGTGGCAACATGGATGCCGCCTTCGACGCCGGCGCGACCGATTACGTCACCAAGCCGATCGACAAGCTCGAGTTCTTCACCCGCCTGCGGATCGCCAAAACGATGCGCGAGCGCCAGCAGCAGATCGCCGAACAGGACGCGGTGATCGAGGCCTACAAGGACAGCACCCGCCAGCCCCGGATCAACCTCGCCGAGCCGATCGAACTCGACGACGTCATCGGCGCGATCGACTACACGTCGTTCGAGAACTTCCTGCTCAAGGCCGCCACCGAAGCCACCAATCTCGATGTCTTCGCGCTCAAGATCGGCAATATCGAAGAGCTGTTCAACACCGTCTCCGAGGCCGATTTTCGCTTTGTCGTCAACAGCGTCGGCGATGCCATCGCCGAGGTTCTGGCCTATCGCAGCTTCTCGCTCAGCTACGCGGGCTCCGGCGTCTTCGCCGTCGTCATGCGCGACGGGCTCGAGCTCGATATCGAAGACGTCGCCCGCCAGATCTACAGCTACACGCCCGAGCTCGGCATCCCCGTCGGCGACGGCGTCACCCTGCTTCCCGATCTCCACGTCGGCGCCGCGATGCGCTCGCCGTTCTTCCCGCGCAGACCCAACCTGCAGGTTCTCGCCGCCGCCATCGACGCCGCCGAGCAGGCCGCAGCCACGCCGCGCAAGGATTACGACCCGGATCGCGCCAAGCCCGCGACCCGCAAGGTTCCGTTCCTCGGAACCCGCAAAGCCAGCTGAAGGGGGCACCATGCAACACGATCCGGAACTTCAGGTTCGGTTCGAGATGCTTCAGTCGAAGTATCTCACCACCTTCGAAGACTACATCCTCGACCTCGACGCGCTGCTGATGGCCCTGCCCACCAGCGGCGACCAGCACCCGGTGATGGACGCGATCCGCTTCCGCGTCCACCGCATCGCCGGCACCGCGCCCTCGCTCGGCTATGTGAGCGTCGGCGGGCTGGCGGCCAAGGTCGAAGAGCTGATCGGACAGTGGTCGGCGGCCCAAAGCTGGACGCTCGAACAGCAGATCGGCACCACGCTCGAAAGCCTGCTCGACGAGATGGAAGGCGCGCTCGACGCCCAGATCCCGGCCCTGCCGATCGCCGCCACCGGCTGACCCGGACCCCACCGATCCGCGACATCCGATACCGGCAATCGCTCCGGGGGACGGCTCCGGGGCCTGGCGCCGATCTGCCGGTCGCGAACCTTCACCGGTATCGACGGCTTGCCTCGGGCACCCCGGTTTCCAAGGAAATCGGTAACATGGTGATCCAGTGCATTTTTCCAGAGACCCCCGGGCTTTCGGCCACGCTCGCCTGTCAGGCGACGTCAACCGCCGAGGAACTCGCCGAAGCGCAAACAGCCGGGCATCTCGCCTGCTAAGGCGCCTCGGCCCCCGCCGCCGCCACCAGCGCCTGACCGAGCGCGAGCCCCCCGTCGTTCGCTGGCACCCCGTGGTGCAAGAGCACCGGCACCCCCTCGAGATGGCGCAGAAGCGCCGCCTGCAGCACCGCGTTCTGCATGACCCCGCCCGACAGCGCCACCGCTCGCGCCCGCCCGGCCGCCACCTCGGCCCGCGCGATCCCGGCAAACGCCGCCGCCAACCCCTCGTGAAACATTGCTGCCGCCACCCCCGGCGCCACGTCGGCCTCGGCCCAGGCCCGCCACATCGGCGCCGGGTCGATCACCCCGCCCGCAACCTCGAACGGCCAACCTTCGGTCACCGCCAGGCCCTCGGCCGCCGCCTCCAGCGCCATGCCCGCCTGCCCTTCGAAGCTCATCCGCCCCGGCGCGAGCCCGAGCGCAAAGGCAAACCCGTCGAACAGCCGGCCCGCCGACGACGACAGCGGCGCGTTCATTCCCGCCGCCACCGCCTGGCGCACCAGGGCCAAGGGTCGCTCCGCCATCAGCCTCTCGGCCAGTTCCCCAAGCCCAGCCTTGTCCAACCGCACCAGTGCGTTGCGCCAGGACTCGCGGTTGGCCGCGTCGCCGCCCGCCAGCGGTGCGGGCTTCAGCCAGCCCACCCGCTCGAACCCGGCATAATCGCCAAGCAGCACCTCGCCGCCCCAGATCGTCCCGTCCACCCCGAGCCCGAGCCCGTCGAGCACGATCCCCACCACCTTTCCGCCGTCGCGCGCCCAACCGTTCTCGCCCATCACGCTCGCCAGATGCGCGTGGTGATGCTGCACCCGCACCAGCGGCAGGCCCATGGCCGCGCCCGCCTGCGTCGCCCGGTAACCCTCGTGCAAATCCACCGCCACCATCGCGGGATGGTGGTCGAACAGCGCCGCGTAATCCGCGAGGGCCGCCTCATACGCCTCCCAGGTCAGCGCCTCGTCGAGCTCGCCCAGGTGATGGCCCAGGAGCGCCTGGCCGTTCTTGGTAAGGCAGATCGCCGCCTTCATCTGCCCGCCCATCGCCAGCACCTGGCCGGCATCCTCGAACCCGGGCGGCAACGGCAGCGTCCCCGGCACCCGGCCGCGCGCCCGGCGCAGCACCATCGGCCCGGCCGGCGTCACCCGCTCGACGCTGTCGTCGAGCCGCCGCGCAATCGCGCGGTCATGCATCACGAAGCCATCGGCGAAGCCCGCGAGCTTCTCTCGCGCTTCATCGTTGCCGATCGCCTGCGGCTCGCCCGAGAGATTGCCGCTTGTCATCACCAAAGGCCGCCCCACCACGTCGATCAGCAGATGGTGCAGGGGCGTATAGGGCAGCATCCAGCCCAGCCGTGCCTGCCCCGGCGCCAGCGCCTCGGGCAGCACCGCCCCCGCCTTCGCCAGCAGCACGATGGGCGCCGCCGGCTCGCGGAGCAGGCTCCATTCCTCCGCGCCCACCTCAGAATGGGCCGCGATCATCGCCTCCGACCCCGTCAGCGCAAGCGGTTTCGCCGGCCGCCGTTTGCGCGCCCGCAGCCGCGCCACCGCGTCCGCGTTCGTGGCGTCGCAGGCGAGGTGAAACCCACCCAGCCCCTTCACCGCGACGATCTCGCCGGCCATGAGCGCCGCTGCCGCCAGCGCCACCGCCTCCCCCGCCTCTTCGCGGCCGTCGCGCTCGAACCACGCGCGCGGCCCGCAGACCGGGCAGGCAATCGGCTGGGCATGGAACCTCCGGTCGCCCGGATCGGCATATTCCGCCCGGCAATCCGCGCACATCGGGAACGGCGCCATCGTCGTCTTCGCCCGGTCGTAGGGCAGCCCCTCGATGATGGTGAAGCGCGGCCCGCAATGGGTGCAATTGGTGAACGGGTAGCGATACCGCCGCGCGCGCTCGTCGCGGATCTCCGCAAGGCACGCGGGGCAGGTCGCCGCATCCGGCGCAACGCGGGTCTCCGCCCCCGCAGGCCCGCTCGCTGCAATTTCGAAGCCCGAGAGCCCCGCCTCGCCATCCCAGGGTCCGGCCTCCACCGCGTCGACCCGTGCCAGCGGCGGCGCCTCCGCCGCCAGCGCCGCCTCCAGCCGGTCGAGCGCCGCCTCCGGCCCGGCGGCATAGACCAGCACCCCCTCGGAATCGTTGAGCACCCGGCCCACCAGCCCTTCGCGGCGCGCAAGCCCCCAGACGAAGGGCCGAAACCCCACGCCCTGCACCTGCCCCCGCACCCGTATCCGCCGTCCCGCGCTCATACGCCGACCATATCCGCCGCCCGGGTCCGCGCCTAGCGTCCGCCCCCTCGTCCTGGCCCAAATACGCACCTCGCCCGCGCACCCGACTCACTTGACGCCCCCCGAAATTGCGCCTAAACGCGCGGGACGGAATTCGGGGCGCCCCGCCTGGGCGCCCATTTGTGTTGACAGGCCAGGCCGGATCTAGCCCCAGGGGCACCCCGGAACCGGCCCGCAAGAGAGGGAAGACAGAGATGTCGCGCGTCTGCGAACTGACCGGCAAGGGCCCGATGACGGGCAACAACGTCAGCCATGCCCACAACAAGACCCGCCGCCGCTTCCTGCCGAACCTGAACGACGTCACGCTCGTTTCGGAATCCCTCGGCAAGAGCTTCAAGCTGCGGATTTCCGCTTCGGCGCTCCGCTCGGTCGACCACCGCGGCGGGCTCGATGCGTTCCTCGCCAAGGCGAAGGACGCCGAGCTTTCGGCCAACGCGCTGAAGATCAAGAAAGAGATCGCCAAGGCCCAGGCCTGAGCGCCGCCCGGGCCCCGGCCCGGCGCCTCCACGGAAGATCGGCCCTGCCCTGTGGCGGGGCCGTTTCCTTTTGCCCGTCGCGCAGTGGCGCAATAGGAACATTACACGAACACCCTTCGTTAACCTTAACCGCCGATACTCGCCCCGTCACAGCGAAGGGGAGGGCCGGCCATGGCCGCGCCGGGCATTTGGAGCCGGGAGTTCCTGGTCAATTCGGTCACGTCGAACGCCCAGCTCTCGCCGGTCGTCGCCGCCCTCGCCGATGGCCGTTTCGCCATCGCCTATGTCGATTATTCCTGCACCACGGCTTTCGGCTTCACCGATACCTCCGACACCGCCATCCGGGTCGAGATCTTCAACGCCGACGCCAGCCATTTCGCCGCGCCCATCCAGGTCAATACCGTCGCCACCTACTACCAGCGTACCCCCCGCATCGCCGCGCTCGACGACGGCGGCTTCGTCATCGCCTATTCCGATCTCTCCATCGGATTCGACAGCTACGACGACGACATCTGGGCCGATGCGGTGCGGATGCAGCGCTTCACCGGCGACGGCGCCCGCCTCGGCCCCGAGACCCGGGTCAACACCACGGTCTACGGCGATCAGGATTTCCCCGCCATCGCCGCGCTCGACACCGGCCAGATCGTCGTGGCCTGGGATGACGGCTACTGGGACGAGGACGAAAACATCTTCGCCCAGGTCTTCGCCCCCGACGGCACCCGCCAGGCCGGCGAGCTGCGCCTCAACCAGTCCCTCGCCGGCTCCCAGACCGGCAGCGAGGTCGCGGCGCTGCAAGGCGGCCGCTACGCCGTAACCTGGACCCAGGCCAGCGGCGGCGACGCCAGCGGCGCCAGCGTCGCGCTCAGGCTGTTCGCCAATGACGGCACCCCGCTCACCGGCGACATCCGCGTCAACACCGCCGAGACCGGCGACCAGAGCAACGCCCGCCTCGCAGCCCTCGGGTCCAATCGCTTGGTCGTCGTCTGGCAGGATTATTCCCGCGGCGCCGAGACCGGCGGCGACGATCCCTCGAGCTACGCCGTCCGCGGCCAGGTCTTCGACACCGCCGGCGCCCGGATCGGCGCCGAGTTCCGCGTCAACCAGACCACCGCCAACGGCCAGTACCAGCCCGCGTTGCAGGCGCTCTCCACAGGCGGCTTCGTCGCCGCCTGGTGCGATACCTCCGCGGGCGTCGAGACCGGCGGCGACGATCCATTCTTCGGCGCCATACGTGCCCGTATCTTCCGCCCGGACGGCACCCCCGCCGGCGATGAGTTTCTCGTCGCCACCACCACGACGGGCCACCAGAACGAACCCCAGATCGCCGAGCTCGCCGATGGCCGCCTGGTCTTCACCTGGACCGATTTCTCCTACGGCGCCGAAACCGGCGGCGACGACACTTCCGGCGGCGCAATACGCGCCCGTATTCTCGATCCGCGCGGCACCGCGGCCACCTGGTCCGGCACCGACACGGCCGAGCAGTTCACCGGTACGATCTGGCGCGACGACCTTGCGGGTTACGGCGGCGACGACCGGCTCGACGGTGGCCGCGGCGACGATACCCTGTCCGGTGGCGCAGGCCGCGACAGGCTCGGCGGCGGCGCCGGAAACGACAGGATCGCCGGCGACCGCGGCCACGACATCCTGACCGGCGGCAAGGGCCGCGACCTGATCGATGGCGCCGCCGGGCGCGACACCCTCTCCGGCAACCGGGGCGATGACCGCCTGTTCGGCGGCGGGCATGCCGATCTGCTTTCGGGTGGCACCGGGGCCGATACGCTCACCGGCGGCAGGGGCGCCGACAGTTTCGTCTTCTATGCCCCGGGCGAATCCCCCGCCGCCCCCGGCGCGCGCGACCGGATCACCGATTTCCGGCCGGGGCTCGACGAAATCGACCTCGCCGCCATCGACGCCAATCCGGCTTCGCCCGAAGACGATGCCTTCACCTTCCTCGGCCGCGCGGCTTTCACCGGCGCTCCCGGCGAGCTGCGCCATGGACGTGCGCGCGACACAACCGTCGTCGCAGCCGATCTCGATGGCGACGGCAGAGCCGATATGAAGATCGTATTCGACGGCGCTCTCAGCTTCCACGCCGCCGATTTCGCGCTCTGACCCGGCCACAATACGCATCCGTATTCTCAGCCGCCGAGCACCTCCGCCACCCAGGCCGGCACCACTTCGCTCGCAGGCCCGAGCCGCACCGCGTCGAAGGCGCCGGCCACATCCGAGGGCGCGAGGTTCAGCTCCAGCGTCCGCGCTCCCACAGCCCGCGCTTCGGCGACGAAGCCGGCCGCCGGATAGACGCTCCCCGAAGTGCCGATCGCAACGAACAGCTCGGCCTTGGCGAGCGCATCGAAGATCCGGTCCAGGTGATAGGGAATTTCGCCGAACCACACCACGTCGGGACGCGTCGCCCGTGCGCCGCAGACCGGGCAGGCATCGCCCGGATGCATCGCCGCCGGCGCATCCCAGCGCGCCCCGCAGGCTGCGCAGAGCGCCCGGAACAGCTCGCCATGCATATGGATCACCCCCGCCGCCCCGCCGCGCTCATGCAGATCGTCGATATTCTGGGTCACCAGCACCACCTCGCCGGGCCGCGCCGACACCAGTCGGCCCAACGCTAGATGCGCGGCATTGGGCACCGAGCCCGCGGCATTCGCCCGCCGCGCATTGTAGAAGTCGTGCACCTTGCCCGGGTCGCGCGCAAAGCCCTCGGGCGTCGCCACTTCCGCCATGTCGTAGCGCGCCCAGAGCCCGCCCACATCGCGAAACGTGCCGAGCCCGCTTTCGGCCGAAATCCCGGCCCCGGTAAGAATGACGATCCTCATTGCCCGAACCTGCCCGCTTGACCTGTCTGCGTCCAGCCGCCACGCTTGGCCCATGTCGCTGACCCGGCCCGAAAACCCGATGCCCGAGGATATCGCCGCCCGCCTCGACGCGGCCGGCCTCGCGGCCGCCTATGCAGCCCGCCCGCCCTACCAGCGCAACGATTACCTCGGCTGGATCGCGCGGGCCAAACGCCCCGAAACCCGCGAAAAGCGCCTCGCCCAGATGCTCGAGGAACTCGCCGGCGGCCGGCTCTACATGAACATGCGCTGGCGGCCGAAAGCCGCGCCCGGAACCCCGCCCGCACCCGAAAACCGTTGACCCGCGCCCGGAGCAGCGGCCAAGCTCGCCCGAAACGGGAGGCGCCCATGAAAACCCCTTGGCATGTCTGGCTCATCGGTATCCTGTCGCTCTTGTGGAACGCGGGCGGCATCGTCGACTACCTGATGTCGCAGCTCGCGGTCGAAAGCTACCTGGGCCAGATGACCCCCGAGCAGCGCGCTTATTTCGACAGCTTCCCGACCTGGGCCGTCGTGTTCTGGGCGCTTGGCGTCTGGGGCGCCTTCGCGGGTTCGATCCTGCTGCTCCTGCGCTCCCGCTACGCCGCCGCCGCCTTCGGCATCTCGCTCATCGGCCTTCTCGCCAATACCGGGCGCCTGTTCGCGACCGTCGGCGCGGGCGTGGTCGATCTCCTCGGTCGCGGCGCGCTGATCTTCACCGCTGTGCTGATCCTCGTCGCCCTGGCCCTTTGGCTCTACGCCCGGGCGATGGCCCGGCGCGGCGTGCTGCGCTAGCGCCCGTCCCGGATGACCCGCAGCATCCTCTTCGTCTGCCTCGGAAATATCTGCCGCTCGCCCACCGCCGAAGGCGTGACCCGCAAGCTCGCCGCCGCCGCCGGGCTCGATCTCGTGATCGACAGCGCCGGCACCGGCAACTGGCATGCGGGCGAACCGCCCTGCCCCGGCATGGTTCGCGCCGCCGCCGTCTCGGGCTATGATATCTCCGGGCTCCGCGCCCGCCAGCTCACCCGCGCCGATTTCTCGAGGTTCGACCTGATCGTCGCGATGGATGGCCAGAACCTCGCCGACATCGCCCGCGCCCGTCCCCCGGGGGCCACCGCCGAGGCGCGGCTGTTCACCGACTACGCGCCCGAAACCGGCGCCACCGAAGTGCCCGACGCCTATTACACGCAGGATTATTCCGGCGCGCTCGACCTCATCGAGATCTGCGCCGAACGGCTCGTCGCCGCCCTCGCGGCGCGCTGAGCGCCGACTACTGGCAATATTCGGCGGCCGTGGCCCCGAACACTTCCCATTTCTGCCAGAACGCCGTGTCGTTGCCGCTCGCCGAGGCGCGGATCTCCTGGCTTATGTGCGGTTCCAGAAAGATCTTCGCCCCCCGCGCCTGCTCTTCGGGCGTCAGCACCGCGTCGGCCACCGTCTGGATGCAGCCGCACAGCGTCGGCGCCTCGGCGCCCCGCGTCTGCATGCAGGCGCCTGAAATGGCGCTGCCGGCCGTGGCGATGTTCGGAAAACTGAGTGCAAGCGCGGCCCCGGCGATCAGGGCCAAACCTTTGGTCTTCATGCTACGGGCTCCGTTTGCGCGGTCTACGTCAAAGAGAACCCCCCCGACGCCCTCCATATCAGGGCCGCCGGTGCCGCTCAATCCCCCGATTTCGCTCAGATTCGCTCTAGCAGCGCGTCGGTCGCGAGATCTTCCACCTGGTCCTTGCGGCAGAGCTCGGTCCCGTCCGTGGTCACCGCCGAGGCCGCGGCGCAGACCCCCATGCGCAGCGCCTCTTCCCAGCTCGCCCCCTGGCTCAGCGACCAGGTGAACACGCCGACGAAACTGTCGCCCGCCCCCACCTTCGACACCGGCACCACCGGTCGGGTCTTCGCATGCCAGCGGTTGCCGTTCTCGACCAGGATCGAGCCTTCTGAGCCCAGCGCCAGCACCACCACCCGGGCGACGCCGCGCTCGATCAGTTCCTGGGCGAAATCGCCCACTTGGTGCATGTTGGCGAACTTGCGCCCGGCCAGGTCCTCGCTCTCGGCCCCGTCGAGCCGGAGCACATCCTGCTGCGCCGCCCCCGCCTGCAACAGCGCCTTCAGCGGCGCCCCCGAGGTGTCGAGGATGAGATGCGCCGAATGGTCCTCCATCTGCGCCGCGAGCTTCGAGGGAAAGTCGAGCGGTACGCCCGGCGGCTGGCTCCCCGAAAGCACCACCCAGCCCTTCTGCGGCGTGCAGCGGCGGATCGCGGTCAGCACGTCCACCGATTGCTGCGGCGTCCAGGTCGGCCCCGGCGTGACGAAGCGGTATTGCTCGCCGGTCGACCGGTCGATCACCGCAAAGCTCTGCCGGGTCTCGCCATGGGTGTGAAACACCTCCGGGATCAGCGGCTCGGTGCGCAGCCGTTCGAGGTAGCGCTGCCCCTGAAAGCCCGAGATCGCGACGAAGGCCCGCGCCATGCCGCCCATCACCCCGATCGCCCGTGCCACGTTGATCCCGCCGCCGCCGGCTTCCGTCACCGGCGTCTCGCAGCGCAGCTTTTCCTCCGGCACGACATGGTCGGTCGAGGTCGAACGGTCGACCGCCGGGTTCAGGGTGATGGTGAGGATATTGGTCATCGGCGTCCCGGTTCGGTCTGGCCCAAGTCGGTCTGGCCCAATTCGGTCGGGACCAGAGGCGTGTCGTTAGCGCCAACACGCATACAGCCGATCCGCCCGAGCGACAAGCCGCCGCCGGCACCGCCGCGCCCGGACCCCGCCCCCGGCCCCCGATCCGCCCGCGCCCCGGGCATCCCGCCCCGCAGGGCGCGTTTTGCAGGCGGATGAAAAACCCGCGCCTATCGCCGGATCAGCCGCCGCACCCACCCCTTGAGCCGCCGCTTCGCCCCTCGGGGCTTCGCTGCGGTCCCCGCGGGCTCCGGCTTCGGCCGCGCCACCGGCATCGCCGTCTTGAACGAAACCTCCACTTCGCGGTCCTTCGCGAGGTCTCTCAGCGCATAGCACAGGATGTCGGTCGTCCTGTCCTCGTTCACCGGGCAGATGTCGCGCACCCGCACCGGCCGTGCGACCGCCAGATCGCCCCGCGGCGCGGCGTCGTAGTCGAACCCCTCGAACGCGATCCCCCAGCGTTCGCGCAGCCAGGGCGCGTCGACGGCGCTCGCAAGGATCTGCTCGGCGATATGCGGATGCACCCGGGGCGCGGTTGCTCCCGGAAAATGCCGGTCCGCCTCCCGCACCAGCCGCACCACCGCCTTGCTGTCGGCGGTGAACCTCCCGTTTTCCTCGGGCGCGAGGCTGCGGTACTTCTGCATCGCGTCCATCGCCTCGGCGCTGAACGAGACATTGGCGTCGTCCGGCTCGATCGCCGCCACCAGCCCTGCGTCCGCCCCCACGACCTTGGCGAGGAAATCCCGCGTGATGTCGTTGCCATGCAGCGCCTGCCGGTCATGCAGGCGTACCGTCATCTCGTCGCCGATCCTCTCGTACGTCTCGAGGATGTCGCGAAACGGCCGATGCGTCGTCGGCAGCGGCAACAGCGAATTGGCCTTCAGCCCCTGCTGGGTGGACGAGAGGTAGAATTTTACCGGATCGCGGATATAGGCGGCGATGGTGATGGGCGCGCCGAGCCGCAACAGCGTCTCGCGCAGCCGCGCCGCCGCCTCGGGCGAAAACGCCCGGAAGAAGGTCTCGCCCGAGAGGATGACGGTATCGTACCCACCCTTGCCCGCCCGTCGCAGGATCTTGCCGACCAGCGCGTCGATATCGGCGAACCTCCGTTGCGGAGTGTCGCCATAGACCTGGGCGAAGATCCGCGGCAACTCGTCGTCGGCAAGAAAGCCGGTGGCCAGCAGGTTGTGGTTCTTCGGCAGCCCGTGCCCGGCCGGGTAGAAGATCCCGTTCTGCCGCAAGAGTTTCTGGTTGGTCCGCAGCGTCTTCTGCAGCGCGCTGGTGCCCGATTTCGGCATGCCGATATGTAGAACGACCCGCATCGCCGGCCTCCCCGACCGCCCGGGGGCCCGAGGGGCAGCCGGCGTGAAAATGCTTCGCTTCACCTGATACCGGCTCTCGCCGCCAAGTCCAATGCCATGCGGCCCGAGGCCCCTTGCTTGCGCGCGGGGGACCGACGGGCTAGACCCACCCCCAGCGGCAAGGGCGTCCAGGGCGCCCTGCCCCCGCGCCCGAGCGCCCACCCGCATGTGCAATATTGGGGAAGATCGACGATGCGCCAAAGCTTCCTGCGCAGCCTGTTCGGAGGCAGCCGCCCCGCGCCCGCGAAGCCCGGACCCACCGGCAGATCGGCAAGACCGGCCGGCAAGAAATCCGGCAGCACCAAGCCGCCCTTCCTGTTCAACCAGGCGGTCGACCAGCAGGCCCGGGTGATCTTCGTCGCCATCCCCAAGACCGGCACCACCTCGATCCGCGAGCAGATGAAACGCCCCGGCGCCGACTACATGGTGCGCAAGCCCCATCTCGACATCCGCCAGATCCACGACGGGCTCAGGGCCTATTTCTGGGTCAAGTCGATGAGCAAGAACAAGGGCTTCCCGACCGATATCGAAGCCGTGCCCGACGCGGCCGAGGTCACCCGAACCTTCGAGGAGTTCTACGCCTCCACCTTCAAATTTTCGACGGTGCGCAACCCCTGGGCCCGCGTCGCCTCGCTCTACGCAAGGCGCGAGGGCGTGCAGATGGCCGAAGGCATGGATTTCGACTCCTTCTGCCTGCAGATCCGCTACGCCTCCGATACCTGCTCGGTGCCCACCCGCCACGAGTGCCAGATCGACTGGCTGCTCGACGAGCGGGGCGAGATGGCGATGGACTACGTGATGCGGCTCGAAGACATCGACACCGATCTGCCCAAGCTCAAGGATCTCTCCGGCCGCGATTTCGATATCGAGGTCAAGCAGAAGAACGTGAACCCCACCTCGATGTCCCGCAGCTACCGCGACCTCTACAGCCAGGAAGCCCGCGACCACATCGGCGCGGTGTTCAGGCGCGATATCGAGGCGTTTGGCTATTCTTTCTGACGGGGAAGGGTAGGCCGGGCTTCTTCCCGGCACTCTCTCGACGCCGCCTCCGTTGGGACCGGCACCGGCGCGCACTGGCCTCGTAGGGTGGGGTTCCACCCCGCCTTCGCTCCACACCCGCCCGTCTCGTGCGAGAAGTCCGGCCGGATGTGGCCTGCGACGACCGCTCACAACCTGTTCCCTGCCCGGACGGGTATTGTCGGCCTGTCTTGGGGTCGGATCGAAAGGATGGGGGATGTTGCAACGACTGTTAATCGGCGTCGTTTCGGTGCTGCCGGCGCTCGCCGCAACGGCCGAAACCGGCAGTGCGGCGCTCGCGGCCACCTCCGAGGCGGTCGGGATGCTCGACGGTGCAGTGTGGTCCGGCCCGGTGAGCACCCCCGGCCATCCGCTGTACGATTTGCGGATTGAAGTCGTGGGCGGCGAGTTGAAGGCGGACAATCCCGATCTCGACTGCGGCGGCATCTGAGAGCCGGTCCAGTCGAGCCAGGGTTCGATATTCTTCTATGAGCGCCTCAGCTACGGCCACTTCCAATGCTACGACGACGGATGGATCGAACTGCGCCGGGAGGGCGCCACAACCTTGAGTTTCTTCTACAGGTTCCTGCCATCCGATCCGGTCGATTCCCGGGGGTCTCTGCAGCGGGAATGAGCCGCCGATCCGGTGCCCGGCCACGAGTATCGGCGGGGCTCATCCCGGCGCGACGGTCCGCCAAGGGCGGCGCTGGATCTTTCATAGGCTGTCGCCTTCGGGCAATCCCGGGCGCTAGGCTCCACCCTCCCGCCCTTCGCCCACCCTCGCCCGGGCGAACCTTGAGTTAGCGCTACCATCAACAAAATCAATACGTTGATCCCGTGTCCGAGTTCGCCCACCCCTCGCGCGCCCGCGGAATCCCCATTGACGGCGGCCCCGGTTCCCCCACATATCCCCGCCCATGACAGACCTCGCCCATATCC
>JAGRMO010000069.1:0-15789 GCA_020441205.1 Maritimibacter sp.
CTTGATGCACAGAAGCCCGATCGGCCCGACCGGCGCGGCCACGGCGACGCCGACGGCGAGCCCCTTGAGGAACACCCAGATCATGGCGCGGTACGGATCGCGAGGGCGGCGGTTTCCTTCACAGTGTCGAGGGCGAAGATCGTCTCGGTGCGGGTCACCGCGGCGAGCGGCTTGACCGCTTCGGCGAGGAAGGCCTGCATCGCCGCCATGTCGGCGAGGCGCAGCTTCATCAGGTAGGAATGGGGGCCCGAGATATGATGCAGCTCCTGCACCTCGGGGTGGGCGCGCAGGGCGTCGACCGCCTCGGCCTCGCCGTCGAAGCGCATGTCGACGAGCACGAAGGCGCAGAGCCCTGCACCGAGCAGAGCGGGGTCGAGCACGGCCTGCCAGCCGCGGATCGCGCCGGTGGCCTGGAGGCGTTTCAGCCGGTCGGCGGCGGTCGAGAGCGGCAGGCCCACGGCCTCGGCGATGCCTGCGGCGGTGCGGCGGCCATCGCCTTGCACGAGGTCGCAGATCCTGCGGTCGATATCATCCATTCGTGATTCTTCTCCGGAATATCTAACCATATTCCGCTGAAATAACGAAATCCATGGAAAAATTCCGTGATACCCCCGGCCCGACCTGCGCCGGGCCGGGGCGCGTCATCCTAGTGCATCTTGTCGGCGAGGTTGATCGAGACGACCTGGTTGGCCGAGCCCTCGATCTGCATCACCGGACCGGCGCCGACCGCGTCGAGCCCGCGGCGCTTGGCCCAGCGGGGCCAGCTCGCCGAAATCAGCCCGAGCACCTGGGTCGCGCCGAGATCGCGCGCGGCCTTGGTCATCTCGTCGATCAGGTGCAGGTGCACCACCCGGCGCAGCTTCTCGGGCGTGTCATGGGCGACGAAGACCCGGCTGCTCTCCCAGACGTTCTCGGCCACCGGGGCCTCGTCGTAGAGAAGATCCTGCGGGATCGAGTCGAGCAGCCCGCGCTGGGCGTCGCGGATCATGTAGGAATAGATCCCCACCCGCGCCGTGGTCGGCGTCAGCCGGATGCCGGCGTAGATCCGGCCAAGCTGGTGTACGGCCACCCAGCGGCTCGCGGGCGTGTCGTACTGGTCGAACTCCATGCCCATCGCCTCGGGAAGGTCCCAGCGGTTCTGGACGATGAAACTCTGCCGCCGCGCGCGAAGAAGGTTTGCGAAAAGCTCGCCATGGTTGTGTATGTTGGCGAACGAAAGCGTCGTTGTCTGCATGTGTTGTCTCCAAGTCAGGGTTGCAGTCGCTATCCGCGCAACCTCGCCTGGCCGCCCGCGCATCTTCTGTCGACTGAACCACCCGTTCTCTTCAGAGCAACCGGTAGTCCTTCGCACGCTGGATGGCTTCGGCCGAAGTTCTCGCGAATAGCTTCTTGCGCGCTGTCGCCAGCCTGGCTTTGAGGGCGGACTCGGAAATGCCGAGCCGCGCCGCGCCGG
The DNA here is from genome assembly GCA_020441205.1 of Maritimibacter sp. Classification (GTDB taxonomy): domain Bacteria; phylum Pseudomonadota; class Alphaproteobacteria; order Rhodobacterales; family Rhodobacteraceae; genus Sinisalibacter. Next base: position 1,454 of record JAGRMO010000069.1, read on the forward strand.
CGGCGTAGCGCTCCCCGGAGGCAACCACTTTCAACGCCTCAATCTCGGCGTTGGTCAGGTGATCGGGGGGTTGGGTTTCGTGGTGAAGGCGCAGCACGATGCCGGTGATCGCCGCGATCTCCTCGTCCGAGAATTCCCGGGCCGGGGAGCCGATCGAGGCGACGGTACGTGACGTCATCGGACCGCAGGAGATGACGACACCAAACTTCAACCCGTAGTCCTCAGCCTCTTTCATGATGCCGAAGGGGTCGGGCAGGTCGATGTCGCTCCAGCGGGTGGCGCCGCTCCGCGAAATGCCCCAGGCGATGATCGGATCGCGCAGGGCGTAAGCATTTTGGGTATAGTGCTCGATCCAGGCGGGATCGAAGGTCTGGAACATCATCAGGGGAGACGCAAAACGCACGTGCAGGGCGAGGAAGTACCCGCCCATTGCAAGCTCGCCGAGCTCGCGCAACAGCTCATCTATCTCCTGATTCCGCCCCATAGCCTCACGCTATTTTCGCCCATTTCGGGCACACAACCCTAAATTGCCGTTAATGTGGAAACAATCGCTTTTGACGCGATAGGTTTACCCTCCTTCATCTTTTGGTTTAGTCCACCGGCCGGATTCACGCCAGCGAAGGGTGGCGGAAAGCCTGTTCGCAAGGCCGAACCTTCGCCACGGTATTGCCACAATTCTGCCCGGAGTCTCGGGGGGCGCATTGTATTTCCAGCCTGAGGAAAAGGGCGAATTGTCGAAAACGTGATATTCTGATCGGCGGCCGTGTGCCCGAATTCGGCCATATTTCCGCATCCACCTTCGACCGCTCGAACGCGGCGCGACGGGGCCGTGGCGCGCGCCGGCGGGTTTGGCAGGGCGGAGGTGGTTAATTTCCCGCGTCCGGCCGCAGAATCGCCCGGCAGTTCGCGCGGATGCCGAGCCGCAGCCGGGGCGCATTGCCCGTTTTTTGGGCAGCCCGTGCGGGGCATGGGGAAATCCGCTCCCGGGGCCGTCCTGCGGGGGTTTCCCGGGTGGTACGGGCGGTGCGGCCCCACTAGCCTTGGCGCAAGACCCCCGAAGGAGGCGCCAATGGCGATTCACGCCAGCATCTATCACCTGACTCACTACAAATACGACCGGCCGGTCACGCTCGGTCCGCAGATCATCCGGCTGCGCCCGGCGCCGCATTCGCGCACGCGGGTGATCTCGCACAGCCTCAAGGTCTCGCCCGGCGGGCATTTCGTGAACCACCAGCAGGACCCCTACGGCAACTGGCTGGCGCGGTTCGTGTTTCCCGAGCCGGTGCGCGAGCTCAAGATCGAGGTCGATCTGGTCGCCGACATGACGGTCTACAACCCGTTCGACTTCTTCGTCGAGGACAGCACCGAGTTCTGGCCGTTCGCCTATCCGCCGGAGCTCACCGACGATCTCGTCATCTACCGCACGCCCGAGCCCGAGGGACCGCTGCTCGCGCAGTTCCTCGGCAAGATCGACTATTCGCGGACCCGCACCGTCGATTTCCTGGTCGATCTCAACGCGCGGATCGCGAAGGAGATCGACTATCTGATCCGGATGGAAGTGGGGGTGCAGACGCCCGAGGAGACGCTGGTCAAGGGCTCGGGGTCGTGCCGCGACAGCACCTGGCTGCTGGTGCAGGCGCTGCGCCATCTGGGCTTCGCCGCGCGGTTCGTCTCGGGCTACCTGCTGCAGCTCAAGCCCGACGTGGTCTCGCTCGACGGCCCGGCGGGGACAGATCACGATTTCACCGATCTGCACGCCTGGGCCGAGGTGTTCCTGCCCGGCGCGGGCTGGATCGGGCTCGACCCGACGTCCGGGCTCCTGGCGGGCGAAAGCCACATCCCGCTCGCCGCCACGCCGCATTACCGCAACGCCGCGCCGATCTCGGGCGGGTTCGAGAGCGCCGGGGCGCCGCAGGTCGATTTCAACTTCGACATGCAGATCACAAGGGTGTCGGAGCATCCGAGGATCACCAAGCCGTTCTCCGACGCGGCCTGGGAGCGGCTCAATGCGCTCGGCCGCAAGGTGGACGAGAGCCTTGCGCGCAACGACGTGCGGCTCACCATGGGCGGCGAGCCGACNNACCTTCGTCTCGATCGACGATTTCGAGAGCGACGAGTGGAACACCGCCGCCGTGGGCCCGACCAAGCGCGGGCTTGCGGATGGGCTCATCCGGCGGCTGCGCGATCGCTTCGCGCCGGGCGGTTTCCTGCATTACGGGCAGGGCAAGTGGTATCCGGGCGAGAGCCTGCCACGCTGGACGTTCTCGCTGTTCTGGCGGCGCGACGGCAAGCCGGTCTGGACCGACGAGAGCCTGATCGCCAGGGAGGGCGACGAGACCGGGGCGGGGGCCGACGAGGCGCAGAAGCTGCTCGCGGGGATCGCGGGGCATCTCGGGCTGGAAGACGATTTCGTGCATCCGGTCTACGAAGATCCGGCCGAATGGATGCTGAAGGAGGGCAACCTGCCCGCCAACGTGACCCCCGAGGACAACAAGCTCGAAAACCTCGAGGACCGCGCCCGGTTCGTCCGCGTGTTCGAGCGCGGGCTCGACAGGCCCACCGGCTACGTGCTGCCGATCCAGCCGTGGCAGAGCAAGGGGGCGCCCGGGCGGCGCTGGCGGTCGGAAAAGTGGAAGACCCGTCGCGGCAAGCTGTTCCTGGTGCCCGGCGACAGCCCGGCCGGGTTCCGGCTGCCCTTGAAGGCGCTGCCTTACGTGTCGCCCGCGCAATACCCCTACCATTTCGTCACCGATCCGGCGGTGGAGCGGGGCGAGCTGCCGGATTTCCACGCGCTGCAGGCGGAGGCCGCCGCAGAAGGTCTCGTGCCGCCGGTCAGCGAGTCCCGTCCGCAAGCGATGAGCGATGCGCAATCGGCCGAGCCCGGGCAGGAGATCGTCGAGCAGGATCTCGACACCGTGGGCGGGGTGGTGCGCACCGCGCTTTCGGTCGAGCCGCGCGACGGGCGGCTCTGCGTGTTCCTGCCGCCGACCGAGACGCTCGAGGATTACCTCGACCTGGTGGCGGCGGCCGAGAAGAGCGCGAAGGCGCTCGGGATGCCGGTGCATATCGAGGGCTACGATCCGCCGCACGACCCGCGCCTCAACGTGATCCGGGTGGCGCCCGATCCCGGCGTGATCGAGGTCAATATCCACCCCGCGCACAGCTGGGAGGATTGCGTCGCCACCACCGAGGCGATCTACGCGGAGGCGCATCAGGGCCGGCTCGGGACCGACAAGTTCATGATCGACGGGCGGCACACCGGCACCGGCGGCGGCAACCATGTCGTCGTCGGCGGCGCGACGCTCGCCGACAGCCCGTTCCTGCGCCGGCCGGACCTCTTGAAGTCGCTGATCCTGATCTGGCAGCGCCATCCGTCGCTCAGCTACCTGTTCTCGGGCCTGTTCATCGGGCCGACGTCGCAGGCGCCAAGGATCGACGAGGCGCGGCAGGATACGCTCTACGAGCTCGAAATAGCGCTGGCGCAGATCAAGCCACCCAGCGACGGCGCCACGCCGCCGCCCTGGCTGGTCGACCGGTTGCTCCGGAACATGCTCACCGATGTCACCGGCAATACCCACCGGGCCGAGATCTGCATCGACAAGCTGTTCTCGCCCGACGGGCCGACCGGGCGGCTCGGCCTCGTCGAGTTTCGCGGCTTCGAGATGCCGCCGCACGAGCGGATGAGCCTCGCCCAGCAAGTGCTGCTCAGGGCGATCATCGCGCGCGCCTGGGAAAGTCCGGTCGAGGGCAAGCCGGTGCGCTGGGGAACGGTGCTGCACGACCGGTTCATGCTGCCGCATTACCTGTGGCAGGATTTCCTCGCGCTCCTCGCCGATCTCGGCCGCCACGGCTACGATCTCGATCCGGTCTGGTTCGAGGCGCAGGAGGAGTTCCGGTTTCCGTTCTGCGGCCAGATCGAGGCCGAAGGGGTGCATCTCGAGCTCAAGACCGCGCTCGAGCCCTGGCATGTGCTGGGCGAGACCGGGGCCATCGGCGGCACCGTGCGCTACACCGACTCGTCGGTCGAGCGGCTGCAGGTCAAGCTCACCACGCTGCATCAGGATCGCTACCGGGTGATGTGCAATCGCCGGCCGGTGCCGCTTGCGCGGGTCGAGACCTCGGGCGTCGCCGTGGGCGGGGTGCGGTTCAAGGCCTGGCAGCCGGGCGAGGCGCTGCACCCGACGCTGCCGGTCAACACGCCCCTCGTGTTCGATATCTACGACGACTGGACAGGCCGGGCGATCGGCGGCTGCACCTACCACGTGGCCCATCCCGGCGGGCGCAATTACGAGACCTTCCCGGTCAACGGCTACGAGGCCGAGGCGCGGCGGCTCGCGCGGTTCGAGCCTTTCGGCCACGCGGTGGGCGACTACCGGCCGGAACCCGAGGCGGTGCATCCCGAGTTTCCGATGACGCTTGACCTGCGCCGCCCGGTGGGTCTCATGTAACCGGGGGATTATTTGACCGTAGGGTCCGGATGCAGGACGCCGCAGAGCTCAGCCAGAACCATCCGTATCTCGACGGGTACCAACCCGTGGCCGGGGTGGCGGACGAGCTTTACGACGCGCAGGGCCGGATGCGCCCGGTCTGGCGGCCCTTCGTCGAGGCGTTTTCGCGGCTCTCGCCCGACGAAGTGCGCGCCCGGTTCGGCCGGGCCGACCAGTATCTGCGCGATGCAGGCGTCTATTTCCGGCAATATTCGCACGATCCGAACACCGACCGCGATTGGCCGCTGAGCCATATCCCCGTGGTGCTGCACGAGCGCGAATGGGAGGCGATCTCGGCCGAGCTCGCGCAGCGCGCCGATCTGCTCGAAGCGGTGATGGCCGATCTCTACGGGGAAGGGCGGCTGGTGAGCGAGGGGCATCTGCCGGCCGAGCTCATCGCCGGCAACCGGGCCTGGCTGCGGCCGATGGTGGGGGTGCGGCCGCGCGGCGGGCATTACCTCCATTTCCTCGCCTTCGAGATCGGCCGCTCGCCCGACGGCTCGTGGCTGGTGCTCGGCGACCGGGCGCAGGCGCCGTCGGGGGCGGGGTTTGCGCTCGAAAACCGGATGGCGACGGGGCGGATCTTTCCCGAGAGCTTCCCGCGCGCCCGGATCCACCGGCTCGCCGGGTTCTTCAGCGATTTCCGCACCGCGCTCGGCGAGCTCGCGGTCGACGATCACGGACGGCGGCAGCGGGTGGGCATCCTCACGCCGGGTCCGGCGAACGATTCCTATTACGAACACACCTATATCGCCCGCTATCTCGGCATTCCGCTGCTCGAAGGCGAAGACCTCCTGGTGCAGGAGGCGCAGGCGATGCTGCGCACGATCGAGGGGCCGGAGCCGCTTGGCGTGCTCTGGCGGCGGATCGACGCGAGTTTCGCCGATCCGCTCGAGCTCGATCCGGGCAGCTGGATCGGCACACCGGGGCTGATGGAGGCGATCCGCGCGGGCCAGCTCGCCATGGTCAACGCGCTCGGCTCGGGAGTGCTCGAAACCCGGGCGCTGATGGCGTTTCTGCCCCGGATCAGCGAAGTTCTGACCGGCCGGCCGCTCGATCTGCCCAACATCGCCACCTGGTGGTGCGGCAGCGCCGCCGAGCGCGCCTATGTGCTCGACAATGCCGAGCGGATGCTGATCGGGCCGGCGAAGGCGGTCAATCTGCCCTTCGATCTCGCTGCGGCGACCGCGCCCGGCGGCGATTTCCACGGGCTTGCGCGGCCCGCCGTCGAGGCCTGGATCGAGGCCGAGGGCGGGCTCCTGGTGGGGCAGGAGGCGGTGACGCTGTCAACCACGCCGGCCTGGCGCGAGGACGAGGGTGCGGATGCGCCGGGCGGTCATGTGCGGCCCTGCCCGATGACGATCCGGGTGTTCGCGGCGCGCACGCCGCAGGGCTGGACCTTCATGAAGGGCGGCTATGCGCGGATCGGTCCAGAGGGCGAGCCCACGGCGCTGGCGATGCAGCGCGGCGGGCGGGTGGCCGACGTGTGGATCGTCTCCGACCGCGATGTGCCGCCGCTTACGCTCGCTCGGCGCGGTGACGCGCCGTTCCGTCGCCAGGCCGAGAACACGCTGCCGGCGCGGGCGGCCGACAACCTGTTCTGGCTCGGCCGCTATATCGAGCGCTGCGAAGGCGCGATGCGGCTGGTGCGGTCCTACCACCTGCGGCTCGCCGGTATCGGCACGGCCGAAGACCCGCGGCTCGACCGGCTCGATGCATTCGTCACCGGTTTCGGCATCGATTTGTCCGAGCCGGTGCCGGGCGCGCTGATCCAGCAGCTCGACGCGGCGCGCGGCTGCGCGGCCAAAATCCGCGACCGGTTCTCGACCGATGGGTGGCTCGCGTTGCAGGATCTGGCCAAGACCGCCCGGCAGATGACCCAGACCGCCCAGCCGGGCGACGATGCGGCGGGGGTCATGCGCGTGCTCCTGCGCAAGATCACCGGTTTCTCGGGCCTCGTGCACGAGAACATGTACCGTTCCGAGGGCTGGCGGTTCCTGTCGATCGGGCGGGCGCTCGAACGCGCCGACGGGATGGCGGCGCTGATTGCCGCCTTCGTCGAGGCCGAGGCGCCGGCGGGTTCGCTCGACCTCGCCGTCGAGGTGGCCGACAGCGTGATTACCCATCAGCGCCGCTACCGGGTCGAGACCAGCCGCGAGACGGTGGTCGATCTGCTCGCGCTCGATGCGGAAAACCCGCGTTCGGTGCTGTTCCAGCTGGGCGAGCTCAAGCACCAGATCGAGGCGCTGCCGGGGGCGGTCGAGGCGGGACGGCCCGGCGAGATCCTGCGCCTGCTGCTGCCGCTCTGGACCGCGCTCGACGTCGCTGCGCCCGAGGACGTGACGTCCGGGATGCTTGGCGAGATCCGGGCCGGGCTCGCCCGGCTCTCCGACCTCGTGTCGCAAGATTTCCTGCGGTAAGGCGATGCTCTACGACGTCAAGCTCACCATCGACTACGCCTATGACGCGCCGACCGATCGCGCGCGCAACCTGGTGCGGTTGCTGCCCAGCGACATTGCGGGCGAACAGCGGGTGTTGTCGCGGCTCCTCACCGTGCATCCGATGCCGCCCGAACGCAGCGAGCGGGTCGATTTCTTCGGCAACTCCGTCACCTCGCTGGTCTGGCACGGGCCGATCAGCGAGGTGGTGTTCAAGGTGGTGGCGCGGGTCGAGCGGCTGGCGCCGGCGCCGAGGCTCGATCTGTCGCCGCCGCTCGGGCTGTTCGGGGCGGAGCTTGCCGGGGTGCAGAGCCTCGCGCCCGCCTCGCCGCATCATTTCGCCGCGCCCTCGCGCCGCGCCGCGCCCGATCCGGCGATGACCGCCTTCGCCCGCGACGCCATCGCCGGGGCGCCCACGGTGCTCGCAGCCGTCGAGGCGGTCGGCCGGGCGATCCACGCGACGATGCGGTTCGACGCCAAGGCGACGGATGTCGACACGCCCGCCACCGAGGCCTTCGCCAACCGCCACGGGGTGTGCCAGGATTTCACCCATGTGATGATCTCGTGCCTGCGCGGCATCGGCATTCCGGCGGGCTATGTGTCGGGGTTCCTGCGCACCGTGCCGCCCGCCGGCCAGCCGCGGCTCGAAGGCGCGGACGCGATGCACGCCTGGGTTTCGGCCTGGGTCGGGGCGGAGATGGGCTGGGTCGAATACGACCCGACCAACCAGATGTGGGCCGGCACCGACCATATCGCCATCGCGCGCGGGCGCGACTACGACGACGTCGCCCCGGTGCGGGGCGCGATGCGCGGCGCGGGCGGGCAGGAAAGCCGCCAGGCGGTCGACGTCATCAGCGTGTGACGCATCGGGGGGGCCGGAGCCGCCGTCGCCGGTCTCGTGTCGAGGAAGATGGTGCCGCAGGGGAGGATTGAACTCCCGACCTCACCCTTACCAAGGGTGCGCTCTACCACTGAGCTACTGCGGCGGACCGTGGGCGGCTGATTAGACGCATTTCTCCGGCCACGCAAGCGCAAACTCCCGGGCGGTTCCGGCGGCCGCGCCGGACGTGCCGCGCTCCGCTCTCGGCGCCCCTCGGCCGCCCGCGCCAAGCGCAACTGGACGGCTTCGGGCGCCTGCGCTAGAGAGGGCGCCATGAGCGACAAACCCGCAGCCTCCGAGGGCCGCAAGCCCAAACCCGACCGCGACCAGCGGCTCAAGGCCGCGCTCAAGGCCAACATGGCGCGGCGCAAGGCGCAGGCCCGGGCGCGGGCCGACGGGGACGGGCAAACCGCCGACGGGCCGGGTGACGAGAACTAGGGGACAGGCATGGATTCGATCGTGGTGACGGGCAACGGCCCGCTTTCGGGGCAGATTCCCATCGCCGGGGCGAAGAACGCCTGCCTCGCGCTGATGCCGGCGACGTTGCTCACCGACGAGCCGTTGATCCTGACCAATGCGCCGCGGCTCTCCGATATCAAGACGATGACGCTGCTCCTCGAAAGCCTGGGCGCCGACGCCGCGACACTGCAGGACGGGCAGGTGCTGGCGATGTCGTCGCACGATCTCACCTCGACCCGGGCCGACTATGACATCGTGCGCAAGATGCGGGCCTCGAACCTCGTGCTCGGGCCGCTTCTCGCCCGCGAGGGGCATGCGGAAGTGTCGCTGCCCGGCGGCTGCGCCATCGGCGCGCGGCCGATGGATTTGCACCAGGACGGGCTCGAAGCGCTGGGCGCGACCATTGAGCTCAAGGACGGCTATCTCCACGCCAAGGCCCCGGGCGGGCTCAAGGGGGCGCAGATCGCGCTCAGGTTCCCCTCGGTAGGGGCGACCGAGAACATCGTCATGGCGGCGACGCTGGCCAGGGGCACGACGGTGCTCGACAATGCCGCGCGCGAGCCCGAGATCGTCGATCTGGTGCGCTGCCTGCGGGCGATGGGGGCCGAGATCGAGGGCGAGGGGACCAGCCGGATCGAGATCCAGGGCGTCGACCGGCTGCACGGGGCCACCCACCGGGTGGTGACCGACCGGATCGAGCTCGGCACCTACATGCTCGCGCCCGCCATCGCCGGGGGCGAGGTCGAATGCCTCGGCGGCGAGCTGGCGCTGGTCGCGAGCTTTGCGGAGAAGCTCGGCGAGGCCGGCGTCGAGGTGACCGAGACCGAGGCCGGCATCAAGGTGAGCCGCGCGCCCGGGGCGCGGATCCAGGCGGTGGACGTGACCACCGAGGTGTTCCCCGGGTTCCCGACCGATCTGCAGGCGCAGATGATGGCGCTCTTGTGCACCGCGGAGGGGGTCAGCCACCTGCACGAGACGATCTTTGAAAACCGTTTCATGCACGCGCCGGAGCTCACCCGGATGGGCGCCGAGATCGAGTTGCAGGGCGGCACCGCGACGGTCACGGGGGTGGGCCGGCTCAAGGGCGCGCCGGTGATGGCCACCGATCTGCGCGCCTCGGTGAGCCTCATTCTCGCCGGCCTCGCGGCCGAGGGCGAGACCGTGGTGAGCCGGGTCTACCATCTCGACCGCGGTTACGAGCACGTGGTGCGCAAACTGCGCGGTGTGGGCGCGGTGATCGAACGGGTGAAGGGCTGATGGTCGAAGACGCAAAGTTCGAGGACGCGCATGAGCGCCCGCTGAAGCTCATCGCGCAGGATGTCGAAGATCTCGCGGTGATCTCGGCGCTGGTGCAGGATGCGGTGTTCCCGATCACCGAAATGGCCTGGCAGCCGCGCCGCCGCCGCTTCGCGCTGCTCGTCAACCGGTTCCGCTGGGAAGACCGCGACAAGGCCGCGGCGCGGCGCCGCCCGGTCGAGCGGGTGCAGACGGTGCTTGCCTTCGGAGATGTCGCGAAAGTGCAATCCCAGGGGGTGGACAGAGGCGAGAAGGACTACGTGTTGTCGCTTTTGTCCATCGCGTTCGAGCCGGGCGATGACGGCACGGGGCGGGTTGTGCTGACGCTGGCGGGCGACGGGGCGATCGCGCTCGAGGTCGAGGCGCTCGACGTCACCCTGCAGGACGTGACAAGGCCCTATGCCGCCCCATCGCACCGCGCGCCGGAACATCCCGAGGCATGATCCGCCGGCTTGCCGCGCGGGATGTCGGGCTCTGGAAGGAGATCCGCCGCGCCGCGCTCGAGGAAGCGCCGCTCGCCTTCGGCCGCACGCTGGCGGCGTTTCATGACCAGAGCGACGACGACCACCGCGCCCGGCTGGCCACCAGCCACACCTACGGCGCGTTTCACGGCGACAGCATCACCGGCTCGGCCTCGTGGCGGGCGCTGGGGCCGTCGGGGACGGTCGAAGACCACCGTGCGGGGCTCTATTCGTTCTTCGTCCGCCGCGAGCGCCACGGCCAGGGCGATGCGGACGCGCTGCTCGCGCGCGTGGTGCGCGACGCGAGCGCCGCGGGGATCCTGCAGATCGAGCTTGACGTGGTGACGACCAACGCCCGCGCGGTCGGGTTCTATCGCCGGGCGGGGTTCGAACAGGTCGGGCTCACGCCGCGCGCCCTGCGCCGGGACGACGGCTTTGCCGACGAGTACCGGATGATCCTGCGGCTCGACGCTTGAGGCTCCGGCGCCGTGGCGGTATGCCGGGCCAAACGACGGAGACCCCGATGCCCCAGTTTCTCGACACCACCGCGCCCGATTTCGAGGCCCGCTTCACCGCGCTTCTGGGGATGAAGCGCGAGGATGCGCCGGATGTCGACGAAGCGGTCGCGGCGATCATCGCCGCGGTGCGCGAGCGGGGCGACGCGGCGGTGATCGACTACACCCAGCGGTTCGACCGGCTCGCGCTCACGCCCGGAACGCTGCGGTTCTGCCCCGACGAGATCGAGGCCCATGCGGCGACGGTGCCCGTGGCCGAACGCGCGGCGCTCGAGCTCGCCGCCGAGCGGATCCGGGCCTATCACGTCCGCCAGATGCCGGAGGATGCGTCCTGGACCGATCCTGACGGCGCAACGCTCGGCTGGCGCTGGACGGCGGTTGGGGCCGCGGGGCTCTACGTGCCGGGCGGGCTCGCCTCCTATCCCTCCTCGGTGCTGATGAACGCGGTGCCGGCCAAGGTGGCGGGAGTGAAGCGGCTCGCGGTCACGGTGCCGACGCCCGACGGGGTGGTGAACCCCGCCGTGCTGCTGGCGGCGCGGATCGCGGGCGTCGACGAGATCTATCGGGTCGGCGGAGCGCAGGCGATCGCCGCGCTCGCCTATGGCACTCAGACCATCGCGCCGGTCGACAAGATCACCGGCCCGGGCAACGCCTATGTGGCCGCGGCCAAGCGGCGGGTGTTCGGCCGGGTGGGGATCGACATGATCGCCGGACCGTCCGAGATCCTGGTGATCGCGGATGGAGACAACGATCCCGATTTTATCGCGCTCGATCTGATGAGCCAGGCCGAGCATGACGAGAGCGCCCAGGCGATCCTGATGACCGATGATGCGGGCTTCGGGCGGGCGGTCGCGGCGGCGGTCGAGAAGCGGCTCGAAACGCTCGAGCGGCGGGCCATCGCGGGCGCGAGCTGGCGCGATTTCGGCGCCGTCGTCACGGTGCGCGATCTCGACGAGGCGGCGGCGCTCGCCGACCGGATCGCGCCCGAGCATCTCGAGCTCTGCGTCGCCGATCCCGAGGGGCTCGCGGGGCGGATTTCCAACGCCGGCGCGCTGTTCCTCGGCGCCTGGACCCCGGAAGCGATCGGCGATTACGTCGGCGGCCCGAACCATGTGCTGCCGACGGCGCGCTCGGCGCGGTTCTCGTCCGGCCTCTCGGTGCTCGACTTCATGAAGCGCACGACGGTGGCGAAGATGACGCCGGCGGCGCTCAAGGCAATCGGCCCGGCGGCCGAGACCCTGGCCAGGTCGGAAAGCCTCGAAGCTCACGGCTTGAGCGTCCGCGCCCGGCTCGACAAGCTCAACGAGGTTTGAGCCCCACGGATGAGCCCGCCCGCGAGGTTCGCCCGGGCGAAGTAGTGTTAGCGCTATCTCAAGTAAAAACAGAGCCTTGGCCCCCTGTCCGAGTTCGCCCACCCTTCGCCCGGCTTCCGTCCCGTCCTTCTTTGGTCCTGAAATATCCCGGGGGGTGCGGGGGGCTGGCCCCCCGCTTCGTCTCGATAGCATCCCTGCGGGATGACGGGGCTGGCCCCCCGCTTCGTCTTGTTCGCATCCCTGCGGGATGACGGGGCAGCGCCCCCCGCTTCGACTTCTCTGCCCCCGGCGGGAGGATGCGGCGGCGTCCCCCGGCCGGTCGCCACGGGCCGCGCCCGGGGCGCAACCCTCCCGTTGTGCAGGGCCGCGCCTTCGGCTACGCCTGACGGGCAAACAACCGGACAGAACCCATGAACCGCATCGCCAGGATTGAGATCGACGAGACCGGCCTCGCGCCGCCCACGCCCGAGATCGAGCAGGAACGCAAGGTGGCGATCTTCGACCTTCTCGAAGACAACAGCTTCGTGCCCGCGACCCGGGGCGACAAGGTGCCGCCGGCCGGACCCTACGCGCTCAATCTTTCGATCCGCGACAAGCGGCTGGTGTTCGACATCAGCACCGAGGCCGGCGAGGCGGCCGGCGAGTTCCACCTCTCGCTCGGTCCGTTCCGGCAGGTGGTGAAGGATTATTTCCAGATCTGGGAGGCCTACTACGAGGCGGTGAAGACCCTGCCGCCGGCGCAGATCGAGACCATCGACATGGCCCGGCGGGGGATCCACAACGAGGGCGCCCGGGTGCTGATGGAGCGGCTCGAGGACAAGGCCGAGATCGACCTCGACACCGCGCGTCGCCTGTTCACCCTGATCTGCGTGCTGCACTGGGGATAATCCGTGAGCGACGGCCTGCCGCAATCGGTCCTGTTTTGCTGCGATCACAACGCGGTGCGTTCGCCGATGGCCGAAGGCATGATGAAGAAGTTCTACGGCGAGCGGGTCTATGTCCAGTCCGCCGGCGTGAAGAGCGAGATGGACGTTGACGGGTTCGCCGTCGCGGTCTGCGACGAGATCGGCGTCGCGCTGCACCAGCACAAGGCGCGCTCGTTCGACCAGCTGCAGGAATGGGGCGACGATGTCGGCTCCTACGATCTCATCGTCGCGCTCAGCCCGGCGAGCCAGCGCCAGGTGCTGGAGCTCACCCGGTTTCACCATCTCGAGGTCGAATACTGGCCGGTGCTCGACCCGACCGGGCTCGGCACCAAGCGCGACGAAAAGCTCGACGCCTACCGCCAGACCCGCAACCAGATCCGCGACCGGATGCTCGCGCGGTTCGGTCCGCCGCTGCCGGACGAAGACTACGACGACGGCTCCGGGGAGGGCTGAGGCGTGGCGGGGTCAGGGGCCGGCGGGTCGGGGGCCGATGCGCCGCAAGCGGGCCGCCGCCTGAAAATCGCCGCCGCCTGCTACCCGATCGACCATTTCGGCGGTTTCGTTGGCGTGGTCGAGAAGTATGGCGCCTGGGTCGCGGAAGCGGCGGAGGAGGGGGCGGAGCTTCTGGTGTTTCCCGAGTATGGCGCGGCCGAGCTCGCCGGGCCCGCTGGGGCGGCGGCGCGCGATATCGGGGCGGCGATGCGGGCGATTTCGGCCGAATTGCCCGGCTACTGGGATGGGCTCGGCGCGCTCGCCCGGCGGTACGGGGTGCATATCCTCGCGGGCTCCGGCCCCTGTCTCGAGGCGGGGCGCTGGGTCAACCGGGCGATGTTCCTCACCCCTTCGGGCGCGCGCTGTCCCCATGACAAACAGATCATGACGCCGTGGGAGCGCGATCCGGTGCGGCTGTCGCCCGGCGCGCCGCTCACGCTGATGAAGACCGCCATCGGCCGGATCGGGGTGCTGATCTGTTACGATGCCGAGTTCCCGCTGCTCGCGCGCGGACTTGTCGAGGCCGGCGCCGAGATCCTGCTGGTGCCTTCCTGGACCGAGCTGGAACATGGCTATTCCCGGGTGCGGATCGGGGCGCGGGCCCGGGCGCTCGAGGGCCAGTGCATCGTGGTACAGGCGCCGACGCAGGGCGCCGCTCCCTGGTGCGCCTTCGCCGACGAGAACGCGGGCAGGGCCGGGATCTTCGGCCCGCCGGACGTCGGCTTCCCGGCCGACGGGGTGATCGCGGAGGGTGCGATGAACCGGGCCGGCTGGGTGATCGCCGAGGTCGATCTCGCCCGGCTCACCGCGGTGCGGACGGCAGGCCAGGTGCAGACCCTGCGGCATTGGGCCGAAAGCCCGGGACGGGCCAGGCCGGTCGAAACCGTGACGCTCGGGTGACAGTCCCCGGAATTTGGCTTGAATTTGCACGCATATGGGACCATATGGGGCTCGCCCGCATCGGGCGGGCACCCAATACAGGAGACACCATGGCCAAGGAAGAACTGCTCGAATTTCCCGGCGTCGTGAAGGAACTCCTGCCGAATGCGACGTTTCGGGTCGAGCTGGA
>JAGRMO010000069.1:15820-19201 GCA_020441205.1 Maritimibacter sp.
CAAGATGCGCAAGAACCGCATCCGGGTTCTGGCCGGCGACCGGGTTCAGGTCGAGATGACGCCCTACGATCTGACCAAGGGTCGGATCAACTTCCGCTTCAAGTAACGTGGGCGCGCGCCCGCGGCTGATCCTCGGGTCCGGCTCGCCTCGGCGGGCCGAACTGCTTCTGACGCTCGGAATCACCCCCGACGCGGTGTGTCCGCCGGATGTGGACGAGAGCCCGAAGCACGGCGAGACGCCCCTGAAATATTGCCACCGGATTGCGGTGGAGAAGGCCCAGGCGATGGATGTCGGGGCCGGCGAAGTGGCGCTTTGCGCCGACACCACCGTGGCACTCGGCCGACGCATCCTCGGCAAGCCCGCGGATGCGAGCGAGGCGGGGGATTTCCTGCGCGCGCTGTCGGGGCGGCGGCACAACGTGATTACCTCGGTCGCGGTGCGCACGCCCGAGCTTCTGCGCACCCGCGACGTGGTGACACAGGTGCGTCTGAAACGGCTCACCGAGGCCGATATCGCCGCCTATCTCGCGAGCGGCGACTGGGCGGGGAAGGCGGGCGGCTACGCGATCCAGGGGCCGGCGGGCGCCTTCATCCCGTGGATCCAGGGCAGCTATACCGGGGTCATGGGATTGCCGGTGGCCGAGACCGCGGCGCTGCTGATCGCCGCCGGCTACCCCGTTCACGGGCATTGGGCATGAAGGGCAGCGTCGTCGCACTCGACGAGGTCGGCGGCCATCTGGCGGCGGCGCGTCTGGTCGACGGGCGGTTGCACGATCTGTTGATTGATGCGGATGACGCGAGGCCGCGGCCCGGTGCGATCTTTCGCGCGATCTGCGATCGGCCGGTGAAGGGGCAGGGCGGCATGTTCGTCCGGCTGCCCGAAGGCACCGGGTTCCTGCGCGGGGCCAAGGGGCTGAAACCCGGACAGGCGCTGCTCGTCCAGGTTACCGGCTGGGCCGAGTCCGGCAAGGCGGTGCCGGTGAGCGAACGGGTTCTGTTCAAGTCGCGCTATGCGATCGCCACCCCGGATGCGCCGGGTCTGAACCTCTCGCGCCGGATCCGCGACGAGGAGGCGCGGGTGCGGCTTCGGGAGATCGCCGGCGCGGTGATGGGCGAGTGCGGCGCGACCGGGCTCATCCTTCGCTCGGAGGCGGAGGCGGCGGAAGACGACGAGGTGGCCGACGATATCGTCTCGGTGCGCGATCTGGCCCAGGCGGTGTTGGGAGATGCCGAAGGCCGTATGCCCGAGCTTCTGGTCGAGGGGCCGGACGCCCATGCGCTGGCCTGGCGCGACTGGCCCGCGCCCGAGGTGCTCGCCGAGGGGGCGGGGAGTTTCGCCGCCCACGGCGTGGCCGAGCTCATCGACGAGATGCGCCAGCCACTGGTGCGGCTCGCCGGCGGCGCCACGGCCTATGTCGAGCCCACGCGGGCGCTGGTGGCGGTCGACGTGAACACAGGCGGCGACAGTTCGCCCGCGGCCGGGCTCAAGGCCAATATCGCACTGGCCCGAGATCTGCCGCGCCAGCTCCGGTGCCGCGGGCTCGGCGGGCAGATCGCGGTGGATTTCGCGCCGATGCCGAAGAAGGAGCGCGCGGGGCTCGAACAGGTGCTGCGCGCCGCGTTCCGCGCCGATCCGGTCGAGACCGCGCTCGCCGGCTGGACCCCGCTCGGGCTCTACGAGCTCCAGCGCAAGCGCGAACGGCGGCCGCTCGGGGAGGTGCTCGGGTGAGCTGTCCGATCTGCGGCAAGGCGGCGGTGGAGCGCTACCGCCCGTTCTGCTCGAAACGCTGCGCCGACGTCGACCTCGGCCGCTGGCTGAGCGGCAGCTACGCGGTGCCGGACGACGACCCCGACGCGCTCGACGAGGCGGCCGCGGAGCTCGAAAAACAGTCACCGCGCGCGCATTGAAAGGCCCCGGAAAAGACGGGCACTTTCCGCTGGACAGCCGCCCGCAGCCCCACTAGAACACGCCCACCCGAACGCAAGCCGTTCACCCGTGCCCGGGTAGCTCAGGGGTAGAGCAGTGGATTGAAAATCCTCGTGTCGGTGGTTCGATTCCGCCCCCGGGCACCACTATAAGCCACTGATAGTTATTGAAAGTTTGTGCTTCCTGGATATCTCGGCCCTGTCTGGTTCTGCGTCGGGACGACAGCGGGTCGACAGACTTCCCTCCTTTGTTCAATTGGTGAAAGCCGATTTTTTCGCCTCTGCGTTTCCGGCCAAGGAAGGATCGCATCGTTTCCCCGACCAGTTCAACTCAACTGGGGAAAAAGAATGAACTACGAATACCATGCCTACGGCGTCCTTCTACGGTGATGTAGGACCGTGCGCTGCGCTGCCGCGTGGCCGTTGCGAGCCCAAAGCGACCACCTTGCGCAACTCTGGAACCAGTCGCTTTGGGCGGAAGCGGACCTTGTCTGTGGCGCGACTGAAGGTCTGGATTCGGATGTGCTTGATGTTTCATTGTCGCCACGCGCGTCTCGATGGCCCGATCATTTCCTCATCCCAACACGGCAAACCGTTCCTTGTGTGGCTCAACGGGCAATCGATTCACGCCAATTGGTGAACGGTCCGCGCCAGTGCCGGGGACGACAGTTTCGCTGATCGCTCAGCTATTTTGAATGAAACGTGAAAGGCGGGCAAAGCCAGGGATATGTACCGAGGTGCCGCCGTCGGCGGCGAAGGCTTGGCCGGTGATGTAGCGCGCCTCGTCGGAGGCGAGGAAGGCTACCAGATGGGCGATGTCTTCCGGTGCGCCAAGATAGGGGGTGAGGGTTTCTTCTTCGACCGTGGCGCGCAGTTCGTCGGGCAGGTGGGCAAGCGCGGCCTCGGTGCCGGTGAGGCCGGGGAGCACCGCGTTGGCACGGATGCCGCGTTTGCCGTGAGAGGTGGCGATCGAGCGGGTCATCTGGATCACCGCGGCCTTCGAGGCGGAATAGGCGGCCTGGATCAGGTTGCCCTGGAGGGCGAGGTTTGAGGCGGTGTTGATGATCACCCCGCTGCCTTGCGGCGTCATGATTTTCAGCGCCTCGCGGCAGGCGATCATCGTGCCGCGGGTGTTGACGGCGAAGGTGGCGTCCCAATCCTCGGTCGCCATGTGCTCGATATCGCCGTCGCGCATGGCCATTTCCGGGGTCAGGAGCGCGGCATTGTTGTCGATCACGTCGAGGCGGCCGAAGTGGTCAAACGTGGTCTGGATCATCGCCTTGATGCTGGCCTCATCGGCGAGGTCGACGCCGAGCGCGATGGCCTCACCGTCGAGGCCGTCGGCCACGGCCACGGCGCGGTCCTGGGCGATGTCGGCGACCACGATCCGCGCGCCTTGGGCGGCCATGATGCGGCAGACCTCGGCGCCGATGCCGCCGGCGCCGCCGGTGACGA
>JAGRMO010000070.1:0-9438 GCA_020441205.1 Maritimibacter sp.
GAGCGTCTCGGCCTCGATCACCTTGGCGTTGATCTCGTGGTATTCGTCGTAGAGCCTGGCGAACGCCTCATCGGCGGATTTGAGCGCGACCATCCGGTCGGCATGTTCGGGAAACTCATCGGCCAGATGGTGCAGCATCCTGGGCATCGGCAGGGCCCTCCTCTTTCTCGTTCCTTGCCATGAGCCTAGCCCCGATGCGCGGTCGCGCTTTGACTCCGATCAAATCGGCGGCCGAATTGCCCAAGCGCGCGTGGGGCGCCCGCTAGCGCTGTGACGTCTGCCAGTCGGGATGGATCCAGGGGCCGCGCCCGTCGCGCGGCAGCACCCGGCCAAGCATGTGGTCGGCCACCTTCTCGCCGACCAGGATCGAGGGCGCGTTGGTGTTGCCGTTGGTGATCCGGGGGAAGATCGAACTGTCGGCCACCCGGAGCCCGTCGACGCCGATCACCCGCGCCTCCGGGTCGACCACCGCGCCCGGATCGTCCGCCGCCCCCATCCGCGCGCTGCCGCAGGGATGATAGGCGCTCTCTGCGTGTTCACGAATGAACGCGTCGAGCGCATCGTCGCTGACGGCGGCCGGGCCGGGCTGGATCTCGTGCCTGACGTGCCCGGCCATCGCCGGTTGCGCCATGATCTCGCGGGTGAGGCGTAGGGCGGCGCGGAACGTGGTCCAGTCGTCTTCGTGGCTCATGTAGTTGAACACGATCCGCGGCGGCGCGGCCGGATCGGCCGATTTGAGCGTGACCGCGCCCTTGGAGGGCGAGCGCATCGGCCCGGTATGGACCTGGAACCCGTGCCCGGCGGCCGCCGCCTTGCCATCGTAGCGCACCGCAATGGGCAGGAAGTGGAACTGGATGTCGGGATAGTCGATCCCCGCCCGCGACCGGATGAAGCCGCAACTCTCGAACTGGTTCGAGGCGCCGTGGCCGGTCTTGGTGAACAGCCATTGCGCGCCGATCAGCGCCTTGCCGACGAGATTCCAGTATTTGTAGAGCGTGATCGGCTGCGCCGCGGCGTATTGCACGTAGACCTCGAGATGGTCCTGCAGGTTCTGCCCCACGCCCGGGCGGTCCGCGACGAGCTCGATCCCGTGCTGCGCGAGATGCGCCGCGGGACCGATCCCCGACAGCATCAGCAGCTTGGGCGTGTTGATCGACGAGGCCGAAAGCACCACTTCGCGCCCCGCCCGGATGGTCTCGGTGCGACCGCCGGTCGCCACTTCGACACCGACGGCGCGGCCCTGTTCGATCACCACCCGGCGCGCAAGCCCGCGCACGATACGCACCCGCCCGGTCTTCATCGCCGGACGCAGATAGGCGTTGGCGGTCGACCAGCGCCGCCCGTTGTGCACCGACATGTCGAAGGCGCCGAACCCCTCCTGCTGGTGCCCGTTGTAATCCTCGGTCACCGGATAGCCCGCCTGCCGCCCGGCCTCGACGAAGGCGTGCATCAACGGGTTCCACTGCCGCGCGCGACGCACATGCAGCGGCCCATCGGAGCCCCGCCAGTCGGACGGCCGGTCGCCGTGCCAATGTTCGAGCCGGCGGAAATAGGGCAGCACGTCGGCGTAGGCCCAGCCCGCAGCGCCCGCCTCGGCCCAATGATCGAAGTCGCGCGCGTGGCCGCGCACCCAGACCATGCCGTTGACCGAAGACGACCCGCCCAGCACCTTGCCGCGCGGCACCGCGAGGCGGCGGTTGTCGAGCCCCGGCTCCGGCTCGCTCTCGAAACCCCAGTCGTAGCGCGCCATGTTCATCGGGTAGGACAGCGCCGCCGGCATCTGGATGAACGGGCCGATATCGCTGCCGCCGTATTCGATCACCACGACCGAGCGCCCCGCCTCTGCGAGACGGTAGGCGAGCGCCGAGCCCGCGCTGCCGGAGCCGACGACGACGTAGTCGGGGATCATCGCAGCCCCCGTGCGGGAGGTACGGTCGAGCGGATGCGCAACCGGGACATCATGCCGCCTCCAGCAGCCGGTCCATCACCCCGATCACCCGCGCGCTCGCCGCCGCGCCGTCGGGCAGATCGCCCAGCGCATGGCGGATGTAGAGCCCGTCGATCAGCGCCGCCAGCGTCTCGGCCAGGTCGCGCGCCCGCTCGCCCGCGAGCGGGCGCAATGCATCGGCGAGGTTCGACACCAGCCGGCGCTGGTAGATGCCGAGCAGCCGTCGCGCCCCGGTCGCCGATTGCGCGTGAACGTAGAAGCTGAGCCAGGCGGCGACCACCTCGGGCGCGAAGTTCGCGGGCCCGAAGCTCGCCCGCACGATCCCCGCGGCCCGCGCGCGCGGCGATGCGGCCGCCCGGAGCTCGTCGCGCACCGCCGTGCCGTAGATCTGCATGATGTGCCGCATCGCCGCGACGATCAGGTCTTCCTTGCCGCCGAAGTAATGATGCGCGAGCCCGGACGAGACCCCGGCCCGCGCCGCGATATGGGCCACGGTGACGTCGAGCGAGCCTTTCCGGCCCACTTCGGCAATGGTTGCTTTCACCAGAGCCTCGCGCCTTATAGGCTCCATTCCGACTCGGGGCATGGACCACCTCCACTCTTGCCCGGGGTGACCCGCGACAATATTGATTGACTCGCCAATCAACAATACAGGGAGCACATCATGAAACTCAAGCACAGCCTCGCCGGCCTCGCGATCCTCGCGGCCGGGCCCGTTTTCGCCCAATGCGACAGCGTCACCTTCTCCGATGTCGGCTGGACCGANNGACCGACATCACCGCCACCACCGCGGCGGCGACCACGCTGCTCGGCGCGCTCGGTTACGAAACCGACATCAAGGTGCTTTCGGTGCCGGTCACCTACACCTCGCTCGCCGGCGGCGACGTCGACGTCTTCCTCGGCAACTGGATGCCGACGATGGAGGCCGACATCGCCCCCTATCGTGAGGCCGGCACCGTCGACACCGTGCAGAAGAACCTCGAAGGCGCCAAATACACCCTCGCTGTCAACAAGGCCGCGATGGACCTCGGCATCGCCGATTTCGCCGATATCGCCGCCCAGAAGGACGCGCTCGACAGCAAGATCTACGGCATCGAACCCGGCAACGACGGCAACCGCCTTATCATGGACATGATCGCCGCCAATGCCTTCGATCTCGAAGGCTTCGACGTGGTCGAGAGCTCCGAGGCCGGCATGCTCGCCCAGGTCGCCCGCGCCGACGAGCGCGGCGAGCCCATCGTCTTCCTCGGCTGGGAACCCCACCCGATGAACGCCAATTTCACCATGGGCTATCTCTCGGGTGGCGACGACTGGTTCGGCCCCAACTTCGGCGGCGCCGAAGTCTACACCAACACCCGCGCGGGCTACGTGGCCGAATGCGCCAACACCGGCAAGTTGCTCGAAAACCTCGTGTTCAGCCTCGCGATGGAAAACGAGATCATGGGCGCGATCCTGAACGACGGCGCCGACCCGGCCGACGCCGCCAAGGCCTGGCTCGCCGCCAATCCCGACACCTGGAAAGCCTGGCTCGACGGCGTGACCACCAAGGATGGCGGCGATGCCGTCGCCGCGGTGGAAGCCGCGCTCGCAATGTAGACCACGCGGCTCCCGCGCTCCGGGCGCGGGAGCCTTGCACCCGGGGAGGCAGACATGCGGACCTTCGACCAGATCCGCGCCATCGCGGCCGAACGAAAGGGCGGCGAGACGGCGCTCGATGCGCTGCTCGCGCCCGATCCGGACGCGCCCGACATCCGATCCCAGACCGACGACCGCATCCTCGCCACCATGGCCCGCTGCATCTTCCAATCGGGCTTCAACTGGAAGGTGGTCGAGGCCAAATGGCCGGGCTTCGAGACCGCCTTCGAGGGCTTCGACCCCGGCCGCGTCGCGCTCTATTCGGACGACGACCTCGACCGGCTGCTCGCCGACAAGGCCGTCATCCGCAATGGCGCCAAACTGTCCGCCGTCATCGACAACGCCGTCTTCGTCGCCGACCTAGCCCGCGACCACGGCTCGGCCCGCGCCTTCTTCGAGACCTGGCCGGCCGACGACCAGGTCGGGCTGATGCAGCTCATGGCCGCGCGCGGCGCCCGGCTCGGCGGCAATACGGGCCAGTATGTTCTGCGCTTCATCGGCCGCGACGGCTTCATCCTGTCGCGCGACGTGGTCGCCCGCCTCACCGCCGAGGGCGTGATCGACGGCCCGGCCACCTCGAAACGCGCGCAAGCCGCGATCCAGGCCGCCTTCAACGCCTGGGCTGCCGAGTCCGGCAGGCCGTTGCGGGAAATCTCGCGTACGCTCGCATTCTCGGTGTGACCCGCGGCGCGCACCCAAAACTCCGTACACGCCGTCGCCAAGCATCTTGCCCGCGCCGGGCCACACTGGCAGGGTTGGCGGAAAAGGGATGGGAATGACCTGGCTGACCGACACCAAGATCCCCGTGGGCAAGACCGCCAAGTCGGTCTTCGACTGGCTGCAGGACGTGGGCGGGCCGGTGTTCGACTGGATCGCTTGGGTGATGGAAACGCTGATCAACGGTATCCTCGCCGTCCTCCAGATGCCGCCGCACTACCCCAGCACGCTCGACGACGGCACCCGAACCTGGGTGCCGCTCTATCCCGAAGACCTGCACCCCTTCGTCGTCATCGCCTTCTTCCTCGCGCTCACCTGGGTGCTGCAGCGCAACTGGAAGACGGCGCTGCTCGTGCTCGTGGGCTTCCTCTTCATCCTCAACCAGGATTACTGGGAAGAGACCACCGAGAGCCTGACCCTCGTGCTCTCGGCCGCCGTCGTCTGCATGGGGCTCGGGGTGCCGATCGGTATCGCCGCCGCTCATCGCCCGCGCCTCTACGCCTGGATGCGGCCTCTGCTCGATCTGATGCAGACCCTGCCCACCTTCGTCTACCTGATCCCGGCCATCGTCTTCTTCGGCATCGGCATGGTGCCGGGCCTGCTCGCCACGGTGATCTTCGTTCTGCCCGCGCCGATCCGGCTCACCCATCTCGGCATCTCGCGCACGCCGATGGCGCTCAAGGAAGCCGCCCAGGCCTTCGGCGCCACGCACCGGCAATTGCTCTACAAGGTCGAACTGCCCTACGCGATGCCGCAGATCATGACCGGCCTCAACCAGACCATCATGCTGTCGCTCTCGATGGTGGTGATCGCGGCCCTCGTCGGCGCCGACGGGCTCGGCGTGCCGGTGGTGCGCGCGCTCAACTCGGTCAACACCGCGCTCGGCTTCGAGAGCGGCTTCGTCATCGTCGTCGTCGCCATCATCCTCGACCGTATGCTCCGGGTGGAACGCAAATGACCGACACGCTCCACGGGCGCTGCCATTGCGGCGCGGTCACCTTCGAGGTGCGCCTTGCCGACGGGATCGAGACCGCGCGGCGCTGCACCTGTTCGCTCTGCGCAAAGCGCGGCGCCGTCGCCGTCTCGGCTCCGCTCGATGGCATCACCTACCTTACCGGCGAAGACAAGCTCACGCTCTACCAGTTCGGCACGATGACCGCCGAGCATTACTTCTGCTCGGTCTGCGGCATCTACACCCACCACAAAAGGCGCTCGAACCCGAACCAGATCGGCGTCAACCTCGCCTGCCTCGACGGCCACACCCCCTTCCTGCCCGAAGTCGTCGTCACCGACGGCGTCAACCACCCGACCGACACCGGCGCCTGGCGCAATGTCGGCCGGCTTCTGTTCGTCCCCGAAGGAGACGCGACATGACCCCAGCCGTCTCCTTCGACAACGTCTCGATCGTCTTCGGCAGCGATCCCCAGAGCGCTCTGACGGCGATGGATGCCGGCAAGGACCGCGCGCGGGTGCAGGAGGAAACCGGCCAGGTGCTCGGCGTCCACAATTGCTCGCTCGACGTCGCCCAGGGCGAGATCCTCGTGCTGATGGGGCTCTCGGGCTCGGGCAAGTCGACCCTGCTGCGCGCCGTCAACGGGCTCAATCCGGTGGTGCGCGGCCAGGTCACGATCCACGACGGCGACTGGACCGCCGAAGTCGTCGGCGCCTCCGGCCCCGACCTTCTGCGCATCCGGCGCGAATGCGTCGCCATGGTGTTCCAGCAGTTCGGCCTCCTGCCCTGGCGCACGGTCCGCGACAACGTCGGCCTCGGCCTCGAACTCGGCGGCATGAAGAAGGCGGCCCGGCGCGCCAAGGTCGACCAGCAGCTCGCCCTCGTCGGTCTCACCAACTGGGCCGACAACATGGTGGGCGAGCTCTCGGGCGGGATGCAGCAGCGCGTGGGCCTCGCCCGTGCCTTCACCACCGAGGCGCCGATCCTGCTCATGGACGAGCCCTTCTCGGCGCTCGACCCGCTCATCCGCGCCCGGCTTCAGGACGAGCTTCTCGAACTTCAGGCCAAGCTCAAGCGCACCATCATCTTCGTCAGCCACGATCTCGACGAGGCCTTCAAGCTCGGCAACCGGATCGCCATCATGGAGGGCGGCCGCATCGTCCAGATCGGCACCCCACGCCAGATCTTCACCCATCCCGCCGACGATTACGTCGCCGATTTCGTCGCCCATATGAACCCGCTCGGCGTGCTCACCGCGCGCGACGTGATGGGCCCGCCCTCGGGCATGGCGCTGACCGAGATCGGCCCCGACGCCCCGGTGCGCGAGGTGATGGCGCTGCTCACCACCGAGGCTGAGACGGTTGCGGTGGTGGAAGACGGCCAGCCCGTGGGCCGGATCACCCGCGACATGGTTCTGGCAAGATTGCTCGACCCTCGGGGCTGAGGCCCCAGCGGCGTCGGTCGTGCCCACCCGGCACCCGCCGGCCGGAACGCCCGTTTCCGACGGCCAATCCCACGGCCATCTGCCCGAATAGCGGCCAGGCCCGCCGACGTCTTTCTGTGACACAAACCTGCGCAATCGCGACATCGAGGTCGGGACTCTTGGTTAATTCCAGTCGGAAACAGAAGAAGTCGGGCCAATCAGACCGGATTGTTTCGCGAAAACAGACAAGCCGGTTGCCTGTGTCACACCTTGGTCGCTACCACCGCCGGCGTCACCCGGCGGCGCAGCACCGCCTCGCGCCAGGCAATGAAGCTCACCGCGCCGATGATAACCGCGCCGCCGAGGATCACCCAGTGATCGGCCGGCTCACCGAAGAACACTGCCCCGATCAGCACCGACCAGACCAGTTGCAGGAAGGTCACCGGCTGGGTCACCGCCATCGGCGCCGCGGCGAAGGCCAGCGTCATCGTGTAATGCCCGGCGGTCGCGAAAGCCGCGACGCCGAACAGCCAACCGAGCTCGGCAAGTGTCGGCGTCACCCAATTGGCCAGCGCGAACGGGGCGAGCCCGATGGTCACGGTGATCGACAGCATCGCCACCACCACCACGGGCTTCACCAGCCCCGCCATCCGACCGGCGATCAGGTAGGAAGCGGCGAACAGCATCGCGGTACCGATCATCGCCACATGTCCGGGCTCGATCGCCCGGAACCCCGGCCGCAGGATCAATAGCCCGCCCGCCACCGCCGCTAGGATCGCGAGAAGTCGCCGCGCCGCCAGCCGCTCGCCGAAGATCAGCGCGGCCCCGATGGTCACGTAAACCGGGTTCATGAAGTTGAGCGCGGTCACCTCGGCCATCGGGATATGCGCCATCGCGTAGAACCACAGGATCACGCCGAACGTGTGCACCACGCCACGGGCCGAGAACAGCATCAGCGCCCGGCCGTCGAGCCGCGCCGCGATGAGCGGCCTCAGCATCGGCGCGAGGAACACGAGCCCGAGGAAGTAGCGCAGGAACGCGCTCTCGGCCGCCGGGATGCGCCCGCCCACATGCTTGACCAGCGCCGTGACGCCGACGAAGCACAGCCCGGTCGCCAGCATCCACAGCACGCCGACGACGGGACGGTTCGCCTCTGTTGCGCGCGCCTCTGCCATGGCGCGACTTGAGCCGAAGCCGCCGGGAGGCGCAAGGGCACTTGACATACCTGAGTAAATTTATAAGAATTATCCGCGTATCCCTCGAGCCACCGGCAAGCCCGCGAGCCAGAGGCCAGACGGGAGACCCCAGATGAAAGACAGCCACGACCCGGACGCGTTCGATGCCCATGGCCCGGCCGCGCGCCGTGGCGCCATGCCGGTCGGCCATATCGACGATTTCTCGCCGCTCGAAGCCGCCGCCGTGGTCTGCCTGCGCCTCTGCGGCGCCGCGGCGGGTTGCCCGCACCGTCGCCAGTTCGAGGCCGATCTCGGTCGTCACGGCGGCTTCGCGGCCCTCGCCGCCGCCGGAAGGCTCAGCGATCTGTGCGAGGTCTACGGCCGCCGCGCGCTGATGCGCCACCATGTGAGCTGCCGCCACGTCGGCGCCGACGAAGCCTGCCTCGCCCGGCTGGTCGATGCCGCCGCCCGCGGCGAGCGCGACGACGCGATGTTGATCGCAACCCTGATCGTGCGCGCCGATGTCGCTGCTGGCCTGGTCTGCGAAGCCGAGCAGGCCGCCGCCGCCCTCGCCCGCATCGCCGGCGGACCGCCCCCGGGTCCGCTTCACTGAAGCTTGACGCGGGCGGCCCGCCCCGGTCATCTCGGGGTCGACCCCACCTGACCCACGAGCCCGCCGATGCCGACCCGAACCGCCACCTGCGCCTGCGGCGCCGTCGAGATCGCCCTCGACGGCCCGCCGATCGCCACGCTCTCGTGCTGCTGCGACGATTGCCAGGCGGCCGCCGCCCGGCTCGAGGCGCTGCCCGGCGCGCCCGCCTTCCGCGAGGATTGCGGCGGCACCCCGGCGACGCTCT
This sequence comes from Maritimibacter sp., assembly GCA_020441205.1. Classification (GTDB taxonomy): domain Bacteria; phylum Pseudomonadota; class Alphaproteobacteria; order Rhodobacterales; family Rhodobacteraceae; genus Sinisalibacter. The sequence goes on from JAGRMO010000070.1 coordinate 8,708, forward strand.
ACCCCAGACGCGCCCTCAAGGTGACCCGGGGCCGCGACAAGCTCGATCCGGTCCGCCTGCGCGACGGCTCGCCGACCCGGCGCATGGTCGCCACCTGCTGCAATGCCTTCCTCTACGCGGATTTCGACCGCGGCCCGTTCTGGGTCGACGTGGTCAACGCGCGCTTCACGGGCGACGCCCCGCGCCCGCGCTGGCGCATACAGACCCGGTTCCTGAAAGACCCGCCGCCCGGCGACATCCCGAACCATCCGAAATATCCTCAGGGCCTGGTCTGGCGCCTCGCGCTGGCCGGCGTGCTCAACGGGCTGCCGGGGCGCAGGTGAAACACAAAGGGCGCCCCGTCCCCGGCGCGCCCTTCCGTATGGTCTCGCGCGGGCGCCTCAGCCGAGCTGCGCCATCACCTCGTCCGACGCCTCGAAATTGGCATAGACGTTCTGCACGTCGTCGTCGTCCTCGAGCGCGTCGATCAGCTTCATCAGCTTCTGCATGTCCTCGAGGCCGAGCTCGGTGGTGGTGGTCGGCTTCCAGATCAGCTTGGCGCTTTCCGACTCGCCCAGCGCCGCGTCCATCGCCGCCGAGACCTCGCTGAGGTCGTTACCGGCGCAATAGACCACATGACCCTCTTCGTCGCTCTCGACATCCTCGGCGCCCGCTTCCAGCGCGGCTTCGAACACCTTGTCGTGGTCGCCCACCGAGGCGGCATAGACGATCTCGCCCTTGCGCTCGAACAT